>CAZHMV010000001.1:0-171429 GCA_964532665.1 uncultured Anaerolineales bacterium
CTCCCTTGGTCTCGATACGCCTTCGGCTACTCGACCGGCGGTCGCTAGCGCGCTTAAGTTGACGCCTAGGCGGATCAGGGCCCCCAACGCACGCAACGGTCCAGGCCACTTCATGGTTGACTCACCTCCACGGGGCCCACTCGTACCGGGTCGGATGTGGGGTTGCCGGCTTGATCCAGCGCCGGAACCCGATGCCCGTCCTTCAGCGAATAGATGCCCGTCAACACCCAATAATCGCCGGCGGGGATGTCCTGAGGCAGAGGCACGTTGTACCCCAGAGCCAGCACGTCGCCATTGCGCCAGGCGTAGCGGGGAAAGGCCAGACCGTCAACCTGGGACCACTTCTTCTCTGTGGCATCGACGAAGTGGTTGAACACGCTGTACGACTTGTCCTGATCGGCGGCCCCAAGAGACTCAAACGACCAGTACAGGGTCAGGGGGACGCTCTGGCCGGGTGCTACCCGGCTGGGAAGATCGTATCCCCACAGATGGACGCCGTTTTGATACGTGGCCTGCTCGGCGTGTTGCGGGATGGCCTCCAGTTCATGCCATGGGGGCGTTGCCAGGAGATACACTTGCACGCTCGGACTATCACCAGGAAGTTCATGGGTGTCCAGGCTTCGCCCGAATCTCGCCAGGTATCTGGCGAGCCAGGGATCTTCAACCGTGGTCAGGTAAAGGAGGTCGTGCGAGCGGGGCAGCAACACGGCATGCGCACCCAGAAAACGCGGTTCCAGGTCTGGCTGCAGCAGATACTCAAGGATGGCCGGCATCTGGTCGTAGGCCGGCTCGTTGCCCTCTGTCACGATTTCAACATCTCTCAGCCCCCGAGCCGCAGCCTCTCGCCTGACTGAATCCGTCGCCTCCTTCCAGAATCGGAGCGGCACGCCGTACCCGCCCGTTGTGTTGTGCGCCTGGACAAAGTTGAACAGAAAAACGACGGAATATGCCTGCCATGCGACAATGATCAGGATCAGAAGGACGGGGACGGTGGACAAGAGAACCGACTGTGTCACCCGAGCAATGAGGATACCAATGACGATGTAGGGAGCCGGGTACAAGAGCGTGAAATAGTGAGGGTACAAATCGACAGAATGGCGCAGGTTGAAAAGGACCGGAACCAGAATCCAGCCCAGTAGTAGCGCATGGGGTGTCGTGTCCTTCAGAGTTGGGTTGTTGCTGCTGTGATGTTCAAAGGCGTTCCTGGCTACTACGAACAGGAGATAGGCAATCCCGCCCAGGAAGAGCAGCGTTTCCAACTGGTCCAACCACGTGAGAGCGGGGCGTTGGCTGATGAACGCCGGCGCGGATTGGCCGGCCAGTGCATGGAGATTATCACCCGAAACCAGACTCAAGGCGTATTGAACAGCCAGAAAGTCGAGTCGGCTGGGGCCGGCGGAGGCTTGCAGCAGGCCACGCAGATTGGTGAAGCCGTGGGTCAGTTCGTGGTACAGGTACGGGGCGAAGAGAAGCCCGCCGGCAACGATGCCGCCGACGAGGAACTTCGGTTGGATTCGCGAGCGGTAGATGGCCAGGAGCAAGATCAGCAATAGAACGAACGGCAGTGTGGAGAAGGTGATCTGAAGCAGACAGGCGAGCCAGATGAAGGCCAGGACAAGGTGGCGCTGTTTTCTCCTGACAAGGGCGGCGAAGAGCGAATAGAAGAACAGCACGGTAAAGGGCGCGATCAGGTCTGCGGTAAAGATCTTGCGCGAGAAGACGACCGCCCAGGGACTGGCAGCGTAGAGCAGGCCGGCGACGAGGCCGGCCACCGACCCGAAGTGCTCGCGGGCCAGCCAGAAGCAACCGACCACAGCGCCTACGTTGAGCAGGGCGATGAAGCCCGTGGTCACAACCGGGTCGCGGGAGACCAGCAATGGCGGGATCAACAGGTATACCATCAGCGGTGGTTTGTCAGGTCCTACCGACGAGGGCGACCCAACCAGAGCGAGCTTCCCTTCGCTCAGGACAGCCAGGCTTCGCTCCAGATGCTTCACCTCGTCGAAGTTGAACTGAATGAGGTCCAGCCAGCCCAGACGCAGGATGACGGCGATAACGAAGATCACCAACAATGAACCAACAAAGCGATTGAAATCGCTACTGCGACGGCGAAACATTCCGGGTGGCCTCACTCAGCCGCCGGAGGGCGGCTTTGCAATGGTAGCCGCGAATTCATTCGCCTGGCTTCCCAACATTTCCCAACACCTCCCGCACGACATAGATAGGCTTGCCCTGGGTCTCGTGATAGGTGCGCACGACCAGTTCACCCAGCAAGCCCATGCTCACCAACTGCACGCCCACGACCATGAGGAGGATGGCCAGCAGGAGCAAGGGCCGGCCACCGATGTCCTGATGGAACACCAGCTTGACGAAGGTCAGATACAGCCCCAGCACCGTGCCAACGGCAAAGCCGAGAAATCCCAGGCCACCGAAAATGTGAATCGGGCGCGTGGAATAGCTCAACAGGAAGCGGACCGTGAGAAGATCCAGCAGCACCCTGAACGTTCGAGAGATACCGTACTTCGACTGGCCGTGTTGCCGCGCACGGTGATTGACCGGCACCTCTGCGATGGAGACGCCCAGCCAGCTCGCCATAGCCGGAATGAAGCGATGCAACTCGCCGTACAGGTTGATCCCTTTCACCACCTCCCGCCGGTATGCCTTCAGCGAGCACCCGTAGTCGTGCAGGTGCACGCCGGTTATCTCCGAGATGAGGCGGTTAGCAATCATTGAGGGCAGGCGCCGGCTCAGGAAGGGGTCTTTGCGGTCCACACGCCAACCGCTGACCACATCGTATCTTTGGTCAATGACCTCCAGCAGCTTTGGGATGTCCGCCGGGTCGTTCTGGAGATCCGCATCCAGGGTGACGACGACATCGCCCTGTGCCAGGGCAAAGCCGGCCGCGAAAGCAGCCGTCTGGCCGAAGTTACGGCGCAGGCGGACCACGCTGAGGTGTTGATCTTGTTCGTGAAGCCTCCTGAGAATCTCGAAACTTCCATCGGTGCTGCCGTCATCCACAACAATGATCTCATAAGAGCGGTCCAGTTCCTCCAAAACGCTCGTCAGTTGAGAAAACAGGGTAGTGATGTTCTCTGCCTCATTGAAAACGGGGATGACAACAGATAAGTCCATCATCACGACCAAGCCCACCAGCCGAGTCCCTGCAGCGCGTAGATGATCCCACCGATCAGACCCGTGGCGATGTTCAGGACGTAGAAGGCCAGGGACATGGCCAGCGCCAGCGGTGCGGCGACCCCCGCCTGGCTGAACAGCAGCACGTACGCTCCCTCTCGCACACCCAGACCGCTCACGGACACGGGCAGCACCAGCGAGAAGGAGATAAGAGGTACGAATAACAGAAAGTACCACAGTGAGATCTTCACGCCCATTGACAGCGCAATGAGGTAATTGACGGCAATCAGCACCACATTGAAGACCAGGGAAACCAGCAACGCTCTGACAACGGGCCTTCCACGGTAGGTTTGCAGGAATCGATAGAAATCCGCGATTCCCTTGCGGGCCAGCAGCCGGCGCAGCCATGGAAGTCGCCGGCCCACCTGCCGCCACAGATCATCCCACAGGAGCACGGCGACGCCGGCAAAGCTCCCCAGGCAGACGACGGCGATTACCAGAACCAGATTCCGGCTCACCAGGCGGTAGCCGAACACTGTACTGGCCAGGGCAACGGCCAGGAGAACCAACAGCCCGGTAGCCCGGTCCGCCAACACCGTGCTGGCAGCGACGGCAGCGCCGGCTCCGTCCTTGCTCAGCTCATAGGCCCGGACCACATCGCCACCGATGCCGGTGGGAAGGAGGTTGTTGAAGAACGTGCCCACGAAGTACAGGGACGTGAGCCGGCGCAACGGCACGGTGACGCGAAGAGCGGATAGCAACCCCTGCCAGCGGTAAGCACGCAGAGGGACGCCGGCCAGATACAGCACCAGAGCCGCCAGAAGGTACCGCACCTCGGCTTCCCGAAATGCATCCACGGTCACCCTCAGATCCACCCTGGTCAAGAGAAAAGCCAGTAGCGCCAGGCTGAGGCCGGCCTTGAGCAGCCTCGTCCTGAGCCCTCCGGTCCTCCGACCCGGCTCAGCACGGGCGTCGCTCAGGCCTGTGCCGAGCGGCGCCGAAGTGACGGGCGTAGCCTGAATATCAGAAGCCTGCCCCTTCATCCTGTAAATCGGCATCGTTTCATCAATATAAGAGAAACTCGGCTTTACAATTCGCTCCTGCCGGACAACAGTCCGGCAGCTTCCAAAACGTTTCGGGGTGCTGGACTGTTGTCCAGCGCGAGCAAAAGTGTAAAGCGACCTGGGAGGGCTCTAACGCCGCTTGTAAATCCGGTACGGATCATCGACCACTACCATCAGTAGGTCGGATAGCAGGTCCGACCTTCGCTGAGGCGGTTAGCAAAACCGCCCTACTGGCCTCGGGGTTCGACCCGAATGCCCTCGACCAGGATGCGGTCTTCGGTAAGGCGCTGGCCGCCAGCCACAGCCGGCAATCGCTCCTTGGTCTGAGGGTCATACATACCGATCTCGATGACGTACTTACCAGGCGGCGCGGCCGGGTCCACCGGAATGTCATACCGATCCACGATGACCTCGCCTGGCAGCCAACCGGTCGTCGGGCGTGTGCCGTTCACGGGATAGGCATCCACCTGGCCCCACATGCCGATCCCTACGTTGAGCAAGTGCGTGAAAACTTTATAGCTCTTATCTGTCGGCCCGAGTGCCCGCCAGTACAGGGTCAGATGGAACCTGTCGCCAGGCTTCGCCCTCTGCGGTTCGATGTCATACCCCAGGAACGTCACGTTGGGCCCCAGCGCGACGCGCTCGGGGTGCGAAATGTCGGCCGGCACGTCGAAACGCCGATGGGAGATCGCGACCGTGACGTCCGCGAGCCGGGCCGGGGGTGCCAGCGCCACGCCGGTGTTGTCGAAGACGGCAACCTGCAGGGGCTGGATACCGCCGTGGTTGCCGGCCGGCACCCGGATACGATGCTGCGTGCGGAAGACATCGCCCGCCTGCCATTGCTCCATCGGATACGAGGGCACAATGGGGATCACCGAGTCGCCCAGTTGCAGTCGGAGCCGACGATGAATGCCAGGGCCCTGGTGTGCTCGCCAGAATAGCGTGACGTCGATCTCGCCTCCAGGCGTTGTCTCTGTGGTTCCGAGATCATATCCCAGAAGCTCCAACCCGCCGAAAAAGGCAGTCATTGGGTGCGGAATCGACAACTGTTCAACCGTAGGCGGCGTGGCTGGTCGATCGATGGCGATGCGTCCCAGATGCAACTCCAGCGGTTCAAATTTGTTTTCGGCAGCGTAGAAGATCATATCCAGGTTGTATTCACCAGGGGGTATGCCGGCCGGCAATGGAATCGGATGGCGTCCCAGGACCACCTCGCCGGTTGTCCAGCGATAGGTCGGGTACCAGAAGCCGGCCAGTTGACTGTCCTCGATGGCCCACAGCAGTCCCTGATCATCCCGCAGGCGGAGGGATACCTTGTAGTTCCGGCTCATGGGCGCCAGTGCCTGCCAGTAGAGCAAGACGTCCACAGGCTGGTCAGCCGGCGTCGGCTCGTTCAGCAAGTCATAGCCGGCCAGCCGAACCTCAGCCACGGGACTGAGTCCCAGGGGATGACTGATCTCAGATGTGAACAGGGCCGTGGGCGGCAGCCGATAGTACCGCAACCCCAGGCCATGGAATTTCGCCTCGATAGGCACCCGCTGGCCGGCGCGATCCAGCAAGGCCAGCACGACGCCATTCGGGTCCACCACCTCATCCTGCCACAAGACAACCCAAAGCCCCCGGTGATTGGCTGCAAACCGATCCAGCTCTTCGGCCACATCCAGGGTCACAACATCGGTGACAGAGGGAGATGGCGTCGGGTGTCCTGGAACCGGCACCCAGTTATCGCGGTGATAGTAGTACTCGAACACCGGGAAGAAATGGCCGGAGAGCAACAGAACGCCTTCGTCTTCGCCCACGTTCTGCTCCAGGAATCGGGCGAGCCCACGGAAGTCTTCGCGGGCATAAGCGGGATCGAAGTACATGTTGGACGCGCTCTGCACCGCCGTCGTCGTAAGGAAGATCAGGGCCCCCAGGGTGACAGCCGACCCGATTACGCGCACCAGAACCCCGTCTGTTCGACGTGGCCAGATGGCCCGCAGGCCAGCGGCTGCCAGGAGGTAGAAGGCCGGCGACGCCACCATCAAATACCGGGGAGCAAATTTCGGGCGATCCCGAACGATCATGTAGAGAGCGACGAGCGGTACCACCAGGAGCAGCGTACTCAGAACAACGCTGTCCAGCGAGCCACGATCCCGAACCAGCGATCCGAGGACACCGATGGCTATCAGGGTGAGAAAGCCGATCAGCGCCCACTGTGCCAGGTCTCCTTTCAGTGTCCCGCCGACGCTGAAAGCCAGGAATGTGCGCTGTGCCACCCACTGGAAGCTGAGCTTCCCCGGCCAGTAAGATAGCGTCTGATGCCGATAGTGGTTGATGAGGAACGGCATCCAGGGAAGCGTCGCCAGGATCAGCACGATCTGGGACAGCAGCCAGAACAGGAATGGTGGAGGCAGCGACGGTGTGGTACGGTGGCCGGCTACAGCGCCCAACACCTGGGCCCGCCTCCAGGCTCGCCCGGCCCAGACGCGCACCACCCACCAGAACACAAAGGCCCCCTGGGCGGCCACGATCATCCACGCGTAGTAGTGGGTGTAAACCGCCGCCACCGTGGCGGCGACGTACACAAACCATGCCTGACGCCGGCCCCTCAAGGCACGCAACAGCGCCAGGGTTGCCAGGAGCGATAGAGCCGTCACCTGGGCATACATTCGGACCTCCTGGGCATACCACAGATGCAGCGGTGCAATGGTCAGCAGGAAAGCCGCCACCAGTCCCGTGGAACGGTCGAAGAGTTCCTTGCCGACCCGGTAGCCCAGCGGGATGATCAGCAGGCTAAAGATTAGCGAGAAAAACCGGGCGGCAAACTCGCTCGTGCCGGCCACCTGGGTCCAAAAGTGCAGCAGATAGATGTACAACGGCGGGTTGAAGTCGCCCGTCGTGATGGTTGCCAGGTCCTTGCCGGCCAGCCACACGCTGAACCCCTCATCATACCACAGGCTCTGGTGGTCGAGGCGGTAGACGCGCAGGGCGAAGGCCAGCAACATCAGGAGGATGATGGAAAATGGAAAATGGAAGATGGAGGATGGAAGATGGACGTCATCTTCCATCCTCCGTTTTCCATTTTCCATCCTCCATTTTCCGTTTTCCATTTTCCGTTCTCCGTCCTCAGCGTTACAACCTAACGAATGGTCAGCGTATCCAGGACGACGTAATCCCGCTGCTCGCCGTCCTGCGTCGCCGGCAGCCGGCTGTTGTTCACCGGGTCGTACATGGCGGCGATGAGGCGGTAGGTTCCGGGAGGTGTGTCGGGCTTGAGTGTCAGCGTATGCGGGTCGGCAATGACCTCGCCGGGCAACCAGCCGGCGGTTGGCCGGCTCCAGTTGGCCGGCACGCTGTCGTGTTGTGCAATGACCTGGTTGTCTGAAGATAGAACTTGTACTGTCACCTTAAAGTTCCCGTCGAGAACCGCACGGGCTTGCCAGTAGAGCTTAATGCCGAACGTCTGGCCGGGCATGATCGATCCCGCGTCCAGGTCGTAGCCGAGCAAGCTTGCAGCACCGGCCAGGTCGGCGTTCAGGACGTGCTGCATGGGTGGGGCCTGGGTGACGATGTGCTCTCGTGGCGCGATTTCGATGGTTGCCAGACGGACATCGGTGCCGCCGATGGGTAGCCACCGCAGTCGATGAGCCGTCAGCGGCCGGCCATCGGGGTCCACGACACTGAGAACAACGGTGGCCTTGCCCGGCGCGGCATCGGCCGGCACGATGAGCCGATGCTGTCCCTGGAGCACGTCCCCTACCCGCCACCGGCTGGTGGGATAGCCGGCCGCCGTTGGGGAGACGGTCTTCTCAGCCAGCAGTCGTCCGTCAGCGCCTATCAGCCGAAGCCACAGCCGGTAGTCGCTGTTGAGGTCGCCGAGGGCCTGCCAGTACGTCGCCAGCGGGATCTCGTCCCCCGGCCGGCGTACGCGGGTCGCCAGATCGAACCCCAACAGCCGCAGCCGGCGCCCGAAGCCAACGTCTCTTGCCACCTGGGGCTTGACATCCCGAGGCGAGAGTGGCTTGTCTGGCCGCACGACCGCGATGTCACCCAGATCGATGGAGGGATCCCCGACACTTCCCGACAGCGCATCGCCAGACATCGGATCGTACACGCGTAGCTTAAGATGATACACCCCTGGTGGCGTCCCCGGATTGACCTTGAGCTCGTGCCGCTGACGCAACACCGTACCGGGCTCCCAGGTGGACGTCGGGTGGAGACCGCCGAACGGCGCTGCATCGCCCTGGCCCCACACATTACCAGCATTATCCGTCAGCGTCACAGCGATGTGGTAGTCAGACTTTAGTCTGGACTCTGGTTTCCAGTACAGGTTCGCGGCAAACACCTCGCCGGCCCGCGCCGGATTGTGGAGCACCGCGTATCCGTAAAACGCAAGCTGTCCGGCCATCTCGGTCGTCTGGCCCCGCAGGCCGGCTGGCGCTTCGACGAGACGGGGGTCTTCGCTTTCGTACACCGCTGCCATCACCGGAATGTTCATGCCCTCAAAGTAGACCTCGTCGCTCTGGAAGAGATTGCGATCTAACCACGCGCGAACAGGTGGATGCGGTGACATGAACCATAGCCGGTCGTAACGGTCCATGAGTGTCTGAATGTGATTCGGGAAATCCGCGTGCAGATGCGTTCCGAACCTGGGCACCGCATCGATCGGCACATCATCGCCCAGGTAATACTGGAATGCCAGAGTCAGAACCCCGTCGCTCAGGACGAGGACGTCGTGAGGCCCGCGATGTGTCTGGAAATAGCGCGCCAGGCCTCGCAGGTCGTCTTTGAGGTAACGCGGGTCGGTGAAGTAGTTGCGAGTGCTGAGGCCCACACCCACCAGGATGACCGCGGCAGTAGCCACGAGGGCCAGGCGGGCACGCCGGCGCGGGGCCAGCCGGCGTGGGCTGAGCATCGCCGAGGTGCCGGCACCCAGCAACAGATAGTAGGCCGGCGAAACGATCATCAGATGGCGCGCCCCCTGGTACATCGGCTTGAGGTATGAGGCAGCGTACAACGCCAGGATCGGCACGAAGAGATAGCCCAGCAAGAACAACGCGACGTCCTGTCGGCGGTCTCCGTCCCGAGTGCCGTCGGGTCGAGTAGGCGAAGGCGTATCGAGGCCAGGCATATCGAGGGGCAGCAATGCCAACAAGCCGGCCACCAGCAGTGCCAGAAACGCAACATCCAGCGGATAGACGCGGTAGAAATCGACAGACAGGCCCAGGCTGAAGGCATTCCACAGGTCCCGCAGCATGATCCACAGCGGCACGAAGTGAAAGTCCCGCTCGGGGCCCAGCCCCAGCCGCCGGACAACGAAGGGCAGCACCGGCAGTGTGACCAGGCCGGCCACGGCCATGGGGGCCAGCAACCACCAGCGTCGCCGGCGCACTGCCTGAATGATGAGATACAGGCCCTGGAATCCCAGCAGGAAGAATGCGCTGTAGTGCGTGTATATCATGGCGGCCGTGATGGCGAAGTAGGCCAGCACCCACCGTCTCTCGGGCTTGCCGTTGCCCACCGCCCGAATCAACGCGTACACAGAAGCCGCACTGAGGGCAACAAGCAGCGTGTACATCCGGATTTCCTGGGCGTACCAGAGGTAGAGGGGAGAGAGGGCCCCTATCAACGCGGTGAACAGGCCAGCGGTGCTGTCGAGGAGCCGGCGACCTAACACGTAGAGCAACGGTATGATCAGCAAACTGGCCAGCGCCGACAGGTACCTGGCGACGAACGTGCCGGCGCCGGCCACGGCCATCAGGCCGTGCAGCAAGAGAAAGTAGAGCGGTGGCTGCGTGTCCTGCGTCGGAACGTCTTGAATCACGATCTGACCCGAGAGAATAAAGGGTACGCTCTCTCGGGCCCGGTATAGGCTGAGGCTCTCATCACTCCAGATACTTTTGCCGTCCAGATCGTACGTTCGGACGGCAAAAGCCAGCAGGATGAGGCTTGCAAGACAGGCCAGGACGAGCAGGCGTTTAGACATGGATTTGATGTAGCTCTGGAATCGTTCTCCTCACGCCACAACGATAACCTGCAATACCGCAAAACTCACCCTGTGAAGCTCTTGCATGTTGGAGCACAAATTCAGCAACCAGCTTGACTGTCATTCTGAGCCGTAGGCGAAGAATGACAGTCTCTCCGTATGCACAGGGTTAGTTTTGCGCTACTGCGATAACCTTAAGAATGATAGCGTATCTTGCCCCTCCGGTCAATTCGCCGGTACAATCCGAATGTCGGCCAGACGGATGCTGTTGGCAGTCGGGTTGTCGGTGCGATACAGTCGCTCCCCCGTATCCAACACATACATGCCTACCTCTAGATGATACACACCAGCCGGCGTTTCGGGCTTCACCATCAGGTGATATGGGTCTCGGACCACTTCACCTGGGACCCAGCGGGATGTCGGGTAGCCACCACGCAGGGGTTGGGTATCATCCTGTGCCCAAATGTTCAGGTCATCGCCCAAAAGTTGGGTGAACACCGTGTAGTCGCGATCCATACCTGCCAGTGCCTGCCAGTACAGAACCAGGTCAACCGTCTCACCCGGGTGCACAGCGTGCGTCGAAAGCTCATAGCCGGCCAGCCGCACCTGACCACCGAGATCAAAACGGATCGGATTGGGAATGCCGGCCTCGCCCCCAGCCGCCACCAGCCGCACCGCTTTCAGCGGGAACCGCTCAGCGCCGTTGGACAGCCGCAGGCGGCCCCGGGTCGCCAGGTTGTAGAGACCCACCGCGATCCACGCCGACTGCGGCGCGCTGGCGGTGGCCGGCACGTGCAGCCGATACGGGTCCTCAAAGACCACGCCTGGACGCCACTGGCTGGTCGGCGCATTGCCGCGCCCCGGATAGCTGTCCCGCTGCGCCAGAATCACATCGTTCTCCCCGATGAGATGAATAAACAGGCTGTAATCCCTTTCGACAGGTTTGAGCCCCCGCCAGTACAGCGTCACCGTGAGATCGTCCCCTGGTCGGACAGACTCAGCGGCTACGTCGTAGCCCACCAGGGCAATTTGATCACCAAATACCACGTCATTCAGCAGATGGGGCATTGCATCGATCTGCTCTGCGGACAGTGCCGGCGGCGGCGCGTAGGCCGGCCGGATTACACCGAAAGCGGCGTACAGCGCAATGCTGCCCATCAGCACCCCCAGTGCGGCCAACGTGCGTGGCCGGTATCGGCTTGGGATCAACGTGGCCAGGCCGGCGAACAGCATCACGCCAATGACGGAGATAGCGGGAAACAGCAGGCGACCCTGAGTCGCGGACGTCATCATGGTCCAGCGCTCCAGGCCGGCGACCGTGATGCCAAGCCAGGCTACCAGGATCGCCAGCCGGCCCAGTATCCCCCAATCTCGTGTCCGAATCTGCCGTGCGACGAAGATGACAAGGCCAACCGTTCCCAGCAGAGACAGCAGGTCGAAAAAGCGCAGTACCCAACCAGGTGGCAGCAGGTTGAACCACCCGAAGACGGCCCAAAACGACCAACGGAGGCCCTGAAACTCGCGGACCAGTTGCAGTGGGCTCACCGGCTCGCTGCGATGGCCGAAAATCTGCAGCATCACGTTCAGACCGGTTGGGTCGCCGTACAATGCCCAATTGCGGGCATACCACCAGCCGGCTACCAGACCTGCTACGCCAAAGACCGTCACCGCCCACCGCACGAGGGCCATGGGGTCCCGGCGCTGCCAGGCCAACGCCAGCAGGACCAGGCCGGCCAGCCCCCAGAGTCCCAGCCCGCTCAGCTTGCTTAGCGCCGCCAGCCCGATGACGATGCCCAGCCCCACCAGCCGGCGATGGGACACACCACGATTTACCAGCCGGAGCAGCAGGACAAGGGTGAGCGTCGCGAGCATGACCACCAGATTGTCGTTGTTGATAGCGCCACCGATGAACAGAAATTGGGGATTGAGGGCCACGAGCAGCGCAGCCCCCAGGGCTAGCACGTACGCCTGCTCGAATGGCCGAGACCTCCGGGGTTTTCGTTGGAAGTGTGGCTGCGGTGACGAACCCAAGGGGTCTTGGGGGCTAGAACCCTCCGACGTGGGTGAAAATCCCGGAGGTCTGCTTTCACTGAACACCTCCAGGGCCAGCAGGTACGTCAGCGCGACAGTCGCCGCCCCGAGCAGCACAGAAATGAGGCGAGCCAGGTGAGCCGCAAGGGCGGCACCCTGCCACGGGAATCGCTCCCGGGCAGTGTGCACGACAAAATTGACGTTACCATCGGCGCCGGCCTGCCCAACGGCAGCGTGGGGGTTGGGCCGGGTAATGAGTTCGACGTCGCTGGTATCGATGGGCGCGATGAGCGGAGCAGCCAGCAGGTAGTACAGCGGCGGCTGAGACCCTTCCTGTCGCCACGGGCCAGGATTTGCCGGGTCCTGGATCGGCAGCGTGCCGGTCTCTGCCACGTGTGTGATGAACCGGAAGTGCCACACCTCGTCCGGTGCCTCGAAAAGCGGCGTGACCACGCTGTAGATCGCCGCGAGTACAACGAATGCTCCGACGACCAGTCGGGCCGGAGACCTCGGAGGTCTTATCTCAATGCCGTTGAGCAAGGAGTTGGTCATAGACGGATTTGTGTTGTGCAGCGATCCTGTCCCAGGTAAACGCCTGGGACAGTTGACCGGCACCCACGCCGAGTTGCCGGCGCTGGTGCGGATCATCGATCAAGTCGCCCACCGCCCGGGCCAGGACCTCAGGATCATCGGGCGGCACCAGGCGGACGTTGACGCCGTCCACTAGTTGAGGCTCGTCGCCTGGAGGAGGACTCCCTTGCGGGTGGGTTGTCACTACCGGCAAACCATGCGCCAACGCCGCCATCAGGCTCCCCCGCCGAAAGGATGCCCCGTCGCGATAGGGCAGCACGGCTATGTCGGCTGCCATCAGGTAAGCCGATACCTGCTCGTCTGGAATGAAGCCGGTCCAGACCACCCGCTCTGCAAGGCCCAGCCGGCCGATCAGCGCCTTCACCCGATCCAGATAGACCCGGTTCGTCGGGTCGCTGGCCCCAACCTGCCCGCCCAGCATGACCAGCCGGCAATGATAGCCACGCCGGACTAACCGGTCCAAGCCATGAATCAGCGTCTCCCCTCCTTTGCTGGCATTCAAGAACCCGAAGTAGACCAGCATCGCCTCGTCACGTCCAATCCCGATCTGATCGCGCCAGGCGTCGGGGTCGAAATTGGCCGGCGGGATGGGGTGGATGTTGGAGCCGATGGGGATCAGGATTGGAAAATGGAAAATGGAAAATGGAGGTTGGCGCCAATCTCCATTCTCCATTCTCTGGCGGTCTTCCGGGTTGGTGACGATAACTGCGTGAGACCAGCGTGCAGGGGCCAGGGTGACCCACCAGCGGAGCGGGCCGGCCTTGGGGAAGAGGTACGGGACACGCAGGTCGTGGTAGGTGATGGCGGTTTGGATGGCGGGCCGGCGCCGGCGCAGCCCCAGCGGCAGGAAGTTGATGGCCGGGTGCATGCCGTAGGCCGCGGTCTGGTATTGGATGTGGGTGATGGCCGGCTGGAGGTCGTCCAGAAAGGCATTGATGGTTTGGAGTGATCGCCAGCCCCAGGTCTCGATGATGGGGTGGACGGTGGATACCTCTGGGGGGCCGGCCTTGACCGAGGTCACGACATGCGCTTCGACACCGAACTCCGCGAGCGCACGGCTCAGCTCCCGCGTGTAGTCACCCATGCCGCCTTGCATCGGCGGATACTCACCACTAACGAAACAAACTTTCATGGTTACTACTCAGCCACCCTCCCGCAGGTTGCGATGCGCAATGGTTTTGCATCCGAAAAACGGCCTTGAAGCAGCGGTTCTCGGCCAGAAAGGCTCCAAACCTGTGGGAGGATGAGTAGCTGCCTTTCATGAAGGGGTGCTGACTCCTCAGCTTTGGATCTGCTGATTCTGCGTCGCAGTCCTCACAATCCAGATCGCAACACCTGCCAGTAGGCAGCGACACGCTCGCGGCGGAGTGGGCGCTTGTGGCCCAATACCCACTTTGTCACTTCGAGCGCCAGTTGGTACACGTATGTGAGCAACAGGAACAGGCGCAGAGCAGTCGCCGGCAGCCGGCCATGGTGTTTGCGGAAATAGCGCACTTTGCTGCGCTGGAAATGGACGTGGCGTGCCGGTACCACCTGCTCGCTGGATTTCCCCTCGTGGTGAATCACCTGAGCCGTCGGCAGGTAAACCACACGCCAGCCCCGGTCCTTGATGCGCCGGCACCAATCCAGCTCTTCGGAGTACATGAAAAAGCCTTCGTCCAGGAGGCCGGCATCTTCAATCGCCTGACGCCGGCCCATCAGACAGGCGCCCACCACCCAATCGACATCCTGGATCGCGTCGTCGGGCTGATCCAGAACGTAGTAGCGGCGGGCAATGGGGTTGTCGGGCCACCACTGCTGGACCACCGTGCTCTCCAGAAACGCGGTTGCCAGCGTGGGAAAGCGCCGGCGCGAGGACTGAACCATCCCGTCCGGGAATAACAGTTGCGGCCCCACAACACCAACGTCAGGTTGCGAGTCCATGAACCTGACCAGCGTTGCCAGAGCATCTCCAACGACTTCGGTGTCAGGATTCAACAGTAGAACGTACCGCGGCCGCGATATGTCTCCCACCGCACCAGATGGCAAATCTCCAATCCCTAATTCCCAATCTCTACCCTTCCTGAATCCGAGTGTCTCCAACGCCTGGTTGTTACCCCGCGTAAATCCCACATTCTCGTCATTAGCGATGAGTTGCACCTGGGGGAAGGTTTCGCGGATCATGCCGGCGCTGCCATCGGTTGATGCGTTGTCAACCACGATCACGTGCAGGGTAACGCCTGCGGGGGCACTCGCGTAGACGGACGTGAGGCAGCGATGGAGGAGAGAACGGACGTTCCAACTGACAATGATGATCGCCAGGTCGATCATCGGATAGGGCCTGGGTTACTTGCGGCGTCTCACCACATACGCGGCAAGATCACACAAAGATGCCCGCGCGGGTATGTCGGGCATGGCATGCAAGGCTTGTGTCGCTTTTGCCACGAATTCGTCAGCCTCCGCCAGGGCATCGTCGATGGCAGACGAATCCCGAATCGCATCGACGAGTTCCTTCGCAGCTCTATCCCGAGCATCGCCATCGTTCCAATAAGTCACCAGAGCGGGATGCTCTGGATGGGCCTCCGCAAAATAGTAGACCGGCAATGTCACAGTGCCCTGGCGCAGGTCGCTGCCGGTAGGCTTTCCGAGCTTCCGCTCCTCGCCAATGAAGTCTAACACATCGTCAACGATCTGGAAAGCCATGCCAAGGTGGTAGCCGTAGTCATGTAGGGCCTGAATCTCGACCTCAGAAGCCCCCATCAACGCGCCCGATGCCTCCGTTGCCAGCGTGAAGAGCGAGGCGGTCTTGCTGTAGATCCGATGGTAGTAGTCATCTCGCGGCGGCAGTCCGTCGCGTTGGCGGAAGAGCTGTCGCAGTTCCCCGTCAACAATCGTCTTCAGGGCGTCGGCAAACAGATCCATCACCTTCACGCTACCTGTTGCTGCAGCGAAGCCGGCTGCACGTGCAAAGACGTAGTCACCGGCCAGGATGGTGGCACCATTGGTCCAAAAGGCGTTGATCGTTGGCCGGCCACGGCGCAGTGACGAATGGTCCACCACGTCGTCGTGGATGAGCGTCGCCGTATGTAACGTTTCAACCGCAGCCGCCAATGGTACGACCTTGCCCAGGTCAACGGGATAGAACTGTGTAGCCAGCAAGACCAGGGCGGGACGAATCCGTTTCCCGCCACTGGACACGATGTACTCAACCACCTCAGCCAACGGCGCATATTCAACCTGCGCCGTGTCGAGGAGGGTTGCCTCGACAACCTTCATCTCGCCGCTGATCGGCTCGAGGATATCAGTGAGCGTCAATGTCTTCCCTTTCACACCTAACACACGAAAACGAGTACCAGCGTATTTTAGCACAACAAGGTCAGAATTGCGTCCAAACCGGGTCCGAATCTGCCGCCAACCTTTTGCCTGGCGATTGATGCCAAAGTGGTTATGTTACTGCAAACAACGCCTTGCTATTGGCCAACGTTGCTTCGGCCACGGTTTCAACCGGCATGCCCTTGATGTCTGCAATGCGTTGCGCAGTGAGCCGCAGGTAGGCCGGCTCGTTGCGCTGCCCGCGGTGCGGATGCGGCGCCAGGTACGGCGCATCGGTCTCAACGACCAACCATTCCGACGGCACAGCTTTCGCCACTGCCACCGGCTTTTTTGCATTCTTGAAGGTGACCGGGCCGGCCAGTGAAATCATGAAGCCAAGACCGATGGCCGCCAGGGCCATCTCCACATCGCCGGAGAAGCAGTGCAGCACCCCCAGCGGCCGCTTCCCGCGCCAGGGATGATCACCGGCCCACTCGCGCAGCATCGCCAGTGTGTCCGCGTGGGCCTCCCGATTGTGAATGACGACCGGCAACTGGAGCGTCCGGGCCAATTCAAGCTGGTGTTCAAACACGTTGGCCTGTACCCGACGCGGCGCTTTGTCCCAGTAGTAGTCCAGGCCGATCTCGCCGATGGCCACCACCCGGGGCAAGCTGGCCAGTTCTCGCAGTTCCTCCAGCGTCCCGTCGCTGAACGCTGCTGCCTCGTGGGGATCGACACCCACAGTGGCCCAGATGTCCGGGTGCTGGCCCGCCAGGTCGATGGCAGCGCGGCTGGCCGGCACATCTGTCCCGATGGTGACCACGCCGGCGATGCCGGCCTCGCGCATCCGCCGGATGACCGCATCGCGGTCCGTATCGAACTGCTCCACGTGGAGATGCGCATGGGTGTCGAACAACTGCACGATTACACCTGCCCGGTGATCAGTGATCAGTGATCAGTAACCAGTAATCAGTCTTACTGATCACTGATCACTGATCACTGATCACTGGTTACTGTTCACTGTCCGGTTCAACGCCGGCCAATGCCAGGCCGGCCCGCAGCAGAGCCTGCACGCTGTCCTGGTGCGTGGTCTCGGTGTACACGCGGATGAGCGGCTCTGTGCCGGAGAAGCGGATCAGCAACCAGCCATCATCGCCGAGTTCGTACTTGAAGCCGTCGGTCGTGTTGACCCGGTGCACTTTGAACCCCGCCAACTCTTCAGGCCGGGCCTCTTCCAGCCGTTTCCGCACCACCGGCCGGTCCTCCGTGGGGAAGCGCACATCGATGCGGTCGTAGAAATGCGGCCCCACCATCTCAAACAGCGTTTCGACCAGTTCGGATGGGTGCCTGTCCATCTGCACCATCAGGTCCAGCAGAGCCAGGTTGACCAGAATGCCATCCCGCTCCGGCAGGCCCCGGAAGGCGAAGCCCCCGCTCTCCTCTCCGCCGAGCATGGCATCGGTCTCCACCATCTTCGGCCCGACGTACTTGAACCCAACTCCTGTCTCATACACATCCACACCGAATTGCCGGCCCAGCTTGTTCAGCATCGATGTTGTCGAGAGCGTCTTGACGATGGGGCCGCGCTGTCCACGCACGCGCAACATGTACATCGCCAGCAGCCCGTACACCCGCAGTTGATCGACGAAGTTGCCCTTCTCGTCTGCGAAGCCAACCCGATCGGCATCGCCGTCGGTGGCAATGCCGGCGTCGGCTCCCAGATCAACCACGGTCTTGAGCAGCACGTCGATGTTGGGGGGAATCGGCTCGGGCCGGCGCATCTCGGGGAAGATGGGGTTGCGGTCGCGGTGGATGCTGTGCAGCGTCGTCGAGCCCCCGTTGAGCAGGCGGTCGAACCAGCCGGCGCCATTGCCCCACATGGCGTCGTACACGACGGTGAGGCCGGCCTGTCTGATAGGCTCCAGGTCCAGGTGGCTCTTGACGTACTCCACGTAGGCCGGCGCGGGATCAAAGGTCTCCACCAGCCCCTGGCCCCTGGCAGTTTCCAAGGATAGGCGCTTGACGCTGTCCACCGAGTCGGGAATCCGCGCCTCGATCCGCTTGAGCCCCCGCGGGTCAACGGCAGCGCCCCGGTGATCGCGGACCTTGAAGCCGTTGTCCGTTGGTGGGTTGTGGCTGGCCGTGATATTAACAGCGCCGGCAGCCTGGCGGGCCAGGACTGAATAGGAGATGACCGGCGTGGGTGTGGCATCGGGCGTCAGGAAGACGTGGATGCCGTTGCCGGCCAATACCTCGGCTACGGCCGCGGCGAAATGCTCGGAGCCGAAGCGGCGATCGTAGCCAACAACGATACCCCGCTCAGCCGTGCCGGCATCTTCGCGAAAATACTCAGCGACAGCCTGGGCTACACGCCGCACGTTGCCGAACGTGTAGTCCTCGGCGATCATGCCGCGCCAGCCGTCCGTGCCGAACTTGATGGGTCTGGTCATGCCTCAATTGCCTCCGCGTAATCAAAGTCAAGCGTAGATGCGGTGCGGGTCTGTCCGCAGCAACTCCAGATCTGCCTCAGCCATCCGGCGTATCATTTCCTCGAAGCTCACCGTAGGTTCCCAGCCCAGGATTTCCCTGGCTTTCGATGCATCGCCGACCAGCATGTCCACGTCAGCCGGCCGGATGTTCCGGGGATCGACGTACACGTAGTCCTCCCAGTTCAGGCCCAGCGCGCCGAAGGCCACCTCGCACAGCCGGCGCACCGAATGGGTCTTGCCGGTCGCAATTACGAAATCCTGGGGCTCGTCTTGCTGAAGCATGAGCCACATGGCGCGCACATAGTCCGGCGTCCAGCCCCAGTCCCGCTGGCTTTCGAGGTTGCCCAACCCCAGCCGATCCGTCATGCCGAGCTTGATCCGCGCAGCGTTGTAGGTCACCTTACGGGTGACGAACTCGAGGCCGCGACGCGGTGAATTGTGAATCCAGCCCTGTCCCACACCAGCATGAAAGGTGCTCGTAGTCGTGGCGAGGTCAAACAACCAGCCCCGGTACTCAATCGGTGCCGTCTTGACCACTTCATCAAGAGGCCGGCGGAGATGTTGCCCTTTCTGCCCTGGTACGTCAGGTGAGTTTAAATTGAGTTGGTAATACAGGCGGCCATTCCGCTCTTCCAGGCAAATAATTGTCCGCTGGCGCAGTGTCGTGACAGCCAGCCAATACAGCCCAGCGGCTATTGCTGCAGAACTGGTCTTGAACCCTTGAAAGCCATACGTCCCATGAGCGCTCTTCAATCCATCGCCAGCGTTGAAACCGTGAAGAAAGGCCAGGCGCGCCTCGCAGTTCGCGTTAAGCACGCGGCTGGGAATACGCTTATGGCCAGAACGGGTGTACAGCGAATTGCGGACGTAGCGACCGTAGTCGTTGGCCCCCGTGAGGCGCAGTTGAGTGACCGGTTGACCACTCGCAAACCCGCTCGGCGCAGTGTAGGTGGAAGTACTGCCACCCGTAACCTGACGCCAGAATGTCGCCACCTCATCTAGAAGAGCCCCATCCTGATTAGTCACCTGGATTTTTCCACCTGGCGAAACATATCCCTCAGCGGTGAGCACGCCCAGCAACCAGGCCTCTTCTTCAGTCATGCGAATCGCATCGGTCGGCGGTGGTAGGTTAATGAGTCTCAGGGTGTCTCCCACTCGCACCTCGTCGGCCCGCCGACCTACTGGACAGTCCTGGTCGCAGGCGAATACCACATGGTCTGCTGTAACGTGGTAGACCGCACCGCGAGCAGCAATACGATGTACAGTCTTGTTCGGTTTACGCTCAAAGCCATTCCAGGTGGCGGTCATGCAGGTTACCCGTGCCCAGCCCTGTGCGTCCCACACCTCCAGAGGCGAGTCGTCTTGTGGTTCAGTGGTGTATTTGGATCCCTTGCTGGGATCGGTGCGGTGAGGAACGAGGTCTTCGATGGGTAGGATATCCATCAGCCCGTTACGGCGGATAATCACAGGCGTGTCGGCCGTCACACATTCGTGGTTAAACAGTATGCCCGACACTGCGAAGAGGTCGTAGGATTCGCGGTAGTTCACCGTGATCCAGTGGCCGTAGACTTTGGCCACACCGTACGGGCTGCGTGGGTAGAACGGCGTATTCTCGTTCTGCGGTACCTCCCGCACTTTGCCAAACATTTCCGAGCTCGATGCCTGGTAGAACTTAGCCTCTGGGCTGACCGTGCGCACAGCATCGAGCAACCGCGTTACCCCCAGCGCCGTCGCCTCACCGGTAAACACCGGCTGTTTCCACGACGTTGGCACGAAAGATTGTGCTGCCAGATTGTAGACCTCATCAGGCCGATGTTCCTGCAGGATGTTAATCAATGACACCTGGTCCAGCAAATCGCCCTGCACCAGTGTGACTCGATCCTGAATTTGCCGGATGCGGTCGAAGTTCACGGTGCTAGACCGCCGCACCATGCCGATGACATCGTACCCAATGTCCAGCAGATACTCGGCCAGGTACGAGCCATCCTGGCCGGTAATTCCGGTTATCAGAGCTTTAGGCATTTGATGTGACTCCCTCCTGGACGCATTGACGCCAGTAATCCAACACGCGGCGCAGACTCTCCCGGAAAGGAGTCTGCGGTGCCCAACCCGTCTGCGTGCGGAACCTGGAGGCGTCACAGATGGCCACGGGCACATCTGACGGACGCGTGCGGGTCGGATCGTGTTCCACCGCAACTCGCGCCGTGCTAAGCTCGAGCAAGATGTCCAGAAGCTCGCGAATGGAGTGGGCCTGGCCGGCCCCGATGTTGTACACCGCGCCGGCCTCTCCCCGCTCCAGCGCGAAAAAGTAGGCCCGCACCATGTCGCGCACGTCGGTGAAGTCGCGCTTCGCCTCCAGATTGCCCACCTGAACCACCGGCGATCGCAGGCCGGCCTCGATCTCGGCCAGTTGCTGGGCGAAGGCCGCCGCTACAAACTCTGACCGCTGCCGGGGGCCGATGTGATTGAACGGCCGAACGCGCACGACGAAAAGGTCGTAGTTCAGGTGGTACTGCAAGCCCAACATATCCTGAGCTACCTTGCTGACGGCATACGGGCTGGCCGGCCGCAGCGGTGTATCCTCATCGATGGGCAAATCTTCTGGCGCTATGAGGCCGTACTCTTCATTCGAAGCGACGATCAGAATCCTCGGTGTCAGGCCCGCCTCCAGCACAGCTTCCAGCAGGTTGATCTGGCTGCGGACGTTGATCTCGAAAGTCTGCCAGGGATCGTCCCATGAGACCGGCACGTATGACTGGCCGGCCAGATGATAGACCCGGTCCGGTCGCACCTCGCCGAGCAGGTCCCGGACCGCTACGGAGACTCGCAGATCGACGCGGCGCAGCTTGAGCTGACCGCGCAGGTGGCTGATGTTTCGCTCGTTCTGGTGAATGGTCCCCCAGACCTCCCAATCTGTCTCGGCCAGGAGGTACTCGGCCAGATGGCTGCCGGCAAAGCCGGCGATCCCCGTGATCAGCGCCCGCAATGCGCCATCTCCTCCATGTTGCTGTCCATGTTGTCTACTGGGGGGGAATGATACTGGAACTCGGAGCAAAAGGCAAGCATTGATGACAGCCGAGGAATGAGCGCGCCGGCGTTTTGGCAGTTAAAACTGCACCAACCCTTCGACAAGCTCAGGACGTCGCATCTGCGAAGCATGTCCTGAGGTCCCTCCCGAGCCTGTCGAGGGGCCTGTCGAAGGGTTGCCGCGATTTCAATCGCCAGGCCGAGTAGCTACCTCTGCTTATTTGAAGGGGATTGCCCTTCGTTCTTCTTTCCTACAACCCCGCTTCGGCACGCAGGATTTCGGCCCGGTCCGTGCGCTCCCAGGGGGCGTCGATGTCGATGCGACCGAAGTGGCCGTAGCTGGCCGTGGCCTCGTAGATGGGCCGGCGCAAATCCAGATCGCGGATAATCGCCCCCGGTCGAAGGTCGAAGTAGGCTCGAATGAGGGCCTCGATTGTCTCATCGTCCACCCGAGCTGTGCCGAAGGTGTTGAAGTTGATGGCAACCGGCTGCGCGACACCAATGGCGTAGGCCAATTGGACCTCAAAGCGGTCAGCGAGGCCGGCGGCAACAACGTTCTTGGCCACGTAGCGTGCCGCGTACGCACCCGACCGGTCCACTTTCGTCGGGTCTTTGCCGGAGAAAGAACCGCCACCGTGACTGGCCATGCTGCCGTAGGTGTCTACCATGATCTTGCGGCCGGTCAGACCGGCATCCCCCTGCGGCCCACCGATCACGAAACGTCCCGTGGGGTTGATGAGGTAGCGCGTGTCTCTGTCCAACAGCCCATCGCTCACCACTGGCTTCACGACGTACTCGATGACGTCCTCCCGAATCTGGGCCTGGGAGATTTCCGGCGCGTGCTGCGTCGAGACAACGACGGTGTCGATGCGTGCCGGCCGGCCGTACCGATACTCGACCGTCACCTGGGATTTGCCATCGGGCCGCAGATAGGGCAGCGTACCATCCCGCCGAACCTGAGCCAGCCGCTTGGTCAGGCCATGGGCCAGGCTGATAGGCAGCGGCATGAGTTCAGGCGTCTCGCGGCAGGCGAAACCGATCATCATGCCCTGATCGCCGGCCCCCACCGCTTCGACCTCTGCGTCGGTCATCTCGCCGCGCTTCGCTTCCAGCGCCCGATCTACACCCAGCGCAATGTCGGTGGATTGCTCCTTGATGGACGTGATGACGGCGCAGGTCTCGTAGTCGAAGCCGTATTTGGCACGGGTGTAGCCGATGCGACGGATCGTATTGCGAGCAATCGTCGGAATCTCCACGTACGTGGAGGTCGTAATCTCGCCCATCACGATGACCAGACCGGTGGTGGCGGCAGTTTCACACGCCACGCGCGCATTGGGATCATCCCGGATGATGGCATCCAGGACAGCATCCGAAATCTGGTCACAAATCTTGTCCGGGTGTCCTTCGGTCACGGACTCTGAGGTAAAAAGATAACGCGGTGCTTCCATCAATGCTATGCTCATGGCTGTTTCCTCGCGATTTCTGAAACCAAAACTGACTGTACTCCGTGAAACGTGATGCGTGAAACGTGAAGTCCAGTGCATGTTGCTCGTCTTCACGTTTCGCGTTTTACGTTGTGGAAGTCTCTTATACTGTGCCTCACTCTTGCCCCCCCACACAAGCTAGGTGCCCTCTTGCCAGGATCGCAGGTACCGTTCCTGTTCCGGCGTGAGCGTGTCGATTTCGATGCCCATGCCGGCCAGCTTGAGGCGGGCAATCTGTTTGTCAATGGCCTCGGGCACAGGATAGACCTGGGGTTTCAGGTCGCCGGCGTGCTGGACCATGTACTCGGCCATCAGGGCCTGGTTGGCGAAGCTCATGTCCATTACGCTGGCCGGATGGCCCTCAGCAGCGGCCAGGTTGACCAGCCGGCCTTCGCCCAGCAGGTTGATCCGGCGCCCATCGGCGAAAACGTATTGCTGGACGAACTCGCGGGGCCGGCGGACCTCCACGGCCATCTCCTCCAACGCCGGGATGTTGATCTCGACGTTGAAGTGCCCTGAGTTGGCGACGATAGCCCCATTCTTCATCACCTCGAAATGATGCCGATCAATCACGTTGACGTCGCCGGTGGAGGTGACGAAAATGTCGCCCTGTCTGGCCGCTTCCAGCATCGGCATCACGCGAAAGCCGTCCATCACCGCCTCCAGGGCGCGCAACGGATCGATCTCGGTGACGACGACGTTAGCGCCCATGCCGCGAGCGCGCATAGCAATGCCCCGAGCGCACCAGCCGTAGCCACCGACGACGAAGACCTTGCCGGCCAGCAGGATGTTCGTTGCCCGCACGATGCCATCGAGGGTGGATTGGCCGGTGCCGTACCGGTTGTCGAAAAAGTGCTTGGTGAGGGCGTCGTTCACGGCCACGATGGGGTAGCGCAGCACACTGTCGGCGGCCATGGCCCGCAGGCGGATCACCCCGGTTGTGGTCTCCTCCGTCCCACCGATTACGTTTTTCAGCAAATCTGTCCGATCCTTGTGCAGCGTCGATACGAGGTCGGCGCCATCGTCCATGGTGAGTTGCGGGGCATGATCCAACACCGCGTGGATGTGTTGGTAGTACGTCTCGTTGTCCTCACCCTTGATGGCAAAGGTCGGTACGTCGTACAGCTCGACCAGCGCGGCTGCCACGTCGTCCTGGGTGGACAGCGGGTTCGAGGCACACAGGTAGACGTCGGCGCCGCCGGCCTTGAGGGTGCGCATCAGATTCGCCGTCTCCGTGGTGACGTGGAGGCAGGCTCCCATGCGCACGCCCTCCAACGGTCGCTCCCGCTCAAAGCGCTCGCGGATCAACTGCAGGACCGGCATTTCCTGCGCCGCCCAGTCAATCCGCCGCCGGCCCTGTTCGGCAAGGCTCCGGTCTTTCACGTCGTATTCCAGTGTTTTGGTAGACATGCGATCTCCTTTAGGTCGTTGTAACTTTGCGTCTTACGTCTTGCGTCTTACGTCTTGCATCCCTGGAGAAACGTAAGACGTAAGACGCAAGACGTAAGACGTAGTACTCCTCACTTCACCACTGCTCCGATACCCGCCAACCCCATCTCCGCCGACCTGTTTCCTCCCCGGCGCAGGTCCTCCACTTCCGGTCCGTCGCCAAAGTTCTCACGGTAGCGCTCGACGAATTCGTCCAGGGTGTACTCGTGGTTCTGCGTCCCGGTCTCCTCCAGCACGTAGGTCGCCGCCAGAGCGCCAATGCGCCCCGTTACCTCCCATGGATAGCCGCGCAGATAGCCGGCAATCAGGCCGGCCCGGTAGGCATCGCCTACCCCGGTCGGATCCACGTTCCGGCGTGGCGATACAGCAGGTATATCGATCTGCTGTCCGCCGGCGATGATGTGCGAACCTTTTTCGCTGCAGGTCACGACCACGGTATCCACCATGCTGTGGATGTCTTCACTCGTGAGGCCGGTCTTTCGCTTGACCAGGCTGTATTCGTAGTCGTTGACGATGAATATCAGCGAGCCGGCGATGCCCTCCACCAGGTTTTCCGGGCTGAGTCGCACAATTTGCTGGCTTGGGTCGTAGATGTATGGAATGCCCATCTCCCGACACTCGCGCACGTATTGCACCATCGCGCCAGGATCGTTGGGCGAGATGATGGCCATATCGACGCTGGCCGGGTCCAGGTCGAAGAAGGAAAGTTGGCCGGCGTGCGCCATAGCGCCGGTGTAGAAGCTGGCGATTTGGCGATTGTCCTGGTCGGTACTTACAAAAAAGGAGGCGGTGAAATCATCCTCGATCTCCTTGATCAGTGAGGTGTCGATTCCACGCGCCTCCAGCCACTCGCGATAGCTGTCGAAGTCTTGCCCGACCGTCGCCATTACCCGAGGGCGTTCTCCCAGCAAGCGAAGGTTGTGGGCAATATTTGCAGCATTTCCGCCCCGTTCCCGACGCATCGAATCGACGAGGAAACTGACGCTCAGGTTCTCTATATGGTCGGGCAGAATATGGTCGGAGAAGCGTCCCGGGAAGGACATGATGTAGTCATAGGCCACCGAGCCGGCACACACTACGTTCAACCTGGACCTCCCTGTTCCATTTCCAGAATCTTTGTGAACCCTTCTTCAAACGGCGGATAGCGGTGCTGTTCCGCGCAGCCAGGGCCAGGCCGAAGCCGGCTACGGCTCCAATGGCCGGCGCACCCCGGATGTACATCAACAAAAAAGGCCTCTCCAGGCAAGAGAGACCCAAGCGTCTCTCATCTTCCAAGTGCACAAGACGCAATCTGACGACCTGGAGTGCACTTGCCGGAATTGGCACCTGGGCTGTGAATCTGAGCAACCTGGTTGCCGGGGTTTCGCAGGGCCGGTCCCTCCACCCCTCTGGATGAGAGTCTCATCCACGTGTTCAGTTCCGCGCAGTATGATAGCACGTTTGTTGGCTACTTGCAAAATGGCGCATTCATTCATGTAAGATGTTACCGAAGTGGTATAGTTCCCTCAAATGAAAATGTTACTGGAGGGAGCAATGTCCACACAGGAACAGATGACGATTGACGAACGCTACAAGTACCTACGACTCATGCAACCCCGCTATCTGAAAGCCCATCACAAAGAGCGCGGCGTCTTGCTAGACGAGATGGAGCAGGTCACCCGGCTGCACTGCAAGAGTCTCATTCGGCTGGTGGGCGGCGATCTGGTCCGTAAGCCGCGCAGTCGCACCCTTCGGCAGGCTCTACGGGGCGGAGGTAGATGGCGCCTTGCGGGTGATTGCCGAAAGCATGGACTATATCTGCGCTGAGCGGCTGTGGACAGTGTGGACAACTCGAAAAAGCGGCGGGTTGCCCACACTGCCCACAGCCCGACGACGACTACGACGATCTCGCGCCGCCGTCACCCCAGCCGCAGCCCAGTAGCTGGTTTGCAGCCGATCCGGCAGGCAAAAGCGGAACCAGTCCAGGGTGACTTGGGAGGGTTTCTCCAGGTACAGCGGGTCCACCGCCACGATCGTCCGCCCCCGCTTCCCCACCTGGGCTACGATCTGCCGCGCATCCTTATACAACTCTGCCAGCCACACCGGGTGGGAAAAGCCGCCTGTGCGCAGCAAACTGTAGAAGCGTTTGGCCAAGGCCTGGGTATTGGCCGGCGGGTCTGGCGCATAGGCCGCCGCTGTCACCGGCTGGGGCGAGCGCGCTGCCAGGATGGCCGGCACGAATCGGTTCTGGCTTCACGAATTCACGCTCTTGGATTAAAATTACATGAAACGAAAACTGGACTGCTGAGGGGGTGGAAAGAAACTTCCGCTTGAGTTTGTCCGTGGCACCGTGAAACGTAAAACGTGAAACGGTTACTACTCAGCCTGCTCGGCCTGGATTGTCAAATCCAGGCCGAGGACCACGGTATCAACGCGATTTCGCCGTGTCAGCCGCCGGATCTGGCGATCCGACGGGAGCGGCTGAGTAGTAACGTGAAACGTGAAGATGCCTTCCCGCACTTGCATCACGTTTCACGTGGTTACTTCGGCTGGCTACCCCTCTCACCGGAAGTTGCTTTTTCATCCCACCTTCGGTTTCATGAATTTTATTTGGGAACCCGACAACGGGTAGCGGCGTTGTCGGAGTGTGATGATCATCGATTCCAGGAGTAGCACGTTTGAGTTCAGAAGAGCAAAGCCCTGTGATCAACGGACGCTATCGACTGCTTGACAAAGTCGGCGAAGGCGGCATGGCCGAGGTCTGGCGCGCTCGGGACACGGCGTTGGGACGCATTGTGGCGCTGAAGGTCCTGCGCACCCAGTATTCCAGCAATCCTGATTTCCTGGCCCGGTTCCGGCGCGAGGCCCAGGCAGCAGCCAACCTGGCACACCCGAACATCGTCAACGTCTTCGACATTGGAGAGGCCGGCGAACGCCACTATATCGTGATGGAGTATGTCGATGGCCGAAATCTGAAGGAGCTGATACGCGACCAGGCACCGCTATCCGTGGACCGGGCCCTGGACCTGGCGACCCAGGTGGCGGCGGCCGTCGCCCACGCCCATGGTGCCGGCATCATCCACCGCGACCTGAAGCCACAAAACATCCTGGTGGATACCGGTGACCACGTGAAGGTCACAGATTTCGGCATCGCCCGGGCCATGACGGCCACGTCCTTCACCGAAACGGGCGTCGTACTAGGTACGGCCCACTATCTCTCGCCCGAGCAGGCGGCCGGCCAACCCACCACCCCCGCCTCCGACGTCTACGCTCTGGGTGTGGTACTGTACGAAATGTTGACCGGCCGAACGCCGTTCGATGCCGAGACGACGGTCGGCATAGCCCTGAAGCACTTACAGGAAACACCGACACCCATCCAGCAACTGAACCCCCGCGTCCCGACATCGGTGGCGGCTATCGTGAACCGGGCCATGGCCAAGGATCCGGCGCAGCGCTACGAGGATGCCGGCGCACTGGCCGGCGCACTGCGTGCCGTGCGGGAGTGGGGAGAGCAAGTGACGGGCGCCCAGCCGGCTATTCCCCGACGACCTGTTCAGCCGGCAGCCCCGCAGGTCGCCGAATCCGGCTTCGACACGACGGGCGTCCTGCTGAGTATCGTGGCATTGGTGGCCGTGCTCGGGTTAATTCCCCTGTGGCGAACCGTCTACCAGGCGTACGTCTCACCGGCCGCCGCACCCGTGCGGCCGGTGAGCGCACCCACGGTCGGAGAATCGGCACTCATCGAAGTCCCAGACGTTGTGGGTCTACCCCAGGCGGATGCGGAGGACCGGCTGCGAGCTGCCGGCTTGCAGGTGAACATCCTCGGCGGTCGCCAGGATGAGACAGTGCCCGTCTCACATGTCGTCCAGTCAGAGCCGGCACCCGGTACGCGTGTGGATTCCAACACGGTGGTCGGCCTCATCATCAGCAGTGGGCCGGCGGCGGTGGATCTGCCGGATGTCACCGGTCGGCCGGCGGACGAAGCAGACCGGCTGCTGCGCGAGGCCGGCTTCGAGGTGGAGCGCGAAAAGACCTGGGGCGGTGATGTGCCGGCGGACAAGGTCATCTCCCAGGACCCGCCTGGCGGTGTTCGCATTTCGCGCGGGAGTCGTGTGACCATCGTGGTCAGCACAGGCCCGATCATCCCCGTGAATGCCAACCTGGGAAATCAGATCGATCTGGTGGAAGCTGAGCAGACGCAACGCACGCTCCGACCGGGCGAGACGCTGCAGCTCACCTTGCGCTGGCGTGCTCGCCAGCAGATCGGTCAGAACTACGTGGTCTTTGTACACGTGACACCCCCCGGCGGCCCAATTCTGACACAACGCGACAGTCAACCGGTGGATGGTGGCTTCCCCACCACAGCATGGACGCCGGAGCAGCTCGTGTCGGACACCTACCGGCTGGTCATCCCGGCCCAGGCGCCAGCCGGCACCTACGAGGTTCGCGTGGGTATGTACCCGCTCGGTCAGCCGGCCCTGGATCAACGACTGCCGGTCGTGGATGCCGGCCAGGCCAGGGAGACTCTCAACAGCGTCGTCATTTCAGAAGTGGATGTCACGGATTAGAGGGGCGTGTTCGGGGGAAGAATATCTCACCTTCGTCTGGCGGGCGACTGCGGAAGCGCCGGCACTCGACCAGATCGCTGTGGCTCTCCCGGAGGGTGAAGGTGGCAGGCGATCCGACGAAAGGGATCTGGATTGATGATTTGAGCCTCAACCGGGCCGTCACCGTGAAGCGGATGTTCTCTGGCGCACGGCTCTTGTTCGTAGGGGCGGCATACCAGGGATTGCAATCCACGTCGATGGGCGGCACGATCTCAATCTCAACGGTGTCTGCGGGGCTGACGAACGGGTTCCGACGAATCTGGTCTTGCACCCAGCCATCGATTTCCTCATGCGCAATGCGTTTCCACCCGTCAGGATTGTAGTACGGGAGGGCTTGTGCTGCAATGCGCCGGCCTTCGCGAGACAGATAGCGCGCCGCCTCGTAAGTAGCCACGTCCATGGACTGCTTGACGGAAATAATCTCCCAGACCGTCGATGCGCCGAAAACCAGCATGAGCAGCAGCGGCAGAATCAACGTATACGTGACCAGCGACGCGCCGCGCCGGTCTTGCAGGAAGCTGGAGGTCGGAGACCGGCGATTGAAAAATGGACGATGGAGAATGGAATCCATCTTCCATCTTCCATTTCCCCCCTTCCATTTTCCATCTTCCATCTTCCACAATCCTCTCGTCCGCAGATTGGTCATGGCACGGGTGTTGGTAGCACGTTAGGGTCGCATTCCAGGTAGTGCCAATGGGTTTCCGACAATGTCAGGTTGTCTGCAATGCCCACCAGGGGAATCCGAATTGGCGATGGAAGCTGCAGTTGGCTGTGAACGGCAAACTGGGCATGTTCCACCCGTCGCACGGCCTGGGAAGCTCGCCTGGAGTCCTCGCCGGGGCAATCGGGCGCGCTGACGCGGCCACCGCGCCGGCTCTCCACGGTGACCGTCAATTTGACAGACCCGAGTTCGTCCTGCAGTATCGGCTCATTGGCCAACTCCTGCGCTATGATGGGCCAGGCTCGGCCTTCCCAGTCAGCGGGGAAGCTGTCCAGGTAGCGCCCCTCGACGGACAGATAACGCGCGGCCTCGATGGTGGCGCCCTCCAGCGTCTGCTTGATGTGCACCAGTTTCCAAATCTCGTATGACCCAAACACGAGGATGATGAAGATGGGCAACACCAGGACAAACTGGATGATCGCGTCGCCGCGCTCGTCTTTCCTAAGCGAGCTAAGACTAGCTAGCTGCATATCACCCTACCGTCATACCTTTCCCGGAACGTGATATGGAAGCGATTGGCAAAGGGAACCTCGAATTCCCAGGTGTAGAAAGCTTCAACCCGGAACCGATCGCCACACCACGGGGGGATGTGTCTCGGGATCTGTGGGACACGGACCTGAAGCTGACGTCGTGCCAGTGCCTCGTCGCCGGCCTCGGCTGCCATCTCCTGCAGGATGAGAGTTTCTGCAACATCCTGCCACGGCCCGCTGCCAGACGAAATGATTGGGTTGAGTGACAGGTAGCGCACAGCCTGGTACGTGCCGTTGTGCAGCGCCTGCTTGACCGACATGGCTCTCAGGATTTCGTAGCCACCAAAGACGACCAGCACGAAGAGCGGTAGCAAGAGCAACGCCTGTACGGTCACTGCCCCCCGTCGGTCGCGGAAGAAGGTAGCGGGGAAAAGGGGAAAGGGGAAAGGGAAAATGAAGCACAGTTTCCCTTTTTCCTTTTCCCTTTTCCCTTTTTCCCTTCTCCATCTTCCGTCTTCCATCTTCCGTCCTCCGTCTCACCAAAGCCACCACAGGTAGATCAGCGCCGGCAAACAGAACGTCCACGCATATTGCTGGCCCTCGGTGTGCAGCTCCTCCTGGGTGGGGAAGACCTGCCCGGAGGAAATGCGCTCAGCAACGCCCTGGGCCATCTGGGCCGGCCGGCGCCACCAGTGTTTGCGGTACAGCAGTGGCAGTGATACCACCAGAACCACCACCGCGAACAGAAATGCGAAGTCAAAGGTGGGGAACAGGGCAAAGAGCCCCATCAACAACTTGGCGTCACCTCCGCCAATGATGTTCACCCGCCAGATCATGTAGATCAGGATCCAGATGGGCAGGATGAGCCAAACCTGGTGGTAGAGACGCCAGGCGCCGGCAACCAGCATCACAGAAAAGGTCAGCCAGTTCGGGATTCGCGCCGTCCGCATGTCCCACACGGCAATGGCGATCAGCCAGGCAGTCAGCCCAAGCCGAACTGCTATTGCTTCTGCAGACAGACCAAGCCCCAGGTTTAGCCCTTCGACAGTGTTCAGGACTAGCATAGACCGTTCCCCGGCGCGAGCTGGCACAGAATACTCAGGAAGCGGGCTTTCAGGGCACCTCCGATGGCAACCAGGATCACGAACGTGGCTGCCAGGAGAACAACGGTCACCACTGCCCACTCCACCAGTTCGGGGCCGGAGTCATCGGCCAGGAATCGTTTGAATTCGTCAAGCATATAGTGCTCTCCAATGTAAGAGGAGACGCGGGGACGTGACCTATCCTGTCACGCCCCCGAAACTGTCTGCCTTTATCGACCTGCAAGCGGCAACGCCTGCCACCGTCGTAGCGGCAGTGCCGCATGCTTTCGGGGGGCGTATTGGAGGGTTCTCAGCCCCTATCCGAGTTTAGCAGTGGCGGCCTTACGCCACTTGGGAACGACTGAAGTCGTTACTACAGTTTTACTACGGACGCTAGGGTGTCTCCTCTGTTGTCAGGTCTGAACTCTTCAGATATGCCAGAATGTTCCGGTAAATATCTGCCAGTGCGCCTCGGATCGCCCCGAGAATGACGATCGTCGCCAGCAGCAGAATGATAGTCACCACTGCCCACTCGATCAATTCGGGACCGGAGTCATCGTGAATGAAGCGCTTGATCTCTTGCACCATGCAGATTCACCTCCTTTCGCGGTGAGTTGTCTGGTCGCACGAGAAGTCCGACCTCCTCAGCCCGAAGTCTGGAATCTGTTGACTGCGGACTCAGGATCTCGGCCTTCCCCTACGGACCGGTTGACAGGTTGGTAATCAGCGACGCGACGATCGGGTACATTGCCAGCAGCAGCGCGGCGAAGAAGACGCCGGCCACCATCGGGATGGTCAGAATCAATGGTGCGCGCTGGATGTCCTTTTCGATCTTGCGTCGGATGGTGTTTTCAATGTCTTCCACGCTGACGGCCAGTGCATCAGCGTATGACAGGCCGCTATCCCGGGCCAGGTCGAGGCGATCCATCACTTCGCGGAGTTCGTCGGAGTCGAAATCCTCGGCCAGCCCCTCGATAACGGCCTCGGGGGAGATGGTGAGCCGGCTGCGAACTTGGGTCACCAGGCGTTCTCCAAACACGCCGCGGTCTCCCATGTAGTCGGCGGCACGCCGCAGGGCGCCGGCCAGCGTGTCCTCCAGGGATGTGGCCAACTGAAGGGTGAGCACAAAGTCACGGAGTGTCACCAGATCGGCGGCGTAGTGTTCCTCCCGGCGCAGCCGGCGCCACAGCCGGCCCTGCTGCAACTCTTCGATCCAGGCGTAACGCCTGCTCTGAAACCGCCAGATTCGCCGCAGCCAATACACCAGGTCATCGCCCAGGATGAGCAGGAGCGCCACAGCCACCAGTAGCAATCCAAATCCCATGCCCATTACAGTACCCGCTCCTTGAGTTCGGCAGCCTTGCGGTCGATTACCCACGATGTCATGACACCAATGGTCGCCAGCACGACGAATATCAGTTGTCCACCCACCGAGTGAGTGTATGCGTCCCTCAGAGGCGTCAGCGCGATAAAGGCAATGATCAGCAGGCTGAGGATCTGGATGAAGATCGTCTGCCCGCTGATCACGGCCAGATTGACTTCTGTCTCGGAGCGCAGTTCCTCCTGGCGTGCCAGTCGTGTGATCAGGCGGCTGAGGGTTTTCAGGATTTCCTCGCGGCGCGACGTCTCAGCCCGATCCAGGATGTAGAGGAACTGGTCCAGGTATGGATTGTCAATGCGCGTGTGCAGTTCATCGAAAGCTCGTTTTGGCTGTCCGGTGACGAAGAATGTCTGAACCGCCCGCATGACGTGGAACCGCATCGGGTCATCAACTTTTTTCGCTGCATCTCCCAGAGCAGAGAACACCGATGGCTTCAGTTGGTAAATGCTGTGGAAAGCACGCACCAGGTCAGTGATTTGCCTGTCCAGCAATACGCGCTCACTCAGGCCGGCCTTGTTCGCCAGGTACAGGGTTGTGAGCCCCCCGACGACCAGAACATACACGCTGATGATGGGCGGCCATGTCCAGAACCGCCAGGCAAAAAACAGCGCAATGGGAATGGGGATGTATGCCTTCCAGTCCAGACGCGCGTAACGCGGCAGGCGAGCGAAGCCCCGCTGGCGCAGCACCGGACGCGCCCGGAACAGCAGCTCATCGATCAGCAAATATCCCAGGATGAGCAGGGAAGCGCCGAGCGTTAGTGTCTGAGCCATCGCTCCGGGTCCTCCTGGAAGGGGGTATAGGTCTCGGTTTCCGGGTCCCAGCGTTTTAGCACATGGGTGATATACTGCTCGCCCGCAGCTTTCTCGATGGCCAGCAGCTCCTCCAGGTGTCGGCGGTAGCTATCCGTTTCGGGGTCGTACTCTTTCGCCAGATGGATCACGAAGCTGAGGCCCGACCCGATGATCTCACGTCGCTCCAGCAGCGGGATGTCCGAGCGGCGAGAGAGGGTCTCGAGTCGCTTCAGGGCCAGCATGGCACTGTGGGAGTGGGTGGTGGTGTGCGTCACGATGCCCAGGTTCAGCGCCATAATGTATTCGACCGCCTCCGTGGAGACCACCTCGCCGATCACCAGGATGTCGGGTCGCATGCGCAGGATGGTGGTGTTGATGGCGTCGCTCATGGCTACTTCGCTCTCCTCGACCACCAGGTGGTGCAGGTGGGGGACGGCGAGCTGTAGCTCGTGGAAGGTTTCCACGCACGAGACCTGAGCGTGGGGCGGGATGTGCTGCGAAAACGCGTTGAGGAAAGTGGTCTTGCCGGCGCCGGGCCGGCCAGAGAAGACGACGCTGCTGCTCATGGAACGGGCAACTTTGGCCAGGAATTCCGCCGTCTCCTCGTCGCAGGCACGACGGGCGACCAGGTCATCGAAAGTCAGCTTCTTGATGGAAAATCGACGGATGTTGATGGCCGTGCCCTCGCGGGAAAGTGGAGGAATGGTTGCCGTGAGACGCGATCCGTCAGGCAGACCGAGCTTGATCTGGGGCTCCTCAGCGCCCAGTTCCTTGCCTTCCAGGTCCGCGATGCGCCGCGCCAGCCGATAGAAATACTCATCGGGGGCCAGATATCCCTCATCCTGAATCTGGCCTTCGCGCTCAGTTTGCACAAAACCGTTGCGCACGATCACCTCTTCCACCCCTTCGATTTCCAGGAAGGGTTGCAAGACCCCCATGCCAATGATGCGCTTGGCCACCTCCTGAGCAACGGCCTGGCGATCTTCCTCGGCGATCTGGAAACCCAGCGCTTTCAACGCACGCAGCACGTTAGCGTGGAAAGCGAGGGTCTCCTCTTCCACCGGTTGCCGCTGCCACCGGGGGACGAAGACCTCGTTCTCGATCAGGTAGTCCTGGACCTTGGTGATGAGCTCGTTGTAGTTATACCCGTCGTGAACGTAAGTATCACGAAATGTCTCAAGCATCTCGATACGCCTGTCCTGAGTTGCGTCGAAGGGCTCTGCTACTTGATACATGTACCGCTCAGTCCCCTGGATGCGCTGCGCCGGTTGTGGGCAACTCGGCCGGCGGCGTCTCAGTCGGTGCAGCAGATGGTGTCTGCTGTGACCCCGACGAAGGGGGCGCTTTGCTGACCGGCGTCGGGAACGGTGTGTACGTCGGGTATGGGGTGTACGTCGGCTGGACGTACACGGTGGGTTCCGGTGTCGCCGTTGGCGAGAAGGTCCGCTTGCCGGCCAACGTGACCCACGCCTGGTAGCCGTCGGCCCCCAGGGCTTCGATGATGTCCCAGACCACCTCTGGCTGGGCTGCCACTGTCACGATGCTGGCCGGCGCTTCGCCACGACCCGTGAAGGTCGGACCGCCAAGGAGTCCGCCGCCACTGGTACTGGGGGTGGGTGCCGGCTCGCCGGCGGCCTCGCCCGAGGAGGCACGCACATCAACCACCCAGACACCGCTGGCAATCAGCATAACATCTCCGGGCTCGCCCTGCCCCCGGGCCTCGCGGTAGCCGTAGATGTTTACCTTTACACCGGGCTTCAACTGCCCGCCGACCATTTCGTCAAAGCGGCCGGAGAAGCTGGTGACCTCCAGGCCCAGGTCATCGACAAGACGAACTTCCTCCACGGGCTTGGCTTCGCCGCGGCCGATGGTCTGGCCGGCGCTGATCGGCTCAATGCTCATTTTGCCGACGGCTTCGTCTAAATCGTAAGCGAACTTGGCCTGGTCAGCCGGCACGGTGCGCTCTTCGAGCATGCCGGGCTCGATGCGCGTGTAAGTCGGGATGTCCTCTTTCGCCACCGCAATGGTACGCGGCGGTGGCGGTGGTGGTTGGACCAGGATATCACGAACGCTGATGGCTATTCCGGCTAAACCCAAGAGCACGGCTAATCCGAGTAGCAAGGTTCGGTTCATACTGCCTCCAGTTCTGCTCGCCGTAGGTCTGGGCGAGGATCGGCTTGCCCAGCTTGCCTTCGAAGCGGTCGGCCTGGCCCACATTGGGCAGGTCCAGGGCGCGCTCGATGCCGCTAAGGGCAATGCTGTCCAGGGTGCCTTTTTGGTTCAGGACGATGCCGGCACGCCGCCCGAGTTCCTCTTTCAACTTGCGGGCATTCTCGATGGCGTCGGGCCGGGGTGTGGTCACGATGTACCACTGATCGATGTCTTCGCGGATGGCGCTCAGCAACGCGTGGGGATAGTGGACGTCGGCCACGGTGAGGACGTGCCGGGCACTCTGCTCCTTGAGATACCGGCCAATCAGTTGGACGGACAAGTCACGGCAGTGTTCGTAGTCCATGGGCACCACCGTGATGCCTTTCCACGTGGCCGGCTCGATGTCAGGCTGTGTCGAAAGATCGAAGAGGTGGGGGACATCTTTCCCGATCAGCGCAGCGATCGCTGACTCGCCGTAGGTGAACTCTGTCAGCAAGACGGGCAGCTTCGTCCGCCGGGCGAAGTGCAGGGCGGTATCAACCGACAGGATCGTCTTGCCTGTTCCCCCGGAGTAGGATGTAAAAGCGATGGTCCGCTTGGACGGCAGGCCCGTGATTTCCCCCCGCACACGACGGGCTTCCATGATCCAGCGGTCAGGTTCTTCCAGGAACTGTTTGCTGGGGACGTAGGGTACTTCGGAATTCTCCAGCAGGTCCCGGACCATCTCGATGCTGTAGGGATGAGGCACGAGTTCGTCAAAGTCCACGATGACGAGTTGAGCTCCGGGCAGCTCGTCGTACAGACCACCGGTGAACAACGCCTCTTTGTATTCGATGCCTTCCACTCCCTGAAAGACATCAAATACGGCAAGGTCCGAGGTTGCGACCAATACTTTCACGGTGCCTCCCACGTGCACAAAAATAGCGATGCCCAGTATTCAGCACAGGTAACGTCTGGCACGCACACTCGTCCGTTCCACCAGCGAACGAAAGAGAAGAGATCTGCCAGTGCAACTCCAATAGAACTGGGCAGGGCGAGAGCCTGGGATCTCTCAGCAAAAGCAGTTATGAGCCTGGTTACCGATTATGCGGCGTGCCCGAGAACGTCAAGCTCTGATACCGTACCACCCGATATGTGCTGCGGGCAGGGCATCGCATTGAGAAAACCGACAATCAGTTAATTAAATTCTAAGTTTAGTCTGTCACAAAGCTGTCACCGGCCCTATTATAGCACAAACCAGGGACCGAATGTTGCCTGAAACGTGACGAAACTCTGACGATTGTTTGCCATTCCTGACATGTCTGACAGTCAACTAGCCAGCTAGCTGGGCTATCTGGAGTATTCAGGTTGAACCGAATGATTCCTATCCGATTCCGGCAACCCTTGCCACCGGGAGCCCTCCCACGCCCAGAAGGGCTCCCGGTGACCACAAACTACCGCTGGCCGGCTTCCAGAATCAGCCCCCTTCAGCTCGTGATGGTGGGGCGGGCCAGCGCGACCCCCATCACCAGCCCGACGATGAACGAGAGCAGCATCAAGATGATTAGAGTTTCTAATGTCATCGGCCAACCTCCCCTCACACACAGGCCTCGACGTAAACTCGACGCCGCTGAGATCGAGCTGTCAACCAGACAGCATCGCTCTCACCACCGACCACTGAGCCACATTATAGCACAAACCCGAGCCGGAACCTTGCCTGAAGCTTGACGAAACGCTGATCATTGTTTCTCATTCGTGACATTCGTGACATTTGTGATGCTCTGGAATCGGCTTTGGAGTCTCAGTTTTCCGAAATCTGGCGTCCAAGGGGTGCAGGTGCTCGACGAGCGGCCTACGTTCCTCCAACGCTTTCGCCTGATGACTACCGAAATGCGCCGTGAAGATAGTCTGACAAGTCTGACATGTTTGACTCTCAACCTCAGTTGTGATAGTATTCGTGGCAGTCTTCTGTGGCCAGGGCGGTCCCCCAATTAACGTTCCCTGATGGTGAGATATAAAACCTTGCGTGGAGAAAATCCCTACATTATAACTCCTCTGACCGGAGAGGATGGCTTCTACGGACGAAGTGACATCTTGCAATTCGTCCACAACACCCTTGCCTCGCCCTATCAGAAAGTCATCGTCCTGTACGGCCAGCGGCGCATCGGCAAGACCTCGCTGCTGCACCAACTTAGCCAGCCCCACCACATCCCGCCCGGCTTCCAACCCATCTACTTCGATCTCATGGGGCGGGCCCAGCAAACCCTGGGCGAAGTCCTGTACGGCCTCGCCCGCGAGGTGGCGAAGAAGGTGGGGCTACCTCGACCGAGCCAGGCCGATTTCCAGCAGGAGACGTACTTTCAGGACCAGTTCCTGCCACAGGCATACCAGGCGCTTGGCAATCGCCAACTCCTGTTTCTCATCGATGAGTTCGATGTGCTGGGGGAAGCGCCGGCCAAGCGCAGGGCGGCCATCGAGACTTTCTTCCCCTACCTGCAAGAGTTAATCCTGGACGAGGGGCGGGTCTCCTTTATCTTCGTCGTTGGCCGCCGGCTAGACGAGCTGCCCAGCCGCATCAAGGCCACCTTCAAGTCCGCGCAGTTCAAGCACATCACCGTCCTGAACCGCACCGATGCCCGACGCCTCATCGTCGAGCCGGCCAGGGACCAACTGGAGTACGAAGCCGAGGCTGTGGATGCGATCCTGGACCTGACCGCCGGCCACCCCTACTTCACACAACTCATTGGCTACTCAATCTACGATACCCTGTCGCATGATAGTCGTTCGGTGGTCACGCGAAGCGACGTAGAGGATGCCGTGGAGCGTGCCATGGAGTTAGGCATGGGGGGGCTGGCCTGGTTCTGGGACGAGTTCCCGCCCGCTGAGCGATTCATCCTCTCGGCCGTCGCCCATGTTACCGATAACGGCGGTGTCGCGCACCAATCCCGCATTCACCAGGTACTGCGCGAGCACGGTGTGCGGCTGCAAGGCATTGAACTGTCCAACGCGCCGGCCCTGCTGTCCGAATGGGGCATTATCTACCAGCCAGAACGCGACGCGTACCGGTTTGTGGTTGAGTTCCTTCGGCGCTGGGTTCGCACCAAACATTCGCTGGCCGAGGCGAAGCGCGAACTGGAGAGCGTCAGCCCGCGAGCCATTTCGCTCTACGAAGCAGCCCGCAGTGCCCATGTCGATGGCGACCTGTCCACGGCCATCGAAGACTATCGGCGTGCGTTAACAGCCAACCCCAATCACACGCGGGCCCAGTTGGGGTTGGCCCAGGCCCTGCATGAGCAAAAGTTGCTCCCGGAAGCGGTCGATGCCTACGAGCGAGCGTACGACCTGGATCGGGCCAGCGCGTGGGACGGTTTGTTGGCTGCCAGGCAGGACTACGCTGCCCAGTTGAAGGCGCAGGGGAATCTGGCGGGCGCTATCGAACAGTACCAACAACTCCTGGAACATGCCCCTGAAGACCCGGATGTCATTGGAGCGTTGCAAGCCCTGTGGCGACAGCAGGGCGAGGCTTATCTGGCAGACAACCAGACAGAAAGAGCACTGAACGCGTTCCAGGAAGCGTTGAATCTGGACCCCGGCAGCCAGGCACTCACGGATCAGATTGCCAATCTGCGCGAGCGAATCCGGCGGTTCCACGATGCGCGTCTGCAGCGCGAATTGGTCCGTCGGGGTGTGCTGGAACGGCAAGTGACCGAAGAACGCGAAGCCCGACAACAGGCTGAGTTGCGAGCCCGCCGGGCCTTTCAGATAGCCCTGGGAGTGGCCGGCGTGGCTGCTATTATCAGCCTGGCCGGCAGCCTGCCGCTCATCGCGCGCCTGATGGTGGCCGGCGCGATGAGCGCTGCCGTCCTCATTGCATACCGCTGGCAGAGATGGTAGGTAGGGGCGAGGCGTATTTCGATGAACTTACGAGGAGCAGATCGCCCATGCAAGTAAACAACCCCTTTATCTATCGCGTACCGGTTGAGCCGGCGAAGTTCGTCGGGCGTGAACGTGTCCTGTCGCTGATTTTCGGCCAGTTGCGGAGTTCCGGACGGGCGAACATCTCAGTGCATGGACCACTGGGCGCTGGGAAAACGTCGTTACTGGACTACATCGCTGCTCCCGAGGTTGCAGCTCAGTGGGGGCTGGACCGGGAGCGCTACCTGCTGTGCAAAATCGACTGCCAGTCTCTGGGGAACTTCACCCCGGACCGTTTCTGGCGCCGCCTGCTGCGGTGTCTGTCTCGAGCAACTGATGGGGCGCTGCGGGAGTCGGTTGACACGCTGAGCGCCAAAGATAGCATAGGGTTTGAAGACATCCAGGACTTGCTGGACGATCTCGACTGGAACGATGCGGTTTTGGTTGCCTTGCTCGACGAGTTCGAGTGCGCGGTTCAAACGGACACAGAGACAGCCGAGCAGACCACACGTCACTTCCTGGGAATGCTGGGTTCCCTGGGCCGGCGGACCCCCCGCGCCTTCACCATGGTCGTCGCGACGGAAGATCCGCTGACCATCCTGGACCAATACCTGGGTGGCTGGCGAGGCTCGCCGTTCCCCACGATTTTCATCAACCAGGAGTTGCCGGCCTTCTCGATGGACGAAGCCAATGAACTGTTCGATCGCGCGCTGGCCGGCACCGGCGTCACCTTCAGCGACGGCGAGCGCCGGCTCATCTTCGAGCAGACCGACGGCCACCCGGCGTGGCTTCAGGCTGTCGCGCATGCCCTGTTCGACGCCAAACAACAGAGCGTGGACGGCAAGGCACTACAGACAGTGATCAAGCGGGCCGCAGCTCGCCATCGAGATCACAGTGCGAGTCCCATCGTAGCAACCAGGGGCCTGGAGATGGATGTCGCCACAGGCGTTGTGTTGGTGAACGGGCAGCGGGTGGAGACATTGTCCAACATGGAGTTCGAGTTGCTCCGGTTCTTGCACGACAACGCCGGCCGGGTCTGCCTGAAGGATGAGATCGGCGCAGCGGTGTGGGGGTACAAAGAGGGCGTGTCTGACGAGACCATCCAGCAACTCATCAGCCGTCTGCGGCATAAGATCGAGCCCAACCCGAGCCGGCCCCGCTACATCGTGACCGTCTGGGGCCGTGGGTACAGGTTGGTGGCAGGGTGAAATGCGCGATGCTTCCCACGTCACCTTCCCCATCGCAATGTAGCTCGTCTACCGTCACGCATCCTCCGATCCCCTGACAATATTGCAACGGATCGCGAAAACCTGCCCAAAACCCTTGACATAGGGGGGACATTTGTGTTATACTGTTAATCAGTTAGTTAAGGAGAGATCGCGAGCGAAAAGGCAAACCCATCGAGAGGTGGGGGCGCAAAGCCACGGGTCCATTGCTCAATGAGTCTGGATCGCCGGGTTGCCGACTTGGCGAATTAGTTTTCAGCCAGAGGCGACATTGAGGGATCATTCGACCATGGGCGGCGGGTTCTTATGCCCGGCTCATGGTAGAGATGAAAGATGTCTCTGCTGAATGCCCAATTGCCCCATGACAACCCGGCTCATGAAAAGGTCGGGTTCCACGTCTTCGGAACAGCCTCGACATTTTCCGGCAAGAGATACAGCCCACCGGCCAGGCCATAAGCGCAAATTCGCCATCGAATCGTGATCTGTCACGGCGCTGTTTGCTGAACACGCTGGACAAACCAACGCCTAGGGCTCCTGCTACTACGCACCTGCCCTGGCACAGCAGACCCAAGGAGAAGAGAACATGCTGCGGAACATGCCTCCCACTTATGGCGGATGCCGAAATATCCCCCCGACTTACGGTGGTTGTCGCCAGTCTACTCCCCCGACTTACGGTGGTTGTCGCCAGAGTCCGCCTACCTACGGCGGCTGCTAACGTATCAGCGGGAGCAAGGACTGGTCAAGACCCGGTGAATTCACTTCTGCTCGGCCCGGATTTGACAATCCAGGCCGAGAGGGGATCTGACGTTCCCTTTGAACCGAATCCGGATCCATTGAGACCGAGACGCAGAGGCCCTTTCGTCCCGTGCTGAGTCTCCGTCAGCATGTGGCGTGGTCTGCTGCCCTCCCACCACGGCCGCGTTTGGCCAACGAAAGCCCATACGCGTCAACCTGAAGCGGTTCCACAACTTTAGCTGTCTCTCACTACTCTCCCGTCTTCTCTTCCACGTCTTCCACCCCGCTCCCTTCTTCGCATTCTCCCCATACCCTACAGATACCACAAGTCGTCAACACTTTTGAGACTCACGAAGGAGTCACAGGTAAAACCTGAGCATTGTCACGGGGTCGCCTGTGACAGCCCGTGAGAATGTGCATATCAAGAATTGCACCCGGCGCTGAAGCCGTTAGTTGCTCGTGAGCAAGCATGATTATCATCCAGGGCAGTCAATTTGGCCAACAGATCATCTGTATTATTCATTCGGATGATCAACGGCTTACAGGTGCTGCGTGCGAAAACAACCACGGGGGCAAAACGGTAGGAGGCGTCGAACGAATGAGGCATAGAGCGTTGCAAAACCTGGTTGGCCGCGCCATCGTAGACCGGGATTTTCGCGATCAATTGCTAAACGGGGACCGCGAGCAGGTCGTCTCAGACTTCGATCTCACCGATGACGAGATGAACGTCATTAGCTCCATCAACGCCCACAGCCTGGAGGCTTTCGCCGGCGAGCTAGAGGACTGGATCGAAGTTCGTGATGAAAAACCGAGTCGCCGGCGAACTTCGATTTTTGGATCCTGACGGCATTCGTTAGAACCAACACCTTTCAAGAAACAACCCACCCGGCATACATCTTGCGGCTTTCCGCAGCCGTTCTCTTTTCCAGGGCGGTCCGTCTAATAGTTAGACGGGCCGCCCTTTCGTTAAATCGGTTGATCCTTGCGGAGGCCCGCCCCTGCCCGATTTCATTTTCACCCGCAACCATGATAGAATGGTGTTATCGGCCTCAGCGCGGCTTCTTTCTGCACGGGGTCAGGCGGCAAATGCTCGACTTTCCGGGAGAAGCCGGCACGGGTAGGAGGTGTGCGAAACATGAATAGCCTGCAGGCTGAAGCAGAAAAGGTGCGCGACCAGGTCGTCGATTTCTGCCGGCGACTCGTTCAAACGCCCAGCCTGCCCGGCGCTGAAAATGCAATCGCCGGTATCATTCGGGCCGAGATGGAAGCCCTTGGCTACGATGAGGTTTGGGTTGACGCTGCGGGCAACGTCATCGGCCGGCTGAGAGGCGCAACCGGGCCCTCGCTGATGTTTAACTGTCACATGGACCACGTTGATCCAGGGGACCCGGCCCGGTGGCCCGTTCCACCCTACGCCGGTGAAATCATGGACGACGCAATATGGGGACGCGGGAGCGTTGATGTGAAAGGACCGCTGGCGGCCCAGGTGTATGGCGTGAGCCTGCTGCGCACGGCGGGGATGGAACCGGCCGGCGATATCTTCGTGGCAGCCGTAGTCATGGAAGAAGTCGGCGGGACCGGCACCCAGGCTCTGCTACAAACAGTGCACCCGGACCTTGCCATCGTAGGTGAACCAACCAATCTAAGCATTGCCCGAGGCCACCGGGGACGTGTTGAACTCATTGCGCGTGTCCACGGTCGAGCAGGCCACGCCAGCGCTCCCGATCGGGCCATCAACCCGCACTACAGCCTGGCTTGCTTTCTGAGCGCCTTACAGACGTTAGAAATGCGTTCCAGCCCGGACTTCGGCGTTTCGACCGTGGCTCCTACCCTGTACAACACAGACCAGTTCAGTGCGAACGTCATCCCCGGCGAAGCCTGGGTTCATCTGGACTGGCGCAACATTCCGGAAGAATCGCCGGAAGAGATTCGCGCGCGACTGGAACATGTTCTCTCTGAGTGTGTGGAACCTGGAAGCGAGGGCTTCATGGTCATCCCCAAGCAAACATTCGACACCTACACCGGCTATACTCTGACAGCCCCGGCGATCTTCCCCCCCTTCGGGCTGCCGGCCGACCATCCGTTGGTGGTTGCCGCGAAAGAGACGCTGGACCATCTGTTGAGCAGAGACACCCCTGTGACGATCTGGCGTTTCGCCACCGATGGTGGTCACCTCATGGCAGCCGGCGTCCCCACGATCGGATTTGCCCCTGGCGATGAGCGCCTGGCACACACAAGCAACGAGCACATCAAGATCAACGATCTGATAACTGCCGTCGTCGGGAATACTGCTCTCGCTCGTGATCTGGCCGCAAACCTTGCACAGAACGCCACCGTTGCCATAACATGCGACTGATTCAGCCGTTATATCGTAGTGCGAGGGGTTGTAGTGCTTGAAGAAGACAGAGCCCATGGAGCGTGAGAAGGAACTGGCTGTACGAGCTTCCAGGCACGACCCTGAGGCTTTTGCGGAGCTCTACGACCTCTATGTCGATAAGATCTATAACTATGTCTACTACAAGGTCGGCAGTACCGCCGAGGCGGAAGACCTCACGTCTCAGGTATTCACCAGGGCGTGGGAGGCCATCGGCAGCTACAAGTGGCAGGGACATTCATTCTCACCGTGGCTCTTCCGGATCGCCCACAACCTGATCGTAGACTACCATCGGGCACGCCGGCCTACTGTCGTCCTGGACGCTTTGGACACGCGCCCGAACCTGGTCAGCACCGAGGAGAGCCGGCCGGAGCAGGTTCTTCAAAGCATGATGACAATGGAGCGCATCCGGGAAGCCATCAAGCAGCTCACCGAGGAGCAACAGACGGTCATCATCTTGCGCTTTATAGAGGGTTATGGTACCGCTGACATCGCCGAAATGATGGGAAAACGGCCAGGTGCCATTCGCGGCCTCCAGTTTCGCGGATTGACGGCGCTGCGGGCAATCCTGGGCGTGGGGGAGTTCGATGAATCTCGCTGACGCTCTGGAACACTGCCTGCGCGACCTTGAAGCGGGCGCGACTGTAGATGAATGCGTAGCTCGATATCCCGAGTTCGAGGACGAGTTGCGTCCGCTATTGCAGACCGTCGCAACCCTGCGTGCAGCACCCCACATCGCACCGTCACTGAAGTTCAAGCAGGCCACGCGGCAGCGCATCCTCAATCTGCAGCCGCCTGCTACGTCGGACTTCGCGCCCGATGGACGGGTTCGAGAAAGACGGGCTGTGCCGTGGTGGCAACGTCTGGGCCAGACACTGGGCCAGTTGCGGTTGGGGCCGGCCATGGCTGGCGCTATGGCGGCTATCATCTTCCTTGTCCTGTTGGGCGGGACTGTCGTTTCGGCGGCCGGTGGCAGCATGCCAGACAGCCCGCTGTACCCGGTCAAGCGTCTCACCGAGCGTGTCCAGCTCGCTTTCGCCGGGGATAGAATCGATCAGACCGACCTGCATCTGGAGTTTGCCGGGCGGCGGATCGAGGAAGCAATTACCGTTCCAGCCAAAGCGCCGGCCCTGATCAGCGACTATGAGCAGGAACTTGGCGTAGCTCTCAGCATCCTGATCGAACTTCAGCAGGAAGGTATCAACCCGGCCAGGCTGGAATCGCTGGCCAACCCCGCGCTCACAAGTCAGCGGACGACGCTAGAGAGCAACGCACGCGCCCGGTTGCCAGAACCAAGCTATCAGGAGGCTGTCACTGCCCTGAATACCGTGCAGGCCTGGGTGGACGAACTCCACTCAGAGACGGTCGCTACTGACCAGCCGAGATCCACGCCGGTGACGCCATCTCCGACAGCCGGCGCACCGGCGGCTGCCCCCACTGTGACACCCGAATTGACGGTGCCGGCCATCGTATCAACACAAATGCCCGAATCCACGGCGACGCCGGAAGCGCCAGCGCCCACGGAGCCATCAGCCGGAGTGCTGGGCACGCCGCCGACCGCAACACCAACGGTGCTGTCGCCAACCGAGGCCCCCAGCGTCACACCGTCACCCGCGCTGACCTCGAAGCCGGCTGCCACAGCCACCCCGACGCCGGAGCCGCCGACACGCACACCCGTGCCGGCATCACCCACACTGACGCCGGTCCCACCCACGGCCACCGACACGCCGGAGCCGTATCCGCCGGCCTCACCCACGCCAACGCCAGTGACGCCGACGCCGGTCCCACCCACGGCCACCGACACGCCGGAGCCGTATCCGCCGGTGCCGCTCACATCGACACCGCCGACGCCCAGCCCCACCCCCATGCCGGCGAACCAGGCCCCGGTGATCCGCAGTCTGAGTTGCAGCCCATGCGAGATTGCTCCCGGCGGGCGCGCATCCCTGGCCTGGGATGCGTACGATCCCGACGGCGATCCCTTCACCAAAACCTGGGACGCATTTCCCGGGGTGGGTACGATTCAGCCAGGGCCGGATCAGTTCCACGCCTACTACATCGCCAATTTCGAGCTGGATCCTGGTCAGACAGCCACGATCACGATTAGCCTGTCAGTCACAGATAGTCGAGGCGGCAGCTCACAAAAAAGCGTTCAAGTCCGGGTGATCAGCCCCAGCGAAGGCGAGTAGACAAGAGCACGTAGGGGCGAGGCAAGCCCGCACTGAGTCCAGCCGAAGTGTCGGAGAGCGGTCTCTCTTGCTCCGATACCACCAATCCAACTTGCCTCGTCCCTACGTGACTCTGCCGTGCCCCCTACATGCCACCAGGAAAGCGCCGGCATGGTAGTGGGAATCACCGTGCGACGTATCGAGATGACGTTCCTCGACATAGTAGAGGATGTCGAGTTCGTCAAAAAGGCTGCGTAGTTCACCAGGGGCAAAGTAGTGCAGAGGGCTCTCAAGATCGGACACAAGAAACGTGCGCTCGGCGACCGGGGACGCACCCTGCTCTCGCAGCGCTTCATAGCCCGGATCGTCAACCGTGAACACGTGGGCAATCACAAAGCCACCAAGCTGAAGGCCGGCTTTGATTCGATCGGCCACATCAGCGATCTCGTCCGGCAGCAGGAAATGAAGCACCGCCGACGCCAGAATCAAGGCACAGCTCTCGGGCTCGATCTCGAACTCACGAATGTCCGCCACGTGCGCGTCGAGAGCGACACCCCGCTCGTAGGCCAGCCGGCGGGCGATGCCCACCGCGGTGGCTGATACATCCACCCCGATCACCTCAAACCCGCGCTCGGCCAGCCACACCGCGTCATACCCCTCACCCATTCCCAGCTCCAATGCCCGACCGACGGGGATCTCGTCGATGAATTCTTCCAGCAATTCGTCGGGTGCGTCCCGCTGATTGCCGGCCTGGCCGGCGCTCCGATCCCTATTCATGGTCCTGCTTCCATTTGGAGTAGTGATTTTGTATGTTACTGGAGCCGATGGTATAATCTCTGCCCATTGCGATGCGAAACATGAACCAGGGACCGATGAACTGGCAGTTCGGCGACGAGGATCTCAATCCCGAATTGCCGGATACGAACGACACTTCCCCCCCGGCACACTGGGCGACTCCCACCAGCCGGCGTGCGAGCTGGCTGGTGCTCTTCCTGGTTGCGCTGGCTGCTTCCTGGACGACGGGTTTCTACCTGGGACGGGTTCGAGAAACGAGCGCCGTGCTGGAAGCCCAAATCCAGGGCCGGCTGGACGTCGAATCCTGGGCCTGGGAGCAGGCAGACTGGAGCCTGTTTCGGTCGCTCCTGCCGCGCCGTACACCGAGTTGGCGACTCAAAGCTCTGCAGGCAATGTTCAATGCCACTGCGCCTGAGAAACGGGACATGACGCTCGTGGACTACATTGTCAAAGAAAACGGCGGCCGGGTCGATGCAGTTGTGCAAGTCTCCGCTGCTGGCCGGCAATACGAGATCAGCCGAACCTATCGCCTGTTGGATGGTCGGTGGCAACTTGTGCGGCTTGGCGAGTTCGACGACAGAGCAGGCCCGTGAGAAGCTACTTGCGAGCCTATCCGAAAAGTCCGGCACTTTCTTTTCCTTCGTTGTAACGTATTATACGATCCCTGGTTGCCTATGGCAAGCATCTGCATTGGCCGTTGGAGCGATGGATGCCCTGGGGAGCGAATCTGAGCCAGGGCGGAGGGGAGCAGAGGCGAAGGGCAGACGGGGTGAGTCCCTGCAGAGAGGAGAGTGGAGATGGCACGACAGATATTGTTCGAGCATCAGACCGGAGCCGGCCAGATCATCCGGGTCGTGAAGGGGGACCTGACGGCAGAGCCGGCGCAGGCAATTGTGAATGCGGCCAACGAGCACCTGGCCCACGGCGGAGGAGTGGCCGGCGCTATCGTGCGTCGGGGAGGGCACACCATCCAGGAGGAGAGCAACCGTTGGGTGCAGGAACACGGCCTGGTCCGCACCGGGACGGCCGGGATCACGGGTGCGGGGAGCTTGCCGGCTGACTACGTCATCCACGCCGTCGGGCCGGTGTGGGGGAGTGGCAACGAAGAGGCGAAGCTTGCCAGTGCAGTGCGCAGCGCCTTAGAGATGGCCGCACAGCACGGGATTGAGAGTATCTCCATGCCGGCTATCTCCTCAGGTATCTTCGGTTTCCCCAAGAAGCTGTGCGCCCAGGTGATCCTGGACACCGTCACCGACTACCTGAGCCGGCACCCGGATGGGCCCGTGCGGGAAGTGAACCTGTGCAACATTGACGACCTGACGGCCGGCATCTTTCTGAACGAGGCCCGCCGGCGATTCGGAGATGGAGTGCGCTAGACCATGATTGTAAGACTTGTCTCGATGAAGTTCAAGCCGGAACACGCCGATGATTTCCGGGCTCTGTTCGAGGCCACCTATCCGAAGATCCGTCAGCTCCCAGGTTGCACTTTCCTGCAACTGGTCACCGACCCCGAGGGGCCGGCCGACTTCATGACGGTGAGCTTCTGGCGCGATGCCGGGGACCTGGAGGCATATCGCGACAGCCAGTTGTTTGGCGAAGTGTGGCCCCAGGTGAAAGCGATGCTGCGAGAGAGGCCGTGGGCCAGGAGTTATCGCGTGGTGGCCGGCGATACTGACTTGATCTAGATGTCTGTCTGTTGGGCGTAGTGGCGACTTCAGTCGCTAAACGCCTTCAGCCGTTACTACCAACAGATTTTGGTTACATTCTACCGGTTTGACCTAGATGCCACCGTCCCACTGGAAGACAGTCAGATCGGTTCGACCGGCCTCGTCGAAGGCAACGCCCTCCGCCTCCAGCCGGCGGCGCTGCTCTGCCGCACCATGCCGCACCTTCGAGTTGCTGATCCTTCCCTGAGCGTTGATCACGCGCCACCACGGCACCTCATCGATCAACTCTTCTGGCAGTCCGTGGAGCGCCCACCCCACAGTGCGCGCGGCGTGCGGCGTGCCGGCGACGAGCCATGCGATCTGCCCATAAGTCGCAACCTGGCCATACGGGACCTGCTTCACGACCCCGTAGACTTTCTCAAAGAAATTCATTTCGGATGCCGAAGCGCCCTAACAGGTCACGCCAGCCCTGGCGCCAGGTAAACGAGCGCAACCGCCAGGTGCCGACGATTCCGTAGGGCAGGAAGAGGACAATCAGAATGTAGACCACGCCGAAGACCAGCGGCCAGCGCGGTCCGAAGACGTTGTTGAACCAGTAGCCCAGCAGTTCCAGAACGCCGGCCCCCAACATCGGCCCGACCAGCGTTCCCACACCGCCAATGATGGTCATCAACAGAGCATCAATGGTACGGTCAACGCTGAGAAGCGACGGGCTGGCCCCGAAGTTCCACAGGGCGCTAAGCACGCCGGCCAGCGCCGCAAAGACGCCGGCCAGCACCACAGCGATTAGCTTGTACACGAACGTATTGTAGCCCAGCATCAGCGCTCGATCTTCATTTTCACGGATGGCGATCATGACCCGACCGGTCGGGGAGTTCACGACGCGTCGGGCCACAACATACATGAGAAGGGCGAAGCCCAGAGCGAGGTAGTAGAAACGAAGGCGGTGATCCGTCGGGCTGATCCAGGCCGGCACCGGGATCCCCTGCAATCCATCTTCGGCGCCGGTGTATTGACGAAAGTCCGTGGCCTCGGACAGAATGAAGAACACCTCAGCAAACGCTAACGTCACCATGGCAAAGTAAACACCCCTGACCCGCAGTGACAGCACGCCGATCACAAGCCCCTGGAGCACGGCGATAATGACCGCCGCCAGCAACGCCTGAGGTAGTGACCACGCGAAGTGCTTCATCAGGATGCCCACCACGTAGGCTCCCGTGCCAAAGAACATGGCATGGCCGAAGGAAAGGATGCCGGTATAGCCCATGAGTAGATCATAGCTCATGGCATACACCGCTAGGATGAACACCTGGACCAATAACCCCTGCCAGAAACGAGGCCGGCCTTCCTCAACCGGTGTTCCGGTGATCCAACTGAGGAGAAATGGCAACATAACCAGGATTGCCGGCACCAGCAACCAGGGCCACCAGCGCCGGAGGAGACCTCTACCCTGGATACGTACCCCTTCAGTTCTCGTCGTTTCGGCTGTTGTCATGGCCTCTCCAGGAGGTTCGAGGAGATCAGAGATCAGTCAACATGCCCCTACGGGGCTCCATGAAGCATAAAAATTGATGATAACTCATTTTTAGAGTAGAGATTGGAGATTCGGCTATTCCTTGCTGCCGAAAATGCCGGACGGTCGAACCAGCAGGACCAGGGCCATGATGAGCACGGTTGAGGCTCGGGCGATGGCCGGCGAGAAGCGCATCTGCTCGGCCATACCGGGCAGTTGAAGCCCGCTAACCACAAAGTGGTCACCGAAAGCGCGTGCCAGTCCCACCAGAACCGCTCCCAGGGCCGCACCGGGGAAACTCCCCAACCCACCGATCACGACGACGATGAAGGCCTGGAGCAAGAAGTCCAGCCCCATGCCGGGATTCAGTCCCAGAAACGGCGTCACAACTACGCCACCCAGGGCGGCCAGGCCGGACCCCAGGGCAAAAACCAGCGTGAACACGCGGCGGACGTTGATCCCCAGCGATTCGACCATCTCGCTGTCTTCGACGCCGGCCCGGATAGTCATCCCCAGTCGAGATCGACGCAGCAGTACCGTCACAGCAATGAAGACCAGCACGCCAATGCCGATGATGAACAGGCGATAAGTCGGGAAAGCTCGTCCCACAACGTTGAGAGATGCGCAGTGCTCCCGAACCCAAACCAGCAGGTTGTCTGAACGGCAACTGGCGCTGAAGTAGCTGGGCCGGGCAAGCGGCGGGTAGGCCGCCGGCCCCCACACGGCTTTCACAAACTCAGTTCCAACAAACACCAGACCCAGCGTCAGCAGCACCTGATAGATCGGGCGCTCGTACAGCGGGCGAATGAGGGCCCACTCTGTGAAGCCGCCACTGAGCGCGCCGGCGCCGGTGCCCACGACCAACGCGAGGAGAAAGCGCAGATCGACGTTCAGATTCAGCACAAAAGCCTCGCCGGCATTGCGCGCGTACAGCACAACCAGGCCCAGCACAACCAGGCCAAGCGCCAGTCCCAGGCTGCGCCCGATGCGACGTGGCCCGCTGATTTCCTGATCCCTGCGGGCCAGCGTCGGGCTGGCGACGAGGCCGGCAAGAAACATGAGGGCCATCCGCCGCAGCACCTGGCCAACTGGTTCCTGGGCCTCGGCGGTGGGGATGGAACCGCCGGCCACCGTCGGGCCAAAAGCTGCCAACCTGTCCAGGTTGTAGCTGCGGAAGGCCAGCACGGCGATGACGGCGCTGGCTATCAGCAGCAACCATGGCAACGTCCGCCGCAGCCGCGTGGGCATCTCCCGTTGCCAGAGTGGTGGACCAACTGTCGGGGCCAGCAGCACGCCGGCGCTCAGGGCCAGGAACAGCGGCGCCGGGTTGAACAACAGGCGCGGATTCGTGACCACGGTCCAGCCGACGTACGCGCCAAGCATGAAGAAGATGCCGTGGGCGAAGTTGAGGACGTCCATCAGCCCGAAGATGAGGGAGAGGCCGGCAGCCACCAGGAAGAAGATCGCTCCCAGCGTCAGGCCTGATAGCAGGATAGACACCCACACCTTGGGTTCCATGCCTCGGATCAGGAGCCCGATGACCAGGACCGTTACCCCCAGCGCGACAACTGCGGCCCGATTGCGTTCCCAAAAGGCTGCCATCTTGCCTACGCTGCTCCCAGATAGCGTTGGATGGTGTCCGGGTCGTTCACCAGGTCAGCCATGTTGCCCTGGAGCACCGACCGGCCATCGTCGATGATGTAGAAACGCTCCGCCAGTTGGCTGGCCATCAGGAAATTCTGCTCCACCAAGAGCACCGTTGTCTGATCTCGGAGTTCTCGGATCGCCGCCATGACTTGCTCGATGATGACCGGAGCCAGGCCCTCGCTAGGCTCGTCGATGAGCAGCAGCCGGTTGTCCGACACCAGGGCGCGCGCAATGGCCAACATCTGCTGCTGCCCGCCCGAGAGGTGACCGGCCGACAGCCTGATCAGGCGCTTGAGGTCGGGGAAGAGATCAAAGATGAAATCCGACTTATGGGCCAGTTCCCCTTTTCGCCGCTCGGCCAGTCTCAGATTCTCCTCAACAGTCAGATGCTTGAAAATCGCTCGATGCTCTGGCACGAAGCCGATACCCAGCGAGACAATCTCATAGGTTGGACGTCCCTGGACGGGCCGGCCATCGAAGATCACGCGGCCCGAGGATGGCGGCGTCAGCCCCAGGATGCTGCGCAGCGTCGTGGTCTTGCCGGCACCATTGCGACCGAGGAGCACGGTGATGCTCCCCGCCGGCACCTCCAGCGACACTCCCTCCAGGATGTGAAACTGGCCGATAAACGTATGGATGTTTTCGACACTCAGGAGTGGAGGTGGTGATCCATTGCCGGCGGGCGCTGTGGTGGTCATGGTTCACTCCACAGGATGGGGGCCAGAGGGGGGACGGGAGCCGAGATCATAGAGTTGCCCCAGATACGCCCGCTGCACCGCCTCGTTCGCTGCAATCTCCTTCGGCGTTCCCTCCGCCAGTACCCGGCCCTGGTGCATGACGGTGACAAGGTCGGACACGTTCATGACGACGTTCATGTTGTGTTCAACCAGCAGGATGGTCTTGCCACCCGAACGGCGGATACCCTCGATGACCTCCATGAGCGCCGGCACCTGTTCGGAGGCCATGCCGGCGGTGGGTTCGTCCAGGAGCAGCAGTTGCGGATCCGGGGCCAGCAAGATCGCGAGTTCCAGCTTGCGCTTATCGCCGTGGGGCAAGGCGGTGGCCGGTACAGACTCTTTCCCATCCAGGCCGACCTGGGCAATCACCTCCAGTGCTCGCTGCACGTAGTTGTGGTAGCGGCGGTAGTGGCGCAACAGTTTGAAGTTGTCACCGCCCAGCGCCTGAGCTGCCAGGCGCACGTTTTCCAGCACGGTGAGGTTGGGAAAGATATTGGTGATCTGGAACGAGCGCCCGATGCCCAGGTGCGCGGTCCGGTGCAAGGGCACGCCGGTGATGTCGCGGCCCCGAAAAACCACGCGACCACGGGTTGGCCGGAGGTTGCCGCTGAGCAGGTTGAAGAAGGTGGTCTTGCCGGCGCCGTTTGGCCCGATAATCGAGTGCAGCGCCCCCTCCCGCACCTGCATCGTGACCCCATCGACAGCTCTAAGGCCGCCGAAGTGTTTGGACAGATCGTGGGTTTCGAGAATAGCCTGGGCAGCCAAGTTGCACTCCGCAGAAGGAGATAGGTGCCGGTCACATGCAGAAGTGACCGGCACCTGATTCAACCTTGCGACCCTACGGACAGCGGTCCGCGTAGTCGCCGGCGAGCATGCAGGGCGACGCCGTCTCTTCCGGTCCGAACTCTTTGATGAGCTTAAAGAACTTGAAGTCGGGGTCGTCCACGTTGGTCAGCTCGACCAGGTACATGGGCTGTAGGGCCACATGGTCGTAGTCACGGATGATGTACTTGCCCTTAGGTCCATCAAACTCCATGCCTTCCAGCACCGGAATCAGCGCATCGGCGCTGGTGTCTCCGCCCGTCTTCTCCAGCGCCGCCACCACCAATTGTGCGGCTGCGAAACCGCCGGCGGTGAACAGGTCCGGCGGAGAACCGTACTCTTCCTGGTGCCGCTTGACCAGCCAGTCGTTGACGTCATTGTGAGGCAGTGTGTAGTGATAGACGCTCACGCCAACCGAGCCAATGGCATTGGTGTAGCCCGCCGCCAGGGTCTGGTTGTCGCCCATGCCTGTGGCCACCGTCATCTCGTCGAAGACGCCCAGCTCTTGCATCTGCTGGAACAGAGGCACGAAGCCGGCGCCGGCCCACGTCACAATCAGGACGTCTGCCTTGGCATCCAACACCTGGTTGAGATAGGGCGTGAAATCCGTGGTGTCCAGTGGGATAAAGACGGCCCCCGATTTCTCCGACGTATCGTTGATGACAAATTCACCCCCCAGAGCCTTCACGGCACCGTAGAAGCCGGCGGCCGAGCCGTAGCCGAAGGCATAGTCTGGTGCGATCTGGATGAAAGTCTTGCCGACATCCGTCAGGTAGGACGCCATGGTCAGCGCATCCTGAACGCTGTTTCGGCTTGTGCGGAAGACGTAGGGGTTGAAATTCTGGCCGGTGATGGCCGGGCTGGCCGCCGGCTCAGCGATGAGGATCACTTTATTCTCTTTGGCGACTTCCGAAACGGCCAGCGTCGCGCCCGAGCTCACCGTACCCACCAGTATTTTCGCTCCCTCAGCCTCGATGAGCTCTCGCGCCTGGGTGACGGCCTTCTCGGGGTCACTCCCGTTGTCCTTCACGCTGATCTTGAGGGGATGGCCGGCCGCCTCCATGGAGCCATCGGTGGCATACTCCAGCCCCAGGCGAAAGCCACGCTCCTGCATCGGCCCGTAGATAGCCAGGACACCCGATTGGTCTGTCATCAGCCCAATCGTGATCGGCTCACCGCTGGGTGCCGGTGGCGCTTCGGTCGCCGTCGGCTGGGGCGGGGTGGTCGGCTCGGGTGGCTGCGTGGGCGGTGCCGCTGGCTGCCCGCCGCACGCCGCTACCATTGCCAGAACAGTCAGCAGAGATAGCAACATGAACAGTTTCTTCATCTTTCTCCTCCTTTGAGCTTCTGTTGGGGTTACCACTCAGCCACCCTCCCGCAGGTTGCGATGCGCAATGGTTTTGCACCCGAAAAACTGCCTTGAAGCAGCGATTCTCGGCCAGAAAGGCTCCAAACCTGCGGGAGGGTGAGTAGCTACCTGTTGGGATGGTTCACAGTGTTGTAGCAGGTGCAAGTTATTCGCTGTCCTCCGTCTCATTGTGAACGTCAATCCCGTGGCGGACGAAAGCCATCATGGTTTCAAAAGCCTCTTCGGGTGGGCTCTGTCCTTCCCAAAGTACCCAGCGCATACCCAAATAGTCGCTGATCCCCATCAGGCAATAAGCCAGACACTCTGGATCAAGCCGTCGGATTTGCCCTTCTTCCATGGCCTGGGCCAGACCCTGGGTATATCCTTCTGCCAAACGGCGATAATACCAACGGAAGAGCTCCTCATCCACGAACTCGGCCTGGCGCACGATCTTGTAAAGGTTTCTGTGATTATGGGCAAAGGTGAAAAAAGTGCGGAAGCCAACGCGTTCTACCTCCACACGGTCCCGAATCCCAGCTACAGACTCGGCAATTTCCCGACGTAAACGATGGCTGAGATCCTTGACCAACTCAACAAAGACAGCCTTCTTGTCGGGGAAATAGACGTAGAAGGTTCCCTGGGCAACGCCGGCCCGGCGGGTGATCTCAACGATGGAAGCGCGTTCATATCCCTTCTCGCCGAAGACCGACTCGGCGGCTTCCAGGAGGTTCTGGCGGGTCTGTTGGCCACGGGGGGTACGCGGTCGGGTCACTGGGCAGTCCTATCAAGAAGTTGACAGGTGATTCACCTTTCAGTTTGGGGTATTGTAACACAGCAGCGGTCGTTTGTCAAGAGTATGCCAAACTGAATGATGGAATACGGTCCGACCTCCAACGGATTCAACCGCATTGCCGGCCCGCTATCGCTCATGCCGGGCCGTGCGCATGTAGCCTCGGGACACCCAGCGAGTCTCTTCGACGGTGATGAAGGCATCGGGGTCTGTCTGGGCGATCAGATCGCAGACTGCGTCCACCTCCTTGCGCCGGACCACCGTCTTGACCGTGCCGATCAGGCCCCTGGCTCCGTGGCCCCAACCTTCCGTGGCCCCGTGGCCGGCCTTGCGAATGACTTCGGCGATGGCATCCGCCCGCTCAGCGGACACCACGCGCACCGTGGCGTAGCCGAGGGCCATGCGTTGCTCGATCCACATGCCCAACAGCGTACCGACGGAGAACCCAAAGCAATAGCCAAACACATTCCACAGGTTCGACAGGTTCTGCACCACCTGACCAATGGCCAGGACATAGACCAGGACCTCGAAGAACCCGATGGTTGCCGCAGGTAGCTTGTAGCCCCGCGTCATGAGCAACACCCGCACAGTAGCCAGTGTCACACCTATCACGCGGAGAGCGAAGATGATGAACGCTGCTAACAAAACCTCAGTGACTGGCAAATTCCCTCCTTTTGGTTGACAGACCCTAAAGGTTTTGGAAACCTTTAGGGTCTTCCCTATCCGTGGTATTCGAAAGGCACGCGATCCACCAGGACGATTGCCTTGCCTTCAACGACCAACACCTCGTTTTGATTGTAGCAGTTGGTGGACAGGGTGACAATTGGCTTATCCTCACGCACGTGGAGCACCTCGACGACGGCTGTGATCGTATCCCCGATGTAGACCGGGTGCCGGAAGTCCAGTTCCTGGTGCAGATAGATCGTTCCCGGACCAGGCAGCTTGATCCCCATCACGGCCGAGATCAGCCCTGTGACGAGCATGCCGTGCACGATACGTGTCCCGAAGCGGGCTTTCTTGGCGAATTCCTCGTCGATGTGAAAAGGGTTCATGTCACCGGTGGAACCGGCAAACAAAACGACGTCTGTTTCAGTGATCGTCTTTGTGAACGATGCCTTCTGCCCAACTTCGACTTTCGCCTGCGGTTGCGTTTCTGTGACCAACGTTGTTTCTCCTCCTTTTGCTCAGGTGTTCTGCGAATTCCGGCGTCCGTGCAATTTGATCAGCTTCGGCTTGTCGATCTTGCCGGCCCCCGTCTTCGGCAGCTCATGGACAAAGACAACCGATTTCGGGACCTTGTAGCCGGCCAGGCGCTGCCGGCAGTACGCCCGCAGATCGGCCTCACTGAGCGTCGCGCCCGGCCTCAGCACCACGATTGCCCGCCCGACCTCGCCCCACTTCGGATCGGGGACTGCGATGAGGGCCGCTTCGGCCACAGCGGGATGGCCGTGCATCACGCTCTCTACTTCGGCCGGATACACGTTCTCCCCACCAGAGATGAACATGTCCTTCAGCCGGCCCACGATGTAGTAGTACCCCTCCTCGTCGCACCGCGCCAAGTCGCCGGTGTGCAGCCAGCCATCCACGATGGCGGCCGTCGTGGCCTCCGGGTTGTTCCAGTAGCCAGGCGTGACATGCGGCCCACGGATGATCAGCTCACCCACCTCGCCAGGAGCACACTGGCTGCCGTCTTCCCGCACAATCCGAACATCGATGTGGAATAAGGGGAAACCTACCGCGCCTGGTTTGCGCCGCACATCCTCGGGTGACAGCCAGAAGGTGTTGGGGCCGGCCTCCGTCAGACCGTAGCCGGTCTTGAAGTCCACCCCCTTCTCCCAGAACCGCTCGAAGACGGGCATGGGGCACGGCGCGCCGCCACTGATGATCAGCCGGCAGCCGGAGAAGTCGGCCTCCGGCCACCGGGGGTGTTGCTGCATCACGATGAACATGGTCGGCACGCCGAAAAAGACTGTCACGCCAGCATGCTCGACCAGGTCGAAGACCTGATCCGCGTCGAAGGTGCGACACACGATGCTGGTGCCGCCGATGTGTACGAGTGGAGCGGTGAAAACGTTGAGGCCGCCTGTGTGAAACAGGGGAGCGTTCAGGATGGCTACGTCGTCGGGCCTCAGTCCCCAGCTCATGACCGTGTTGACCGAGTTCCACGTGACGTTGCCGTGGGTCAGGATGGCTCCTTTGGGGAGGCCGGTGGTGCCGCCGGTGTAGCATATCACCCACGGGTCATCCCATGTCAGATCGACTTCCGGCGGTGGGGTGTCGGGATAGCGGTCTCGCGTGGCGAAGGGCAGATCGTCCGCGCCAGCCTGGGTTCCCAGAGCCACGAAATGCCGCACGCCGGCCACCCGCCCGCGCAGAGCGTTGACCTGCTCGACGAAATCCTCGCCGTAGATCAACGCTTTCGGGCCGGCGTCGTTGATGAGGCCCTCCAACTCCGGCACGGCCAGCCGCCAGTTCAGGTTCTGCAGGATGGCCCCCAGCTTGCCGCAGGCAAACCAGACATCCAGGTATTCGACGCAGTTCATGGCCAGCACCGCCACCCGGTCGCCCTTGCGGATGCCAAGGTCTTCCTGCAGCCAGTTAGCCAGACGGTTGGTCTGGCGATTCCACTGGCGGTATGTGATGCGGCGGCCGGTGATGGTATCTACCAGCGCTACCTTGTCCGGCGTCAGCGTTTCCCGCCGCGCCAGCCAATCTCCAATGTACATGGTATCTCCTGATTCACGGGATCAACAACACCTTGCCCTTCGTCTTGCGGCCTTCCAGGTATTGGTGAGCGTCGCCGGCCTCGGCCAGGGGGAAGGTCTTGTCGATGCGCACCTTGAGCTGGCCGGCAAGCATCCACGCGAACAGGTCGCCGGCCCGCTGCATGATCTCCGCCCGGTCGGCGGCGTAGTGTCCCAGGCTGGGGCGGGTCAGGAAGAGCGAGCCTTTGGCATTTAGCACCTGGGGGTCCAGGGGTGGCACCGGCCCGCTGGACTGGCCGTACAGGACCATGTAGCCGCGCGGTTTCAGGCAGTTCAGGCTCTTGTCGAAGGTCGTCTTGCCAACCGACTCGTAGACGACGTTGACTCCCTCGCCGCCGGTCAGGTGCTTGGTCTCCGCTTCAAAATCAACCTGGGTGTAGAGGATCACCTCGTCCGCGCCGGCCTCCCTGGCCAGGCGCGCCTTCTCCTCAGTTGAAACGGTGCCGATCACTCGCGCCCCACGCTGTTTGGCCAACTGGACCAGCAGCAAGCCCACACCGCCGGCTGCCGCGTGGACGAGGGCCGTATCGCCCGGTTGCAGGGGGTAGGTGCTGTGGGTGAGATAGTGAGCCGTCATTCCCTGCAACATCACGGCGGCCGCCTGCCGGGTATCCACGCCGTCTGGTACCGGAACCAGCTTCCAGGCCGGCACGACAGCGTATTCGGCATAGGAACCCATCTGCATGGCGTAGACCACGCGGTCCCCTGGTTGGAGGTCCGAGACCTCTGGGCCGACCGCGTCCACCACGCCGGCCCCTTCCACGCCGGGGGTGATGGGGAGCTCGGCCGGGTATCGCCCCATGCGGTGGTATACGTCGATGAAGTTAAGGCCGGCAGCCTCGATTTTCACTCGCGCCTCGCCGGCGCCCGGCTCGGGCAGCGGGGCTTCCTCGTAGCTGAGGACTTCGGGGCCGCCATACTCGTGTACACGTATTGCTTTCATTGGTTTGTCTTTCTCCTTTCCACTAATCCGTCTATCCCAGCGATCTGTGTTGTAGAACGGGGATCACTCGGATAGACGGATGGGTGACTCTGGGTCCGCTGGGGGGATTTGCTCTGCCTGGGCTCGAAAAAGACGCGTTTGAAGTCGGGGTTTGAGCCGCCGAAGTTGAACAGGAGGCCCACTCGTCGGTCCGTTGTCTTCAGATAGGACATGAGCTGGGCCATATCGAGTCGAGTCAGACGCGGTTTCACTTTTACCTCGACGACAACCCTCTCAGCGACGAAAATATCCAGTCGCTGGAGACCTACCAACCACTCTTTGTAGAAGATCTTGTACTTATCCTGCCGAGTGCAACGTATTCGATGCCGGCCAAGCTCTCCCACCATCGCGTTCTCGAAGATAAACTCAGGGTACGTTCGGCTGAGGCCGTTGTAGACGTCGTAGTAAACGCCGATGATTTTGCCCGTCAGTTCCCGGTGCAGTAGTTCGGTCATAGCTGCTCCCCCTCTATCCGCCCATCCGAGCAATCCGCGTTCTACAACACGGATCACCTGGATGGGCGGAGCGGTGTCTCTTGTTCTGCCCACCCGCCCATCCGAGCAATCCGCGTTCTACAACACGGATCACTTGGATGAACGGATCGGCATCCCTGTCTTCACCCGTTCTCCGCAAGAAATGGGTGGAAAACCGCGTTAAACTCAGCCGGCTTCTCAATGTGCGGGCCGTGGGCGGTGTCCGGTATGACATGCTGCTGGAAGCGGCCACCGTTGGCTGCATACTGCTCCAGCACGGCGCGGGTCTGGCTCACCATCGGCTGCGGCGGGTAAACGTCGTCGCCGGGCCAGCCGGGCACGAACTCCATCTTGCCCAGGGTGCCAAAGTCGAACATTGAGTTGTCGGAGACGATCATGTCGTCGCTGCCCCGGACCCAGAGGATGGGTGGCTTGGGCTGGGTGGCGATTAGAGCCGACACGTCGTCCAGGACGTATTTCGGCGAGCCGGCATTGATGGGCCCCCACTTGCCTGGCGCGACGTTGGGCCAGTTGGATGACGGCACAAAGTCGCCCGGATAGCGATCGTCGCCCATCTTCTCCATCAGGGCGGCAGTGAGGAAATCCTCCTCGCGGGCAGCGCGGAAGGGCGGCTTGTAGTAGAAAGCGTTGATCACATTGCGCGGCGAATTTGGGTCCTCGTCACTGCGGTCGCCGGCCTTGATTCGCTGTACGAACTCGGGATTGACCACGCCGCCACCAGAGCCGGCAAAGTCATCGTAGCAGGGCGTGCCCTCAACGCCTTTGGTGCCGCCAAAGCCGTAGGGTGAGACGGGTGAGACCAGCGTCGCTGACAGGACTTTCTCCGGATGGTCAATCAGGAAGCGATAGATCACGCCGCCTCCCAGGGACCAGCCGGCCAGGTGCACCTCCTCAATGCCCAGGGCCGCAAACAGGGCGTCCAGGTCGTCGCTCCAGTCGCGCATGCCGCGCGTGGCATCGATCAGCTTGTCTTCGGTCCAGCCGTAGCCGCGCAGGTCGGGGGCAATGGCCCGATAGTTGGCCGGCAGGGCCAGCATCGTTTCCTCCCAGTACGTGGCCGCCGAGAAGTTGCCGTGCAAGAAGACGACTGGGGTGCCGTCCTCCGGCCCGCAGGTCAGCACGTGGGTGTTAAGCCGGCTGGTTTGAATCATTGTGGAGGTGATGCCCTCCAGGGTTGGGACGTTGTTCATGGGTTTCTCCTTTGTTGGTTGGATGGCTCGATAGTTGGATGGCTAGATGGCTGGATGACTGAAGGCTGACTCGCGAACTGGTTGCGCAGTTCGCGCTTGAGGATCTTGCCGGCGCCGGAGAGGGGCAGTTCGCTCATGAACTCGACGCTCCGGGGCACTTTGTAGCGCGCCAGGTGGTCTCCCATGAAGGCGATCAGGTCCCCTTCGGTGGCCGACGTGCCCGGTTTGAGGACGACGCACGCCTTGCCGACCTCGCCCCACTTCTTGTCAGGCACACCGATGACGGCGCACAAGTGGACAGCGGGGTGCTTGTAGAGCACGGCCTCGATCTCGGCCGGGTAGACGTTCTCGCCGCCGCTCACGAACATGTCCTTCTTGCGGTCCACGATGTAGAAGTACCACTCCTCGTCGTACCGGGCCAGGTCGCCGGTGTGGAACCAGCCTTCGTCGTCCACCGCCTGGGCTGTGGCCTCCGGATTGTTGAAGTAACCGGAGCAGTACGACGGTCCCTTGAGCACGAGTTCGCCGACCTCGTCCGGCCCGAGGGGGTTGTTGTCGTCGTCCACGATGCGGGCATCGACGAAGAAATTGGGCCGGCCAATGCTACCAGCCTTGCGGATGGCGTCTTCGGGAGCCAGAGCAAAGATGCCGGGGCCGAACTCGGTCATGCCAAAGCCTTGCTTGAACCGAACACCCTTCTCACGGGTGTACTTCTCTACCAGCGGCACCGGCAACGGCGCGCCACCGCTGGTGCAGAAGCGCAGGCTGCTGAGATCGGCCGTCTCCCAGTTGGGAGCCTGGGTCAGCATCTGGTACATAGTGGGCACGCCGGCAAAGATGGTCACGCGCTCCCGCTCGATCAGTTCCAGCACCCGCACCGGCTCGAACTGGCGCATCAGAATCGTGGTCCCGCCGAAGATGACCTGGGGCAGAGTGTAGACGAACAGCCCGCCGGTGTGGAACATGGGAAAGACGTTCAGGTAGATGTCGTTGTGGGTCACATCGTGGATGACGGTGTTGAGGGTATTCCAGGCGATCATCCTATGGCTGACCATAGCTGCTTTCGGCAGGCCGGTGGTGCCGCCGGTGAAGATGAGGGCAGCGGTGTCCTCGGCTTCCAGGGATTCGCAGGTGACAGGGGTGGGCTTTGCTGATTGTAGCGTTGTTTCGTAGTGGTGGCTGCGGAGGATGCCGGGACCTTCGATGTGCAGGAAATTTCGGATTTCGGATTTCGGATTTCGGATTTCGGATGCCAGAGCATCAACGCTCTCTCGAAAATCGTCGGAGTAGATCAGGGCTTTGGGTTGGGTGTTTTGGATGATGCCGGCCAGTTCGCGCCAGTGAAGCCGCCAGTTGAGGGCGGTGTGAATGGCGCCCAGCTTGGTGCAGGCGAAGAAGCAGTCGAGGTGCTCCACACCGTCGCGCGCCAGGATGGCCACGCGGTCGCCCTTGTCGATGCCGGCCACGTCCCGCAGCCAGTTGGCGAATCGGTTAGCGCGCTGATTCAGTTGGCGGTAGGTCAGTCGCCACTCCGGAGACTTGCCGGCATCCACGATGGCCAGCCTTCCAGGACTATAGATTTCGCGTCGCCCGAGGTAATCGCCGATGTGCATAGCTCACTCCGTTCGCAGTGGTCAGTGGGTAGTGGGTAGTGGTCAGCCGAGCAGGCGAGAGATGAGAGCGTATGTCATTCCGTCCATCTCCAAACTGTGGCTGCCATGGCAATCCCGCCACCGCTGGCACAGAAAACGACGTTGTCGCCCGTCTTCGGCGCAGGGGGCAGTCCAAACGTCTTGCGTCCGCCATTCAAGGCGTCGTCCAGCGCGGCCGGGATGCAGGCCGAGCCCAGGTAGCCCCACTTGTCCATGACCCAGTGGGTCTTGCTCATCGGCTGGCCCAGGTTCTCCATGACCTGCTCAATAGTGCGCAGGTTAAGCTGGGTGAACAGGAAGAAGTCGATGTCGTCCAGGGTCAGGCCGGCCTTGGCGACCGCAGCACGGATTAGCAGTGGCCAGTTGTCGGAGTTGAACGTCGCCGGGAACTTCTTGACGAACTGCACCACCGGCTTGCCGTACTCTGCGATATTCTCCGGCGTGGCCGGGCGGTAGGTGCCGCCGGTGTAGATCCCCAGCGCATCGTGATACTCGCCTCGGGCGATCAGCTTGCCGGCCAGGAAGCCCGGCTCGCCGCCGGCACCCACCACGACGGCTCCTGCTCCGTCGGCGAACAGGGTGCAGGTGTACTTGTCGGTCCAATCAACGTATTTGGTCATGCCATAGCCGCCGGCCACCAGAATGTACCGGTAGTCGGGATCGGTGGCGATGTAGCGTGCGGCCATGTCCATGCCCGTGACCCAGGCCGCGCAGGCGCAGTTGATGTCGAAGGTGCCGGCGTTGTCCGCACCCAGCTTGCCCTGCACCACCGACGCCGTCGCCGGGCTGATGTAGTCCGGCGTATCAGTGGCGACCAGGATCAGATCCAGGTCGGCCGGGGCGAGGCCGGCCCGCTCCAACGCCTGGCGCGAGGCCGCCACGATCATGTCGGAGGTGGTCTCGTCGTCGGCCATGACGTGGCGCGCGCGGATGCCAACGTTGTCCACCAGCCAGTCCCCAACGTTTTCCCCCAGCATTGCGTCCAGGTCGTCGTTGGTGATCACCTTTTCCGGGATGTAGCGCCCGGTGCTGAGGATTTGCGCGTAGCGGCTCATGATCCACTCTCAGTCAGGAAATCGAGAAGAGCGGCGACACTCGCAGTCGGGTCTTCAACGGGAAAGATGTGTCCCACGCCGGCCAGGATCTTCACCTGAGCGCCGGCGATGTTGTTGGCGAGCAATTCAGCGTTACCCGGCGGTACCACTTTGTCGTGCTCACCGAAGAGTATCAGGGTAGGTACCTGAATTTCGTGGAGCCGGCCTTCGTAGCTGGTAGTGATCATGGCGGCACCGGCCATCACCTGGGCCTGATACTGGGCCGGCGGCACCGGGTTGGTCAGGCGGTATTCCAGCAACGCTTGTGCGACTTCGGGCTGCCGCTCGGCGAAGCCAGGAGCAGCAGCGATGGCAATCCCCCGCCTGATCAGCTCCAACGGGTTGCCCTCGCGATTCGTCAGAACCTCCAGTGCCTCGGGCGTGATCGGGATGGCGTTGGGACCGCCGTGGTTCGTCGCCGCCAGGATCAGTTGGCCGACTAACTCCGGCCGGGTCAGCGCCAACTCCTGAGCGACGTATCCGCCCAGCGAGTGGCCCAACACGGCCGCTCCCCGGACGCCCAGCACATCCATCAGGCCGGCTGTGTCGGCGGCCAGCATGGGCACGGTGTAGGGACCATCGGGCTTATCGGATTGGCCGGCTCCCCGGTTGTCGAAAGCGATCACCTGTAAATGCTCGGCCAGTTTCGGCGCCACTTTGTGCCAGAACCACAGACCGTAGCCGACTCCGGCGATGAGCACCAGCGGAGGGCCGGCGCCGTGTGTTTCGTAGTAGATCTCTATTCCATTGGTGTGGACTTTGGGCATGGCAAGCTCTATCTGTCGGGTTACAGAGTGCAGGTTGGAAGCTCAAAGAGGTTGTATAGATGGTTGTCGGTCATGGGGCCTCCCGTTGAGCGGAAATGCTCACGCACTGAGTATAGCACGACTTCGTCAGGCCGGCAAAGGAGCTGTCGCTGCCATCCTCGACCTGCATAGCAGCCGGCCGTCACTTCCGCCTCGCGCCCTGATTGACAGGCATCCCGTCTTTGATTATAATCCCATCGAACATCTGTTTCGTACAACTATGGAGCTTTTGTCGATGAGCCGATCTTCAACCACGATGTGCACTTCTCTATGAACGTTCGAGAATACAACCGCGCTGCGTGGAACAGGCAGGTTGAGCAGAGAAACCAATGGACGGTGCCGGTGAGCACGCCGGCCATCACCGCCGCACGCAAAGGCCAATGGGAAATCTTCCTGACACCGACCAAACCGGTTCCGCGGGCATGGTTCCCTGACTTGGAAAACCTCGACGTCCTGTGCCTGGCTTCGGGCGGTGGGCAGCAAGGCCCAATTCTGGCGGCCGCCGGCGCGAACGTCACCGTCCTCGACAACTCGCCGAAGCAGTTGGCGCAGGAGCGGTTGGTCGCAGAGCGGGACGGACTCGCCCTCACCACCGTCGAAGGGGACATGGCTGACCTGTCGATGTTCGCCGACGAGAGCTTCGACCTCATCGTGCACCCGGTCTCCAACGTGTTCGTCCCGGACGTCCGGCCGGTGTGGCGGGAAGCGTTCCGCGTGCTACGTGGCGGGGGCGTGTTGATCGCCGGCTTCATGAACCCGGCGATCTACATCTTCGACCTGGACCTGGCCGAAAAGGGTGTGCTGGAAGTGAAATATGCGCTGCCCTACTCGGACGTCACCAGCCCGAGTGAGGAAGAACGACGGCGCATTCTGAAGAGCGGCCGGCCATTGGAGTTCAGCCACACGCTGGAGGACCAGATTGGCGGGCAGATCGAGGCCGGCTTTCTGCTCGCCGGCCTCTACGAGGACATATTCGAACAGGGAACCGACACCCTCTCGAAGCACATGCCAACGTTCATCGCCACCCGTGGCGTCAAACCGTTGCCATTGAGCCAACAGAGGTAGACTAATCTGCATCGGGTGATATCCATGAACGAGTTAGATTCTCTGATCAAGATGGACAGGGCCAGCTTCTCAACGGCGTCACTCCTCGAAGAATCGGACGAGAAGGAATACTGGCTTGCCAGGACCCCTCATGAGCGCTTGGCAGCTTTGGAATTGATGAGGCAAATCATCTATGGCTATGATCCGATTTCCACCCGACTCCAACGAGTTCTTACAGTTGCCAAACTCCGACGAATAAGGTCCTAGAGTTCCCGCATTCATGGGGAGAAGTGTGATGAACGCAGTCGGCTACGTCGTGGGAGAAGTTCGAACCGATTCTTTCACCTTCGTCACCAACGCCCACATCGCACCACCGCGCTGGGAGTACGTCGTCGTGCGCAATGTGCAGGAGCGCATCGACGAGGCGGTCCGCGAGGTGGATGTGCTGGCCCAGGTGTCGAGCTTGCAGGTGTCGTCGCGGCTGCTGGACACCTCCATGGGCTACGGCGAGGTGGAGGCCATCCTGAAGCGGTTGGAGACGCTGCCGCCGGTGGTCGTCGGCCAGGCCAAGGTGCTGGGCTATCTGGATGACAAGACGGTGCGACTGCCACGTGGAGCAGCCATGCCAGGCGCCGAAGTCTATCGCGCACCCGACGACCTGCTGCGCCAATTCTTCAGCGGCGATGTCACCAGCGGCATCGCGCTGGGAACCCTAATCAACCGGCCGAGGGTGGACGTGAAGCTGAACCCCAACGGGCTGCGCCGGCATCTGGCCGTCATCGCCCAGACCGGCGCCGGCAAGAGCTACACCGTCGGCGTCGTCCTGGAGCAGTTGCTGGAGCTGGGCGGCACCGTCATCGTCTTCGACCCGAACAGCGACTACGTGCTCATGCGCCGCGACGAACGCCACCAGCCGACCCCCTTCGCCGACCGCGTGCAGGTCTACCGGCTGCCCACGGAGCAGCGCGGACGCATCTCGGACGAGGCGATCGGCGGCGCGGAGCGTTTCACCGTGCAGTTCTCGAAGCTCGACGCCGACGAAATCTGCGATCTGACGGGCATCAGTGAGAAAGCGACGAACATTCGCAAGGCTGTCCGCACGGCCAGGGAGAATCTGGACGGGACCGACTACACGCCCCACTCGCTGTTGCAGGAACTCCAACGCCTGGCGAACGGCGGTCAAATGCCGGCCGGCGGCGACTTCACACCGCCGGCCCACCCCTCCATCGGCGATGCGGATCGCTTCAGCCAGTTCCTGCGCGAGGAAACCGCCCGCAAAGCAGGCCTGAGATCCGATGGCACCGATGATCTCAGTGACGAGGAATGGATCGACAGCTCGCCCAAGGCTGAGGAGACCCAACCCGAAGAACCTGCTCCAGCCCCGTCCCCGTCCGACGCCGCCCCCCTTCGACGAGACCAGGACACTCTCATCACACCGGACGTGATCAGCGGCGCTGGCAAGTCGCTGAAACACATCGAACGGCTGGCCCGCATCGACATCTGGGGCTTTGAGGACGTGCCCATGGACCGCCTGCTGCGGCCAATGAGCCTGTCGATCATCGATCTGGCTGGCATTGACCAGTGGATTGCCGATTTCATCGTGGACAAAGTGCTGCGCGAGACATGGGGGCGGGCCACCACCGAGGGCCTGGCGCGGCCGGTTTTTGTGGTGCTGGAAGAGGCTCACAACTTCGTGGCCGGCGGGCGCGACCAGGGGCGAGCGAGCATCATCATCAAACGCATCGCTTCCGAAGGGCGGAAGTTCGGCATCTTCATGGTGCTGATCACCCAGCGGCCCTATCGCATCCACCAGGACACGCTGTCCCAGTGCAACAGCCAGATCATCATGCGCCTGACCAACCCCGAAGATCAAAACGCGGTTCGCCGCGCCTCGGAAAGCATCTCGGAGAGCCTGCTGGCAGACCTGCCGGGGCTGAACGTGGGCGAGGCGGTCGTCTTGGGGCCGCTGGTGAGGGTGCCGGTGATGGTTCGGGTGGGCCGGCGTGTCTCGCAGGAAGGCGGCAGCGACATCGACGTCGTCCAGGCGCTGGAGAACGCTCGCAGCGAAGTGGTCACCGAGCAAATGAAATCCGAAGCCGAAGAGGAACGGGCATCCCGCCCGCGGACGGAGTGGCGAGAGGAGGTTTAATTGTCAATTGTTAATTGTCAATTGTCAATTGTCAATGGCTGGTTGTGAATCATCTCTCCATGCAAAGCAGCACTAAAATTGACAATTGACAATTAACAATTGACAATTGACAATTGACAAATGGTTCACATCGTGTTCACTGCTGACAACCACCTGAACAAGTACTACGCCAAGATGTCGCCGGACCAGTTGGCACAGCGTCGCCAGCGACTGCGGGAAGCGTGGGCTCAAACTGTTGACTACGCTGTTAGGGAGCGCGCCCACATCTACCTCCACGGTGGCGATCTCTTCGACTCACCCAACCCGCGCACATCCGAGTTGGTCTGGGTAGCGCGCCAGTTCCAGCGGCTGCGCGAGGCCGGCCTGCTCATCTGCCTCATCGGCGGCAACCACGATGTGCCCAAAAGCCGGCTGGGTGGTGCCACGCCCCAGCGCATCTACAACGAGGTGCAGGTCGCCCGCTGCTTCACCCGCACCACCGAGGTCGAGTGGATGACCCACACCGTCGATGGAACGCGCATAGCCATTGGCGGCCTCAGCCCCGATCCACGCCTGGGGCCGGACGACGACCCGCTGGACGGCGTCGCCATCGATCCCCCCGACGCCGATGTGGTGCTGCTGATGGCACACTACGGTGTCGAGGGCACGCTACACCCCGCAGTTGAAGAGCCACAGCTCTCCAAGGCCAGCATAGCTGGCCTGGAGGGCATCGACTATCTGCTCGTGGGGCACGTACACGAGCGCCAGACCATGAAAATCGGGCACGTAGAGGTCTGTTTTCCTGGCCCAACGGAGCGCACGAGCTTCGGTGAGTTGGAGGTCCCCACGGGGTTCATGACACTGAGCTTCCAGGGACGCCGGCCGAGCGTGAAATCCCAGGTCCGCCACATCCCCGTCGATGCCCAGCCGATGAAGCGTCTGGAGATACGCACGACGGACTTGCCGGCTGATGACCCGACGGAGTACGTCTTCAAGAAACTGAGGGCGGCCTCCCGTTCGGACCAGCTCTTGCAGTGCCGCATTGAAGGCCCATTGAGCCGCGATGTCTATCACCGACTGCGCTTCTTCGACATCTGGCAGTTGGGCAACGACCTGAACTTCTACTTCGATCTGGACCGGCGCGGCGTGACAATCCAGGCTCTGGAGACGCCCGACGCCGGCCGATCAGTGGACCGGGTCAGCCCTCGCCAGGAAATCCGCCACGTCGCCAGCGCCCTGGCAGCGGAGGCCGGCGACGAAGAGCGCGAGTTGATTGCAGAAGCCCAGGAGCTTATTCTCCAGCGCTGGACAACCTGGCGTCTGTGATCAGTAAACAGTGGTTACTGACAGGACTTACGCGGTGAGAGCGAGATCAGGTGACCGGCACTTCGGAACTGTGTCGGGAGTACCTGTTTTGGCCGTAAAACCAGCGTTGCTGCTCTTCCGACGGGGTTGAGGAAGTGCCGGTCACCTTTGCCGCGTAACTCCTGTTACTGATCGCTGTTCACTGGACAAGGATATCAACAACTGCAAAGAAGATGGACACCCTAATTCTGACACCATTCATACTCGGCGCATGGCTGGCCAACTATGGTGAGCAGCAGCGAAGTGCTCGCTACCTGATGTTGGCCTTGCTGAGCCTGCTCAACCTGCTTCTGCTGATAATCGGGGCACTGATGTTTTTGGCGGGCCGGTTCCTGACGCAATCGGCCGTCCAAATGCCGCCGGATGTTCCGCAGTTCAACTTCGCCAGCGTCGGGCTGCCGGTGCTGGTCACAGGCTTCGTGGCATTCATCCCGCTGATCCCATTCGCGCGCCGGCTGCTGGCGCGCGTCATTTCTATTAATGCCGACTCCCTGGTCCACACTACCGCTCTGGTGTACGCTGTCTATCTGGTCGGAAACACCGTAGCCAGTTGGCCCATCATCAACGCATTGGCCAAAGACGAAGCGCTGGCCCGGCAATTCTTCGGTCAGTTCGGTGTGAGGGATGCCTGGCTGACGGGATTGGTTTTCGCCGCCACTGCGGTAGTCGGTGTGGGGCTGTACGTGCGGCGAGGTTGGCGCGAGGTGGCAGAACGGCTGAAAATCCGCGGTCTGACGCTCCGGCAGTTGGCCTGGGCCGGCGGCGCTCTGATCCTGCTGCTGGCGATTGAGGTGGGGATTTCGCAGGTCTGGCAAATCCTCGATCCGGCCGGCTACGAACGGGTCGGAGGGCTCACCGATGCGTTTATCGGGGCGTTTCTCTCCCCGTTGGGGGCACTTACCGTGGGCTTCGCCGCCGGCATCGGCGAAGAGCTACTGTTCCGTGGCGCGCTGCAACCGCGATTTGGCCTTCTTCTGACTACCCTGCTCTTCACCTTCGCTCATGCCCAGTACAGCCTGTCGCCGGCTCTCATCGGGATATTCGTCGTCGGCCTCGGTCTGGGGATAGTCCGAAATCGCGCTAACACGACGGCTTCCATTCTGGTTCACGCCGGCTTCAACTTCCTGCAAGTGATCGCGGCCACATATCTTGGGACGTGATGGGGGAATGGATGAGAGATAGATGGCTGGATGGCTGGGTAGTCACAAGCCATCCAGCTATCCAGCCATCTAGTATTCCGTGCTACATGGTGCCCCGTGGGAATGTGTTGACTCCTCAGCCTGGATTGTCGCAGACACACAGACCCAATCCTTCTTCTCCTTGGCGCACAACAGGGCCATGTCGGCCGCTTCCACCAGCCTGTCTACGCCCTGTGCGTCGTCAGGGTAGGTGGCCACACCCTGGCTCACAGTGATCCGACCAATGCGCTGAGTATTGCGGACGACGAATTCGTGGTCGCGGATCGCCTCCCGTAATCGCTCGGCCAGGGCCTGAGCCTGTGCGTTGTCGGTCTCTGGCAAGATCACCGCAAACTCCTCGCCGCCGTAGCGGGCCGGCGTGTCTGCCTGGCGGATGACACCGCACATCAGGCCGGCCAACTCCCGCAGCAGGTCGTCGCCGGCCTGATGGCCGTAGCGATCGTTGTATTTCTTAAAATCGTCCAGATCCAGCATGATCAGGGAACAAGGGTGGCCGTAGCGCTGGCTGCGCTCCAGCTCCCTTTCCAATGCCTGATAGAAATAACGGGCGTTGTACAGCCCGGTGAGCCCGTCGGTGATGGCCTGGTGGCGGGTTGCCTGGTAGAGGCGCGCGTTCTCCAGAGCTATGGCCGCGTGGTTGGCGAAAGCCAGGGCAATATCCGCTTCTTTCTGGCTGAAAGCGTTGACCTCGGTGCGATCCAGTGTGATCATCCCAATCGCCCGGCCCTTCGACAGTAGCGGCACGCCCAGCCAGGAGCGAATATGGCTGTGAGGCTCCTCCTGGAAAGCAGTGTAGGCCGCGTAAGCATCGGGAACCAGCAACGGCTGCTTTTCGGCGATGACGGTGCGGTTGGGGTTGTCGCCGGTTAAGGGAAAGGCCAGGCCCATGACTTGCTTGGAGTCAGAGAAGCCCCGGCAGGCGATGATCTCCAGTTGGCCGTCATGCAATGACTGGACCGTCGCGCTCGCGTAGGGCACCACCTTCTGCAACTCTTCCAGCACCCGATCGAGGAGCGCCTCCAACTCCAGAGTGGAGCCCAGGGCGACGGCCACTTCCTGCAATGTTTCCGCGCGCTGCCGTGCGATCCGCTCCGCTTCGAACAACTGGGCATTCTCGATGGCCACCGACGCCTGCCGGGCGAGGGCCTCCAGCAGGCGCACGTCATGCTCGTCAAAGGGTGGACGCTCCTCCAGGTCGGTGATGTTGATGACACCCAGGATCCGCTCCTGCCAGCGCAGGGGGACGCCGATGATTGCGCGGAAGGCCGCGTTCTCGTAGGCCGGCGCCTGTCCTTCCCAGGTGCGATAGTCGTCCACGGTGAGCGGCTGACCACTGGCCACGACTCGCCCCGACAGCCCCTCGCCAAGTTTGAGCCGACTGCCCGTGTAGTCAGCCCCCAGGTTGTGGCCGACCCACAGTTCCAGTTCCCTGCGTTCCGGATCATAGAGATACAGGCTACCTCCACTGGCCCCCAGCAATTCGGCCGCCCGGCGGACGATGCCCTCCAGCAGGCTGGAGAGATCCAATCGGGCCGTGATGTCCAGAGTGACCTCCCGCAGGGCTTCCAATTCGGTAGTCCGGCGCTGCGCCTCTTCGAAAAGCCGCAACCTCTCCAGGGCAATGCCTACCTGACCGGCCACGGCCGAAAGCAGGTGCAGGTCCTCCTGCGCATAAGCGTCCTGTCGCGCGCTCTCCACGTTGATTACCCCTACCACCTGCCCGCCGGCCCGCACCGGAACGCATAACTCGGAACGGACCGCCGGCGAAACCTGGATATAGCCGGGCCGCGCCCGGACATCGGATACCACCAGTGGCTTCCCCGTCCGGGCCACGGTCCCGGTGACCCCCTGCCCCAGCGGAACGGTCAGGTCGCGCACCTGGGGCTCTACACCGTAATAGGAGGGATGGAAATGCAGGTATTTCTGCTCGCGATCCAGGAAAAGGAAGCCGACGTTTTCCGGATACAGGTCGGCCGCCAGAGCCTCGGTGACCTGGGCTACCAAATCGTCCACGGCGCCGGCCTCGGCGCTGGCCAGAGCTGTCTCACGGAGAACCGAGAGCTCCCGGGTGCGCAGCTTCATGATTGCCCGCTGGGCTGCCAGGCTCACCCGCATCTGTTCGAAGGAGCGGGCCAATTCGCCGATTTCGTCCTGCCTTCGCGGGATGCCGGTGATGGCTTTGTCCAGTTCTCCGCCGGCGATGTGCTGCGCGGCACTGGTGAGTTCCTGCACCGGCCGGACTACCTGCTGGATGATGACCCACACCAGGACAAGGGCGACCAGCAGGCTCACCAGCCCCACGGCAAAGAACTGCCGGCGCAAGCGCCGGATAGGTGCCAGCGCCTCGTCTGCTTTCTGCTCCACCGCCACCCCCCAGTCTGCCGCAGAGAGGGGAACAAAGGCCAGCAGGTCGGCTCCCTCCGGACCTTCTACCGGGGGATAGACACCTCCCTGTGGCTGCTTCGCCGTCAACAGAGTGGGGGCAACCGAGATGTGTTCCCAGGGCCGGAGGAGGTGTTGGGGATGAGTGCTGGCAATGACCGTTCCATCCCCATCCAGGATCTCGGCATAGCCGGTCTCGCCCATCCGGGCGGGGCGCAGCAAGCCGGTGAGAGTTGGTTCGCGGAGATCCACAGCCTGCATGAGTACGCCGGCGACATTTCCCTGGGCGTCCCGCACCGGCACGCTGAGGGCAACCACCGGCCGGCCGAAGACGGTCGAAGGTACGGCGTTGGACACGCCGGGCCGGCCGCTGCGCAGGCTCGCCTGAACGAAAGCCTGATTGCTCAGATCCAGGTCAATCAGGTCAGGAGCATCGGGGTCCATCAGAAGCACCCGGCCCTCTCGGTCCAGCAGAAGCATCCGGTAGGTAGGTAACTGTGCCAGAAGGTAGGCGTCCGCCAGAGCGTGACGCTCGGGGTCCAGGTCACTGTCCCTCAGATCCACCCCCTCGCGGGTTGCCAACCGTTCCAGGGTCTGCAGGCTGTGTGCCAGGCTGCGATCCAGTTCGCCGGCGATAGTCCGGGCCATGGCCAGGCGCTCATACTGCACCTGGGCACTTCGCTCCTCGACTGCACGCAACCCCAGGAAAGCGAAGGCCGCCAGGATCACGCCGAGCCCCAGCACAGCCGGCAGGCCGATGCGAAATCGCAGTCCAGGTCTATTCAGCAACCGCATGATCGAGTTGCCCCCAGGTAGCTGAATGATGAGTCCACTGAAAAAGGTGATACAGGTGCCACTCACTTGCAAAATGCGCCCCACCTGACTGGCGGGTGAAACCGCGCCTGCCACTGCGAGGTGGAGCTTCGCCGATTCGGAACTCAACTGGCGTAGGCCGGTTTCGCAAGGGCGACGTCCTGAGGTCCCTCCTGAGCCCGTCGAAGGACTTGTCGAAGGGTTGCCACGAATTCATTCGCCAGGTGCGCGCCAGAAAGGCTTCACCCCCCCGGTATGTCAACCCCATGCTCCAGTACGCGTAAGAACGCTTCCACCACCTGCGGGTCGAACTGCGTGCCGGCGCAGCGCTTCAGTTCTGCCACTGCCTCCTCGTGGCTGCCGGCCTTTTTGTACGGCCGCTCATCGATGATAGCGCCGTAGGCATCCACTACCGCCAGGACCCGCGCTCCCAATGGGATGGCCTCCCCCCGCAGCCCGTCCGGGTAGCCGTTGCCGTCCCAGTGCTCTTGATGAGCGCGAATGATGGGGGCCACATGGACCAGCCTCTTCACCGGGGCTACGATCTCTGCCCCGATCTCGGGATGACGCTCAATCACTGCCCGCTCCTCATCATTCAGAGGGCCCGGCTTCCGCAGGATAGCATCCGGCACGCCGATCTTGCCAATGTCGTGGAGCAGGGCTCCCCAGCGGATGGCCTCGATCTCCTCCTCACTGTAGCCCAGTTCCCGGGCCGTGGCCTCGGCCCAGGTGGCCAGGCGCTGGCTGTGGTTGCCGGTGTAGGTATCCCGGGCGTCCATGGCGTTGGCCAGGGCCAGCACCGTCTCAATGTAGGCCGCCTCCAATTGCTCATGTGTCCAGGCCCGCTGCAGGGCATTGCCGGCCATCTCGGCCAGGGTTTCCAGCAGCCGCTCTTCCTCCCGTCGGAAGGAGGTGGCCTCTCCTTCGGGTTGCCGCCGTCGGGCCACCAGCAACGTCCCCACCACCTGCCCCGCCGTGGTGCGCAGCGGCACACACACCCCCGGTCCTAGCCCGGCCATCAGGTCCCGATGGGCAACTCTGGAGTCTCGGGCCAGGTCCACGGAGCGGCAGATAGCGCCGGTGCGGATCACCTGGCCGGTGATTCCCTCTTCCACGCCATGGTGTCGCCCCACGGCTTCGGGGGGCAGGCCGGCCACCCCCAGGGTAACGACCCGCTGCCGGGCTTCGTCTACCAGGCACAGGGCGGCGGCATCGGCCTGGACCAGCCGGGCAGCCTGAGCTGCCAGCAACGGCGCCATTTCCTCTGCAGTGGTGGCACCCCGCAGCGCTGCGCTGGCCTCGGCCAGGGCGGAGAGCTCGCCCACCCGTGACTGGAGGGCCTCGAAGAGCCGCGCGTTTTCCAGAGCCACCGCCGCCTGGCGGGCAAAGGCATGCATCACCTCCTGCTCGGCCTCGGACCAGGTGTGCGGCTCAGTGTAATAGCAGCCCACAGCGGCGATCACCCGCCCTTCGTAGACCAGCGGCCACAGGCCGGCCGCCCGGTAGCCCTCGGCCTCAGCCAGGTCGCGCAGGAGCGTGTCCTCTGGGAGGTATTCCACCTGGGGAATGAGCACCGGCTGAGAGCTTTCCAACAGCCGGCCCCCGGGCACCTCCCGCACGCGGGTGGTCACCTGCTCCAGGTATCCCGGCGAGAGACCTCGCGACCAGGGACAGGTGACGGTGTCGTCCGAGTGGCGGAGGTACACGGCAACCCGGTCGGTGCTGCTGAGGGCCAGCGCTCCCTGCCCGATGGCCGCCACGACGTCACCGACGGCAGAGGGGCGGTTCAGGGCTTCGCTGAGGGAGGCCAGCCGGTCCTTGAGGTCGGCGTGGGCCTGAGCCTCCAGGAGAAGGGACAGGCGTTCCGCCGCTGCCCCCAGTTGCCGGCCCACGGCCTCGGCCAAGGCAACTTCCTCGGCGGACCAGGACCGGGGTTCCCGGGCAGCCAGGCCCAGCCCCCCGATGCGACGCCCCTCAACCAGGATGGGAACCGTGAGGGAAGCGCGGATGCCGAAGCGGTCCATCACCTCCGCCACCGCCTTGTTCGTAGTAAGCCACGAAACCGAAGGTGGAGTGGCGCCTGACGGCCCTCCGCTTGCGCTGCGTGCCGCACCACGAATGGCCGGCCAGTCCTCCACGGCGAGGGGGCCGGGGATGTCCAGGCCGGTTGCCCGGGCTGCCCGGGCCATGGCCAGACCGATCTCCGGCGACAGACCCTGGGTGACGTACAGGGGAGCCGGGGGGCTGGGGGGGTGAGCAGGTGAAGGGGTGAAGGGGTGGACTCTCTCTGGTCCCTGTGTTCCTCTGCCCCCTTGCTCCTCTGCACCTCCGCTCCTCTGCACCTCCGCCCCCCTGCTCCCCCGCTCCGCCGCTCCCTGGCCCAGCCAGATGGCGCCCATCTCCAGCCCCAGGGCCTGCAGGGTGTGATCCAGGGTTGTCTCCAGCAGGCCGGACAGGTGCGTTGCACCGGCGGCGGCAGCGATGATGGCGTTGAGGGCCTCCAGGTGGGCGGCCCGGCGGCGGGTTTCCTGGAAGAGGTAGGCGTTGTTCAGGGCCCCGGCGGCATAGGCGGCAAAGGTGTCGGCCAGGGCGCGCGTCTCAGCATCGAAGGCGTTTTCCTGCTCCGCGAGCAACACAAACACGCCGTAGAGCCGGCCGCCGTAAGTGAGAGGCACGCAGTAGGCAGAGTTCAGGGCCCGCTCAGAGTCCGGCCACAGGGGACTGTCGTGGGTCTGTCTCAGGTAGATGGGGCGTCCCTCCACGGCGCTCACAGCCGGGGCCCAGGGGTCGCCCAGGCGCATGCTCAGTTCCTGCTCGGCCCGGGGGATAGCTTCCGGTGGGAAGCCAATCAGTGCTTCCGGGTGCAGGGTGTGGTTCGCCGGGTCGTAGGCCAGCCAGGCACCCCGGACGGCCCCCGTCGCCTGGCCGGCGCTCTGCAGCAGGGTGCGGATCACCTCGGGTTCGGGACCGGCCTGGGTCAGGGAGAGGGTGCTCCGGGCCAGCGCGGCCAGGGCCTCGCCCCGCTGCAGAGCGGCTTCGTACATGCGCGCGTTCTGGATGGAGATGGCTGTCTGCCCGGCCATGGTGGCGAAGAAATCCGCTTCTTCAGCGCTGAAGGCATGGGGTTCCACGGTGAATACGTGGAGCACGCCGATGGTACGGTCCTGCACCACCAGCGGGACGCCCAGGTAGGACTTGAGGCCGTACCGACGGATGAGGTCCCGATGGCCGCGCAGCCGGGGATCCCCCAACAGGTCATAGATCATCACCGGCTGCCGGCGCACGACCAGCCACTCCAGCAGGCTGTCGCTCAGGGTGAATGCCTCGCCGTGGACTTCCCCGCCCCCCGGTAAATGCAGGTGACCCAATATGGTGCGCTTCTTTTCCCAGTCGATCAGACTCAACCCCACCGCGTCCACGTGGATGTGGGGCGCTACTCGCTCCAGGACAACCCGGATGACCTCGTCCAGGGACAGTTGGGCTGCGATGGCGCGGTCAATCTCCCGCAGGGTGGTCAGGCGGGCCAGCCGCTCGCGGCCCTGGGCGTAGAGACGGGCATTGTGGAGGACCACGGCCACCTGTTCGGCCAGAGCGCTCAGAGCGCGCAGCGTGTCCGGTTCCAGGGCGGCCGTCCGGCGATCGGCCAGCAGCAGCACTCCATCCAGCCGCTCTCCCACCATCAAAGGTAGACTGGTCCAGGCCATCACCCCCTCGCGTTGCAGAGCCCGGGTGACAGGATCTGTTCCCTCCCAGGGGGCGTGCATCACTGTTGGGATCTGGGCCCAGGGGCAGGCCTCCAGCGGCAGGTCCCGGGCCAGGGCCATAAACTCCTCCGAGAAGCCCCGCTCCTCCCGCAACACCAGTCGTTCCCCTTCCACCAGGTAGATGGCGCCCCGCAGGGATGAGGGGGTGACAGGGAGAGGGGGGGACAAGGAGACCTCCCCCTCGCTCCTCCTCTCTCCCTCTCCTTGTCCCCTTGTCTCCCAGTCTCCTAGGCTTCCGCGCTCACCGACCAGGGCCAGGATTTCGCGCAAGGCGATGCGCAGCCGCTCCTCCAGGTCCACGGTATGCAAGACGGCCTGGGTCACCCGCTGGCGCGCGGATAGCTCGGCTGCCTGGTGGATCACCTGCTGATCGGTCCGGATTCGCTCCAGAGCCATGGCCGTCTGGTTGGCGATAAGGGAGAGCAGGTGCACGTCGTCAGGGCTGAACTGGCGAGGCTGTGTGGTGTGGGCGCAGAAGGTGCCCAGGGTGCCACCCTCGCCGCGCAGGGGCACCGTGACGCTGCTGACCACACCGCGCTCCCGCAATTCCATGGGGCAGGGGAAGGGCTCACCGCTCTGCACGCTTGTGGTGAGCCCAGCCGAACCATCGGGCTGCTGGACCGGCTCCTCGCTGCGGAAGACGTGGCCTTCCTGCGAGGTCTCGATCTCCACCCGGTAGTGGCCATACAGTTCCGGCTCCCAGCCGGCACCGCCCGCCAACACCAGCCAGCGGCCACCGGGGTCGGGGGTCATCACGGAGACGTAATCCACCAACAAGGTTTCCTGCACTGTTCCAGCGGCAGCATCCATCACCGTTCGGGGGTCGGTCAGGCCAACCAGCGTCCGGGAGAGGTGCAGCAGGGCCGCCTGTTCCTGTAGCCGGGCCCTGACCCGGACCCGCATGTCGTCGAAAGCCCCGGCCAGCCGCCCCAGCTCGTTGGGCACCCGCACCTGAATGGGATCATCCAGATCTCCTTGCTCCATCCGCCGCACGGCCGTCTCGAGAGCGCTGATCGGCCGGAGTACCTGCCCCAGGATCAGCCCGGAGCCCAGCGCCAGCACGGCCGCCCCGGCGAGCAGGAAGGCCAGTTCTATCCATCGCAGTCGCGCCACTCTGGCTTCGGCCGCCGCCTGGTAGACGCGCACCGCCGCGTCCATTTTCTCCAGAATCACGCCGGAGAGACGCTCCAGGTCTTCCACGCCCTGGGTGAAAGCCGGGCTTCCCGGTTCGCTCTCCAGCACGGCGTGGGCAGCCCGGTGCAGCGGTTCCCAGGTGGTCTGCACGTCCTCCAGGGCGGCGCGGAAGGCCGGGTCGGTGGCCGGGGGCACGGAGACGGTCGTGCCGGCATAGGTGATCTGGCCGCCGTCCATCAGGGCTTGCAGGCCCTCTCCGAACCGGATAGCAGTGGTGTGCATCCGGGCCAGGTAGCGGGGGTCCTGCCCTTTCTGCAGGCCCAGCCAGGCCTCTTCGGCCGTCTTCTGGCTGAGCATCCGCTGCCGCCCGGCCAGGTTCATAATCAGGGCATCCTGCTGGTGCGACCGGATGGCCCAGAGACTGGTCCCCACAGACAGTCCCCCGACCAGCATCAGAGCCACAAGCACGAGCCCCATCGTGATTCGGATGGACTGATCGTGTATGCTCATCATCAACTCCTAATAGGGCTTCACACAATCGCCTCCCGCACCCGCGCACTGGTGTAATCCATCAGCCACACCACAATCACAATGGCCCACACCGCCACCGAAGCCCACGTCCACTGGGTCCGATTGATCCAGTTGCGAAGCACGAAGCCGATGCCGCCACCCCCCACAAAGCCGATAATGGTGGAGATACGAACGTTGATGTCCCACTGGTAGATTGTGAAGGCCGTGTATGGCGGGATGATCTGGGGAATGACGCCATAGACGATAACCTGAACCTTGTTTGCACCCGTCGCCGTAATCGCTTCGATCGGACCCGGCTCGATGCTCTCCGCCGCTTCGGAGTATAGCTTGCCAAGGGATGCTATCGTCACGATGCTCAGTGCCAGCACGCCGGCGAATGGCCCGAACCCCACCCAAATCGCAAATATCGTGGCCAGGATGATGGGGTCGATAGAGCGCATGACGTTGAAGAAGCCGCGTGTGAGGCCATAAACGGCATTGCCCACGGGTGTCCGAGGCATGATGTTTCGCGCCCCGAGAAAGCTCAACGGAATCGCTACAACACCGCCGAGGGTGGTGGCCATGAGGGCCAGGAAGACGGTCTCGATGATCTTGGCCAGGGTGGTGCGTAGCGGTTCACTGGGCTCCAGAGAGCCCGATTCCCAGGTGAGTTGTGCTACCACGCCGGACTCGCCACCCTGTTGCTCCAGGAGCGGCGGTACCTTCGTCTCAACGCTGAAATTGCCCTGGGTGTCGGTGGTGAAACGTGCGTCCCGCAGCCGGCCTGCTATCCCCGCCGGCGCCCAGTACAGCCGGCCATCGGTGTTTGGCCGAAAGCCGGTGCCGCTCACCGTGACCGTCTCTTTCGCTCCGGCGCAGGCCGGCGACACCCGCACCGCCGGCCCCTCTGCCGTCTGCGAAGGCGCAGGCGGCGTCCCGGTGCAGGGCACCTGAATCACCGTCTGCGCCTCCTGCGATGCTTCGGGCCGCGTAAACAACTCTGGCCGCAGCAAGTCCGTGATAATCCCACGCGCTTTTGGCGCACCTTCGACCAGCAAGGCCGGGGCCATGCCGGCTGCGTGCCAGCTCCAGATGTACATGCCGGCAGCGAGGGCGATCAACAAGAGCCACCGCCCCCATCGAAGCCAGGTTTTCTCCTCCAGATTCATGAACCATACCCCAATAGATGAGCTTCGTAGCTTCTACTTGAGAGCAATTCTAACTTTCCAGGGGTGCCGCAACCACCAGATCGGGGACTAGCTTGACGACCCACAGCTCGCGGCGAGATCGCAATACCTGAGAGTATTCCTGAACGCGCTTGCGCAGGCGTTGGGGTAGATCAGGATGTCTGAGCAGTTCATCACACATGGCGATCGCCTGGTACACGTTGCCGGCCTGGGCCCAGCAACTAGCAGCGCTTAACCGATGAACAAAGTACTTGTCGGTCAAGCTCTTTTCAGCTAAGACCTCGCTTAGATGCTCCTCGATTCGGGCCGCTTCGGCGAACTTGTCTGCCGCCTCCTGATGGCGCTGTTGCTCCTTCAAGAGGTTTGCCTCCAGAATTAAGTGCGACTTGCGTCTTTCTTTCTCGACAAAATCGTCATCCAATCCCTTGCGGTTGATACTGTGTTTTCTTTTCCTCATCTATTATCACTTCCTCTCTTCAAACTGGTTGAAGGAGAAGATGCTCTCTCTCGACACGAATCGAGTAACTGCCACGAATCCATCTACCTCATACGGATTGTCCCGGAGTTGCCTCACTTTCGCCGAATGGCGATATTCCAGATCCTCACTGACCGTGCCGCTCACTTCTAGCGCATATTCTTCTTCCCCGTCACCAACCCAGTAGTCGAATCTATCCCCTTCTTGCGCAACTTGGATGACGTGCATTTTAGCATACATGGGCACCAGCGCACAGGCAACCCCACAGGCAGCCCATTCAGTGATCACATCCTCCTGTACGGGCAGCGGTTCCCCAGGCACACTCTCTTTCGACCACCTCAACCGGAGAGACCTTCGTTGCTCACCTACGTCCTCAATATCTCTGAGGTGTACCAGCAATACGGACTCAAGCTCCATGTGTCCTGCCGCCTGCAGCCGGATGATCGTAAATGGCAGAAGAATGCCGGCGCCGATTTCGTTGTCCTCTGCGATTCTCTCTAGCGGGTATTCGTCAATGCTGTTGGATGGCACCTTGTGTTCCCCCCCAATGTTGGTCATGACGTTCAGTACGATCCAGGCATATCTTCTTTGCTACCCCATAAGAAGCAATCAATCATCACACAATCCGTTCCCGCACCTGGGCACTCGCGTAGTCGAGGGCTGTCACGACAATCGCGATGGCCCAGATGGCCGTGGCGGCCTCGCGGAAGGCCGAAAGTCGAATCCACTGCTGGAGCAGAAAGCCGATCCCGCCACCGCCAACGAAACCAAGGATCGTTGACATGCGCACGTTGATGTCCCACCGATAAATGCTGAAAGCCACGAAGGGTGGCAGCACCTGGGGCAGCACGGCGTAGACTACGACCTGGGCGCGATTGGCACCGGTGGCGGTGACCGCCTCGATGGGACCGGGATCGATGCTCTCGATGGCCTCGGAGTACAGTTTACCCAGGGCGGCGATCGAGTGGGCCACCAGGGCCAGCACACCGGCGAACGGCCCCAGGCCAACCCATACCACAAACACGATGGCCATGATCAACGGCTCGATGGACCGCAAGATATTGAGTACCGTGCGTGTCGCATAATAGATGGTCGTCCCTACCGGATTGACCGCCATCAAATTCCGGGCACCGAAGAAACTCACCGGCACGGCCAGCAGAATACCCAGCGTTGTGGCCATCAGGGCCTGGGCAATGGTCTCTCCCATCCGTTCTACCACCAGCCAGAAGGTCTTGCTGGGATGTGGATTGCCCACCGGCTGAGATATCCGGGCTATAATTTGGTGCATCTGTGGCCCCCGCTGGAACGACTGGGGCACCACATCCGGCACGGCAATCTGCTTGCTGAACTGACCCTGGGAGTCGGTCTGGAAATCGACAAACTGGCCGCCGGCCCGCAGCCGGCTCTGCTGGCCGATGGGGTTCTGCCACCACAGCTCGCCCGTGTGAGACGGCGCGAAGTTCCCACCGCGAATCGTGATCACGTCGCCCACATCCCCACAGGTGGGCTCCGCTACCAAATACGGCCCGCTGGCACCGGGTTGCGCAACGGGCGGTGGCGAATCCGAACAGGGGGACTCGAAGGCACGGACCGCTTCGACCACTTCAACGTCCCGGGTCATAACATCAGGCTGAACCAGGCTGGCGACCACGGGTCGAATCTTCGGAACACCCAGGATCAACTTGCCAACACTAATCTCTGTCACCTGCCAGCCGATGGCATAGACCACGACAGCAACCAGAACAAACCCCAACACGAACGACGGCCTCTGACCCCGTGCCCGCTGGCGAGCATCCCAGGCATTCCACAACCAGAACGGCAACAACCCCAGGTACAGGGCCGGGATATGGAGCCAGGTCAACAGGCCGGCAAGAATAACTGCAACGCCCAGAAAACTCAGCCCCCGGTTCCGCTCACCCAGGTACAGTTGTCCAACGCCCGGGATGATTAACGATAGCAATCCAGCCAGGGCCGGCGAGCGAGGGGATGCAGTTTCGGGGACAGATTTGTCTGTGTCTTGCATGTATCAACTCGGAGTAGACTGTTCAGCACAAGATGGGTAATACTGCGTACTGCGTATTGCGTACTCCCGGCACATCGTTTACCGGGAATACGCAATACGCAGTACGCAATACGCATATCCCTGGCTACCGGACTTCCACCGGAATCGCCTCTTCGCCGTAAATCTCCTTGAACCGCTGATCATCGATCTCGGCCGGCGAGCCTTCGAAAACGATGTGGCCGGCCTTGAGGGCGATGATTCGGGTGCCGTAGCGCCGGGCCAGACTCAGAAAGTGCAGGCTGCACAGCACGGTCACACCCCGCTCCTGATTGAGCTGCTCGATGTATTTCAGCACCGAGTGGGAAGTCGCCGGGTCCAGGCTGGCCACGGGCTCGTCCGCCAGCATCAGCCTGGGCTCCTGCATCAGCGCCCTGGCAATGCCGACACGCTGCTGCTGCCCTCCGGAAAGCTCATCGGCCCGGCTCCGGGCCTTATCAGCAATGCCGACCAGCTCCAGGTTGCGCATGGCCCGCTGGCGCTCGGCTTTCGGGAACTGGTGAGCCAGGCTCAGCCAGGGATTCACGTACCCCAGCCGGCCTGACAGCACGTTCGTCAGCACGGACGATCGCTTCACCAGATTGAACTGCTGGAAAATCATGCCGATTTGCCGGCGAATCTTTCGCAATTCTTCCTGTGAGGCGGCCGTGACATCAACCCCATCCCAGATCACCCGACCCGACGTCGGCTCGACCAGCCGGTTGATGCACCGCAGCAGGGTAGATTTCCCGGAACCCGACAGGCCGATGATGACCAGGAACTCACCGTCCTCCACGGTGAAACTCACGTCATCCAGGGCCAGGGTGCCGTCTTCGTAGATCTTCGTGAGATGTTGAACTTCAAGCAATGGCAGTACCTCAGTACGTTCGTTTCATCCGCTGTTCGTTGTCCAGACATAGAAAACAGGGGCTGGACAAACCCTGCTGCCCAGCCCCTGCCATTGCATACGGTTACTTCTTTGCCAGGTCTTCAATGTTGACGCCGGCCGCGTCCAGTGTGGCCCGGAAGCCATCGTAGAAGGAGTCATCGACTGCCTGGAGATCCTGGATCTCGTAGACCTCCTGCAGAGCTGCCTTGCCTTCGTCGGAGCTGGCAATGTCCAGCAGTGCGTTCTTGACATTCTCTACAACGTCAGGCGGCAGGTCCTTGCGCACAGACACTGTGTCGTTCGGGATCTTCGGAGATTCGGCAATGACTTTGACCTTGTCTTTGACGTCCGCGAAATCCTTCTCAACCGAGCTTCGCGCATCAACGTAGGTGGCACCCGCATCGCAGTCGCCGTTGTAGACGGCAATGACGACGTTGTTGTGCGAGCCGGCCTCCACCGTCTTCGCGAAGTCCGTGTCGGGATCGACGCCTGCTGCCTTGAGCATCACGCGCGGGATCACGTAGCCCGAAGTGGACAGCGGGTCCACCCAGCACATGGTCTTGCCTTTGAGATCCGCCAGCGACTCGATGCCACTATCCGCGCCGACGATGATCTGTCCGGTGTAGTACGGAGCGCCGAAGCGCACCGTCGCCAGGATGACGTTGACACCGTACTTTTCGTGAGCCAGGATGTAGCCGAAGGTGTTCAGCCAGCCGATATCGGCGTTGCCGGCTCCCATGGCCTCGACTACGGCCGCGTAGCTGGTGGCGACATTCGTGTCGATCTCGTAGCCGGTCTTCTGCTCCAGAAGCGTCTCAATGGCCTGGCCGCCGGTGATGATCTGCTGCGTGTCGCCCGAAGGGACGAAGGACATGATCAGCTTGACCGGCTTCTTCTCTACGATCTTGGTCACTTCGACCGGCACTTCTTTGGTGACCTCAACCTTCTTTTCAACGACAACCGTTTCCTTGACGACCTTCTCAACGGTCTGCGGGGTTGGCTGGGCACATGCAACCATGAGTCCCGCAACCATCAAGGCTGCCAGAACCACAAACAGGATGACGCGCTTGTTCATGTTAGAATCTCCTCCTTGAAAGGGGTTTGGTAACTACTCGGCCTGGTGATTGAGTCGTTACGGGTTGTGAAAACGCTTGGACTGCGCAGTTCAATGTCATGTCAGACTCGACAACGCCACCTGCGAGGATCTATGGGGGACTGAACGATCGGACGGCGCATCACCGGGTGCGGCGATGCCGGCCTGGTGGCGTCAGCCCCGACTCGTCAGGCGTGTACTCCGTATGCCGCAGTGCCGGCACTTTCGCTGTTCCGACCGGGCTGTGACACCACCTCCTCTCGTCTGGAGACTTCGGTGATCATCGATTGATCTGTTCGATGCCACTTCGGTTACACGTTCATCAGCAATGTCCAGGGTCGCCTGTTATGATACAACATTTCTCGGCAGTATGCAAGATAGGAAGCTTGCGCCGTACGTGCTCAGAAAGTAGGGGCGAGGCAAGCCTGCACTGAGCCCAGCCGAAGTGTTGGATTGGTGGTGTCGAAGCAAGAAAGTGTGCTCTCCGACCTGAGAGTCAGTTCGACGCAGGCTGTTCCACTTCGCCCTCGTCCGGTTTCTCCGTTGTATCAGCTTCTTTGCCGGCACCGTCCGATGCGACCGTAGCCGGCGCCGACACCACGGGCGGGGCCGGCTGCCTGGCCGCTTTCGCCTGAGTCTTGATCATCTGTTTCAGGCCTTTGATGCCACCGACTTCAATGAGCTTGCTGGCCAGGAGCATTTTGCGCTCGTGGTCTGTGATTTCCCGGCTTTCCATCTCGTGTAGCCAATTCTGGACTTCCGTCGGATCCATTTCGCTGAGTCCGAAGCTCATTAACTGCACCTGGTCCTTTAACGTTCCCAGGTCCAATGCGAGTGCCTCTGTCAGCAACTGTGTTCTCTCTCGCGCCAACGACTGGTCGATTGAACGCCGTACGAAGCGCTGAATTCGCCCGTAGATTTGATCCACGGGCACGACCAACCCCTGGCTGCCGGGCTCGCCTGGCAGCGGCCGAAACACGTTGATCTGGCTCCGGACCAGCGCCTGCCATCCGAACCCTACGGCGAAGGCTGTTAGCAAGTTATCAGCGGCACTTGGCACGATCTGGAGGACGGCCATTAACGCCAGACATGCAAAGAAAGCATTGGTCAACATCAGCAGCCAGGCTCCCCAGGTGAATAGGGCCCGGATGGGGGTTACTTCAAAAGATGAAATCACCTCGCTGGCTGCCCAGATCATACTCAATACGGCTGTCACCACGTAGAGCACCCATGGGAATGTTGTCATGAGGCCCCTCCTGAGCGTGTCGAAGGTCCCCCCCCTGAGCGTGTCGAAGGGGTCCCTCCCAGTAAGTCATGTGTCACGTGGTGCCGACCCAGGTCGCTCAGGTACACCAGCGAACTGCCCCAACCACTTCGGGTGATTGGTTTCATCTCTACCAGGCCGGCATCTTCCAGTTGTTTCAGCGTGGGCGCAACTTCATCGGGAAAGGAGTAACACTGGGCTGCCAACTCGACCGGCATGGCCGGCCCCTTGTTCCATAGCATCAACAGGACGCGGCGTGCCGCCTCGTCTAGATGTTCAGGCATCTTTTCACCTCCTCTGGCGATAGCGTGAAGTCTCTGATGCTATTATAGGCCGAACGCCGCGTTTCTCAAATCACGGCGTGCAGCAATGTTATCCTCCCAAACGACATATCTTGCGCCTGCCAGGTTCCTGATGGGGACCTTTTCAACGCCGTTCTGTTCATCAGGCCGCTTGTTGCCGGTGCTGTCGCGCTGGATCGGGCAGCGGGACGGAGCTAGCCGTGGGCCGGCGACGGGGGGCGGACTGTGGCGCTGTTGCCTCGCATCGCAGAAGCCGCCAGTGGTGGCGCCAAAGCAGCCAGGAGACGAGGAAAAGCAGTAGGGCGTTCAGGAGATTCGTCCAGCCGGCAGTGGAGGCCGGCTGGGTATGCAGGAGCAGCATGGCGATGCGGGTCACAAGCCGGCCAGCGGTGACGGCAGTTGCCACAACGCCGAGGCTGCTAATCGCCAGGAGGTACTCGTGACCGTCATGCCGGCGCTCGGTCCAGAGCCGGCGTAGCGACATCCAGTGCAGTCGCCACAGGGGGAACGAGACTGTGACAACACCCAACGCTGTGGCCAGCGTCCTCCGGATGGCCACACTGTCATCCACCCCCAGGGCAAACGCGGGGAGCACACGCGACAGGATAATGGTGGCGGCGTAGAAGCCGGCCAGGCTGGCCATCGACACCAATGTCAGATAGGTTTGCATGGCAGTTCTTCCTGGCCGGCGCCCCATCCTCGCCCCTACTCCTCCGTTTCTTTGCCCCTCTGCTCATGCTGCCGGCCAAGGCGGGCCAGCGAGCTGAGCCGCAGTTCATCCAGGGTCAGTACCGCCTTGATCAGGGTATCCAGCGTCTTGAAGAAATCCTGCATGTGCTTCAGGCGATCCAGGTAGAACTGAACCTGTTCGTTGTCGTGAGTCGTGCCGGCCTGCTGTACCATGGCCAGACTTTTGGTGACCGAACTCAGGGCCTGGTCGAATTCGCGGGCTTCGCGCTGGCGGAAGATGCCCTTGGCGATCTCCCAGAAATCCACCTCAGCCTCGTAGTAGTCGCGCCGGTCGCCGACGGCCCACACCTTGCGCACCATGCCGATGCGCTCCAACGCCCGCATGTGAATGCTGACGCTGGCCTTGCTGATGCCGATGGCCTCGGCCATTTCGTCCAGGCTCATGGGCTGCGGGTTCAGGTACAGCAACCCGTACAGTTCGCCCATGGCCTTGTTCAGCCCCCAGAAGCTGCTGATGCGCCCGACCCCCTGGATCAGGTTGGCCTTCGCGCGCTCGAGGGCGCGTTCCACGTCTTCGGCTGCCGGCTGGCCGGCGGGTGCCTGGCCTTTCTTCTTGCTTGTCATGCTCGTACCGTCATGATCCTTTAGAATATTCTAAACGTATTATACCAGATGGGTCAGCGGTTGTCAATATCAACTGATCCTTGATGCAGTCACAGGCTTGCCCACTGTCCACTGATGGGGTACAATATGACCACGCACAAACGCCCACGTGCAAAAGGAGCTGAACAATGATTAGAACACGCGTGCCATCTCCTGTTCGATACCTCGTTGAAGAAGATGGCCGACGAGTAGGCGTCGTGTTGGAATGGGAGGACTATCAGGACCTGCGAGACGCTCTTGAGGCGGACCCCGACTTGTTGCTCGGCCTCAACGAGGCGGAACTACAGGCGCTGGCCGAGGGCATGTTATCATCACCTTTCAAGGAGCGGCTTGATGATCTGCTTGAGCGCAATCGTGAAGAAGGACTGAGCCCTCGTGAAGAACGTGAACTGGACCACCTGCTAGAGTATATTGACTCAATGAACGTGCTCAAAGCGCGGGCAATGTACACGCTGCAGCATCGACACGAGGCGAACGAATAAGGGATCCCTGGACTGATGGGCCCATCCATTTCCGCGACGCTGCGTTCCGATGTGCGTCATCGAGACGAGAACCGCTGCGCATACTGTCAGACGCCAGAAGAGTTCAGCATCACAAGTTTCGAGATCGACCATATCGTGCCGGCAAGTGCAGGTGGCGAGACAGCATTGGATAATCTTTGCCTGGCATGTCCGAGCTGCAATCGTTACAAGGGGGCACGGCAGGCTGCGCCGGATCCAGAAACTGCTAACACGGCACCGTTGTACCATCCGCGACAATGGGACGTTCCCTAGGGTCTTCCTGATCACCCGCGTCTACGGTTCGCTTACGGCTGCAGCAGCCGGTTGATCTGGTTGATCAGCAGCCTCGTCAACGGGTTGCCGGCCTGCTCAGTGACCAAACGGGTGGCCCGGCAGGCCATCTCCGCCGGCACACTGGCGTTCGTCTGATCCAACCGGGTGAGATCGAACTCCAACTTCTGGCTGGGGATCGTCACGCCGAACTGCGACAGCTCCACCGGGTCCGTCGTGAGGCCGATCTTCTCGCAGGTGTCACCGACGGGTGTCAGCACGGCCCCCAGATCGGACAACGTGGCGGTGCGGTCCAGGAACCTGTAGGCCAGGGTGCCGCTCACCCGCAGGCCGGCCTCCTCCGCTTCCACGTGATCCGGCCGATAGGTGAACGTCACCGGTGCTTCGCCTACCTTGAAGCTCCCTTCGACAGTCAGGCCGTTCAGGCGCACGTTGAAGTCTGACACGGAGCCGAGCTTTACTTCGGGGACCGGCGTCGCCGTGGGCGGGATGGCCGGCGTGGGGGTTGCCGTTGGGGTCGGCGTAGCCGTTGGTGTGGGGGTGGCAGGGATCGGGAGGCCGATCTGGCTGCACGCCACCACGGCGATCAGCACAAGAACGACGGTCGTCAGAATCAAGAATGCGGTTCGCAGCACAGAATCACCTTTCAGTCGGCTTTGCTAGCCGACCATGACGTAATGTCGGCCAGCAAAGCCGACCTACACGGTGTCATCCGAGAATTGTGTCCGGCAGGCGCTCGCCAGCCCCTACCTCCAACGCCTTGTTGTAGACGTGCCGGGCCACGGCCACGTCCTCGATGGCGATGCCCAGTGACTCGAAGAGGGTGATGGCGTTGTCGTCCGGCCGGCCCTCCGCCTGGCCGGCCACCACCTGGCCCAGTTCGATGACCTCGTCCCAGGTGATGACGCCCTCCTCTATCGGCGTGATGAGATCACCCGCCTCGACGTGGCCCTGCGTCCAGTCGTCGATGGTGATGAGATCGGCGCGCTGCACGGTGCGGGTGTCGATCTCCCGGGCATTGGCACGGTTCGAGCCGGCGGCGTTGATGTGCGTGCCCGGCCGCAGCCACTCACCATCGAACAGCGGCTCCGCCGCGTTGGTGATGGTGATGACGATGTCCGCCTCAGCGACGACGTCCCTCGGCTCCGCCACGGCTTCGACCGGAATACCCAGGGACTCCGACCATTCGGCGGCGAAGCGTTCGCGATGGGCCGGGGTTTGGCTGTAGACCCATGCATGCTCGACGGGCCGGACGGCACAGACGGCTTCCAGTTGAGTGCCGGCCTGCCCTCCGCAGCCGAACATGCCCACTGTCGCCGCGTCGGTTCGGGCCAGGTAGCGGGTGGCGACGCCGCTGGCGGCACCGGTACGAATCTGACCCAGCCTGGTGGCCTCGATCACCGCTTCCAGGTCGCCGGTCACTTCGTTCCACAGTAGAACGATGAACCGCACCCCTTTTGTTCCCACCGTGTAGGCCTTGAGTCCCAGGCCCATCCCGGGCACGGCTGCCGGCATCACCTGCAAGATGCTCCGTCTCAGCCGGGGGCGCTGCCGGGGTCGGTTGTCGGCCTGGCCCAGACCGTGCAGCCTCAACGCCTCCTCAACCGCTGCAATTGCATCATCCATCGTCAACAATTCATCAACGTCTTCCTCGCGTAGAAATAGTGGCATTCTTTGCTCCTTCCTCACGGATGCAAAAAAGCACGGATGAAAACAGAAAAAGAGCTACTCACCCTCCCGCAGGTTTGGAGCCTTTCTGGCCGAGAATCGCTGCTTCAAGGCCGTTTTTCGGATGCAAAACCATTGCGCATCGCAACCTGCGGGAGGGTGGCTGAGTAGTAACCAGAAAAAGATCAACGTCCGTGTTCCCTTCTGTCCGTGAGTATATTTCCCACGGGCCATTATCTACGATACCCTCGGAACACGCGCCAGTATCTCCGAAACCACCTCGTAGTTGATGGTCCCCAGCCGCTCGGCGACTTCCTCGGCCGTGATGCGGTCGTCGCCCTGTTCGCCGATGAGGACCACCTCGTCGCCCTGGCGCACGCCGGCGATGTGGGTGACGTCGATCATCGTCTGGTCCATGCAGACGCGACCGACCAACGGCGCTCGCTGGCCGCGCACCAGCACCTCGCCCCAGGTGCGTGGGGCGCGGCGGAAGCCATCGGCGTAGCCGACGGGGATCACGGCGATGCGTCGGCGGTCATCCGTGCGGTATGTGGCCCCGTAGCTAACGTAGGAGCCCGGCGGCAGCTCCTTCACCTGCGCGATCTGGGTTTTCCAGGTCAGCGCCGGCCTGAAATCGGGTGGCAGCGGAACATCCGGCGATGGCGCTAATCCGTAAACGGCGATGCCCGGGCGCACCAGATTGAAGCGGGCCTCGGGCCAGGCCAGCGTGCCGGCGCTGTTGGCAGCGTGGATCACCGGGATCTGGATGCCGGCCTCTTCCAGATCGGACAGGAGACGCTGGAACTTCTGCAACTGCTGCCCGGTGTAGGCCCGATACCACTCGTCTGCACCATCCGCCACCGAGAAGTGGGTGAACAAACCTTCAATGACCAGGTTAGGCAGATCGCGGATCGCCTGGATGAAGCCGATGACCTCTTCGGGGAACAACCCCAGACGGTGCATGCCGGTATCCACCTTGATGTGCACCCGAGCTTCCCGGTTCAGGGCCACCGCCGCCTTCGACAGCGCTCGCGCCACATCGACCGAGAAAACGGTGGCGCGCAGGTCGCAGCGCAGGCTATCTCGAGCCTGCCAGGCCGGCGTGTAGCCCAGGATCAGGATCGGTGCGGCAATGCCGGCGTCGCGCAGCACTTGCGCTTCCGGCAGACAGGCCACGCCCAGCCAGGTGGCACCGTTGTTGAGAGCGGTCTGGGCTACCTTGACCGCGCCATGGCCGTAGGCGTCGGCCTTCAGCGTGACCATCACGTCCACGTCCGGTCCCACCATCTCCTTGATGCGCCGGGTGTTGTGGGCGATAGCGCCCAGGTCGATCTCGACCCAGGTCGGGCGGTCGGGGCGCAGGATGAGGATCTGCTGCCAGGCAGCGTCTTGCCGCACCAGATGCTGCGCCGCCTGGCCTGGGTCGGCCAGCAGCCGACCCACCACGCTCTCCATGCGTGCTTCCAGCCCTCCTTTGACCAACACCACGTCCCCCGGCCCCAGGCCCTGGCCGGCGGCACGCACGGCATCTTCCGCAGTGTAGGTGACGACGATCCGGTCGCTTTCGAGTCCGGCGCGCTCCGCTGCTTCGGCGATGAGCCGCGCATGTCCGCCCTTTGTGACCAACTGATCGACGATGCCGGCGGCGTGCCGGCCCACTGCACGATGGCCGGCCTGGGTGTGGCGCCCCAGTTCCGGCATGTCGCCCAGGACGGCCACACGATGCCGTGCCGGCAGCGCAGCCAGCATGTCCAGCGCGGCGATGGTGGCCTGCGGGCTGGCATTGTACGTGTCGTCCAGGATCAGGCTGCCGTTGCGGCCGCGCAGGGGGTTGAGCCGGCCCGGCACCCGCTCCAGGGACGCCAGGCATTGGATGATCGTGTCCAGATCAACGCCGTACTGCAGCCCGACACCGATGGCGGCCAGGGCGGGGTAGACGGAGTGGCGGCCGAGGAGAGGGGTGTGTACGGATTTCGGATTTCGGATTTCGGATTTCGGATTTCGGATTTCGGAATGCGGGATGCGAATTGCGAATTGCGAATTGCGTATTTGGAGGGTGAAGTGGGTGCCTTCGGGGGTGAGGGTGACGTTGGTGGCGGTGAGGTCGGCGTCTGGATCGAAGCCGAAGGTGATGACATTGGCCGCGGTTTCGTTGGCCATGGCGCGGACGCGGGGATCGTCGGCGTTGAGGAGGGCGGTGCCGTTCGCCGGCAGGGCGCGGACCAGGTCGGCCTTCTCGTGGGCGATGGCGTCCAGGTCGCCAAAGACGTCCAGGTGGGCCGGCTGGACCGTGGTGACAACGGCAATGCGCGGCGGGGCCATGGCGGCCAGGTCGGCGATTTCGCCGTGGCTGTCGCTGGCCATCTCCAGCACGGCCAGATCGTGCTCGGGGCGCAGCCGGCCCAGGGCAATGGCCAGGCCGTAGCGCCCGTTCCAGTTTCCGGGGTTCTTGAAAACCCGGTAACGGGCGGCCAGCACGTGGGCGATGGCTTCCTTGGTCGTCGTCTTGCCCGTGCTGCCGGTCACGCCGATCACCTCGGCGTCGTACTTCTGGAGGATGTAGCGCCCCCACCGCTGGAGTGCCGCCTGAGTATCATCGACGAGAATGTAGGTAACGTCGTGGCCGTCCAGATCCACCGGATGATGGGCCAGCACGCCGGCGGCACCCTTCTCGCAGGCTTCGCGGATGTAGTCGTGGCCGTCGCCGCGCTCGGTTTTGACGGCCAGGAACAGCTCACCGGGCTGGATCAGCCGCGAGTCGAAGGCGAAGTCGCGGAAGGATGTGACGCGGACGGGGCCGTGGGTGTGGCCGGCGGTTGCTGCGAGAAGATCGTCAAGCGTGATCATCGTCCTCGGTGATGGGCGACGGTTTCCCGACCGAGCCCTCTTCGCCTCGGTCAGAGACCTTCGGCGATCGTAGGGCGGATCGAAGGGTTGTGACCGTTTCGATGTGGTGCGTCTGCGGGAACATGTCCACCGGCTGCACTTCCACTAACTCGAAGCCGCCATCCACCAGGATGCGCAGGTCTCGACCCAGCGTGTACGGGTCGCAGGAAACGTACACGATCTTGGGGACCTGCAGGTCAGTCAGTGCTTCCAGCACCACGGGCCGGCAGCCGGCACGCGGCGGGTCGAGGATCACGGCGTCGATGGGGCCTTCCAGTTCCGGCAGGATCTCTTCGGTTTTGCCTTCGATGAGCTCGACACGGCGTCCTGAGCTTGTCGAAGGGTTGTCGAACCCCTTGATGTTCTCTCGGGCGTCGGCGATGGCGGTGACGGATTCTTCGATGCCCATGATGTGGCCGGCCTGCTCCGCCAGCAGGACCCCGAAGGCACCGACGCCGCAGTAGGCATCCACGACGACTTCGTTGCCGGTGAGGGCCAGTTTCTCCTGCACGAGATGGGCCAACGTTTCGGCTTGCAAAGTGTTGGTCTGGAAGAAGGATGAGTCGAAGACCTGGAAGCGATGTCCAAGCAGGGCTTCGTGGAAGTAGCGCTGTCCGGTCTTGAAGGGCAGGTCTTCGACAGGCACTTGCGGGAACACCATGAGTTCGTCGGTGTGGAATCCGTAGCGGACCACGATCTGATGTTTCACGTCGCCGCAGCGGCCCTGCAGCTCGCGCAGCACCTCGTTGATCCTCGGGTGGAGGATGAGGCACTCGTCGATGGGCATGAAGCGTTTGGTGAAATGCTCATTGAACCCCAGTTGCCCATCCGGGCCGATGGTGAAGCGGGCCTGGTTGCGGTAGTGCCACGGCTCCGCCATGCCGATGGCCGGCCTGACGGGCGGATCTTCGAAATCCCCCCGCCGGCGGAGTTGCTCACGCACCAGGTTGGTCTTGAACGCCAGTTGGGTCTCGTAATCAACGTGCTGCCACTGGCAGCCGCCGCATCGCCCGAAGTAGGGGCATGGCGGATCGACCCGCTGGGATGCCGGCTCGATGACCTCTGTCACCCGCGCGTACACGAAACGCCGGTCGCGCTTCACCGGCTCGGCGATGACCTCCTCACCCGGAATGCCGCCGGCCACGAACCAGGTCTTGCCGTCTATCCGAGTGACCGTGTCACCGCGAAAGCCCATATCGGATAATCGAATGCGTCTGCTTTCGGTCATTGAGGCCAACTTTCACCTGGCACAACTACCTTGACATTGTTAAACTGGGGGTGGTAACCCAACCGGGTTAGGCGCTGGGGGCACAACAGGCCAGATGACAGCCAATACGATTGGCCTCCTACCTTGGCAATAAGTACTGATGATGCTTCACCAGGGTTGGTACAGCTTCAACTGCCGTTTGCGAAGTGCCTGCTGCTAATGTAGCATAAGTCGAACGGGGTGTCAAATTTCAACAGGTGTTGCATGCGCCTGCCTGAACGGGGAACTACTCTACAAATAATGGCTAGATGGCTAATGGCTAGATGGCTGGGCGGTGACAATGTGAGCCATCCAGCTATCTAGCCATTTTCAATGCTGCATGGAACCCCGTAGGGGCATGTTGACTGATCTCGAGATGGGCGGTTGTCCCAATACGGTTCAGTTAAGCGACGCCGGTCGAGCGACACTCCCTGCCGTTAACTGAACCGTATTGGTTAGTCCTCACCCGCAGTGCGGTGGCAGGCGTTGCACTGAGCCACCGTTCGCGACTTGTTGAGCCAGCCGAGCCGGCTTTCTCCATCTGTCGCATGCGAGGTGTGGCAGGAGACGCAGGTGGCGGCCGTTCCTGGCGCTACAGCCTGCCAACGTGGCAAAAAGAGGTGAAAGTGGTTGTCGAACGTGCGGTTCTGCAGCACGTCCTGGTGGCACTTCAGGCAGTTGGCGTCAGGAATAGGATGGGTCAGGACAGACGGCTGCGGGTAGTTGCCTCGTAGATACACATCGAGATCACGTGCACCGAGCTTTAGCGCATCAAGCCGGCCCCCCGGGCCATTGCCACTGTGGCAGTCAATACAGCCCACGCCTTTGCTCTTATGTGCCGACGCCAGATCCACGGCTGATTGCCGTGCCCGAGCGACATAGGTCGATTCTGGCTCTGTATGACAACTGGCACAGAAGCGGTCGTTATTCTCCAGGTGGGCCCCATACGCAAATGTGCTGGCTGTGAGAAGCAGGACCACCACGCCGGCGGCCAGCACAACCACGGAGGGCCGAAGGAACCGCCTGGCGTCGTTTGGCCGGCGTGCCTGACGAGTTCGTGATGTATTCATGACAACGTTTCTCCTTGAGGCGGACATGCAGGGATTGCCAACATAGCCACTGCATTGTACACCTGATTGCTCCTCAGCACGTTAGGTTCTGATTATGCGTTTATTAAGGGAATATTAAATCGCATTAGGGCAAAAGTGACACGTGGGACAGAAGGCGATTTACGCCCCAATGATTGGGATGACCGATTTGCTTTACCCCTTGATATGATAGAGCAACCATGGGAACAATTCGCTTGAGCACAGCGTTTTGTGGCGTGGAAAACTGACACACGTTGTGTTGAGAGAGGTACGCAATGCTTAGTCTGACTTTCATGGACCCGAATGCCAGCCACCAGCCACAAGCAACGAGGTGGAGCTAATGCGCCGGCTCTTTGGATGTTCGTTCACACTGTTGCTGATCGGTGCCGTCTTCCTGCTCCTCGTGGCTCGCGGGCCTGGGCTGGAGAGTCTGCCAGTCCCCCTCAGCCTGGAGCCGCTCATCAATGCCGTGGCTCAGAATTTTGGAGCCGGCAGCGCGCCAGGAACGCAGCCGCCAGTGCCGGCCCCGGCCACGCCGGTGGCACAACGGCCAACTACCGTCCCGCTGCCACCGACGGAAACGGTGGTCCCACCGACGGTAACCGCCGAACCCGGAAACATCATGCTGACAGTAGACGTCCATGGGCCGGCCGGCGAACCCATTGAGACCGTCATCGACGGCAACGCCATCGCGCTGACAGCGAGGGTGGTTAACTCGACCCGGTCGCCGGTGGTTGGGACCGTGTCCTTCAGCCTGGAACCGCCGGACAGCGGCAACCCGCCCATCGGCCGCTGCCAGATCGAGGCTGAGTCTAAGCGGGAAGCATCCTGTACCGCGCGAGTCGCCGCCGACGGCTGGGCCTGGCAGAACCATCAACCCGTTGAGCGCCGCACCATCTACGCGACACTTGCGGGACACGCAGTGCCGGCCACGGCCGAGGTGTCCGTGCGGCCAAAGCCCGTGGTTCTGGTGCACGGCTTCACATCCAGCGCCGCCGCCTGGTCGGCCTGGACCGGCCCCGATGGGTTCCTGGCGGGTTGGGGCATTGCTGGCTACGCCGTCGGCGACGATCACTTCGACATTGAACCCATGAACACCGGCGATTTCGCCCAGCCGCGCCGGCCCACTAACTCCATCGCCGAGAATGCCGAAATCGTCGCCCGCTACGTGGATGCCGTCCGGCAGGCCACCGGTGCCGAGCGGGTCGATCTGGCGGCGCACAGCATGGGCGGCCTCATTTCCCGCTACTACATCAGCCATTTGATGCCGCTGGTTGAGCGCCAGGGTCTGCCAACTGTGCCGGCTGTGAATCAACTGTACATGATTGGCACGCCCAACGCCGGCACCCCCTGTGCCATCCCACCCGCCACACTGGGCCTGTACCCGCCGGCAACGACCCAACTGACGCCGGCCTACGTCCAGTACCTGTTCAACCCCCAGACGAGCGATCCCCGGGGGGTGCCGTTCTTCGTCCTGGCCGGCGACCCGGTGCACGACTTTGCGGCGCTGGTGTGCACGCCGGTGCCGACGGATGTTTTCGTGTCCGTCGCCAGCGCGGCCGGCGCCATCCCGGTGGCGGCCGAGACGCTGCCGGTACGCCACGGTGAACAGACGAGGTCGCCGGCGGTGTTCGCGGCCGTCTTGCAGAGCCTGACCCGCGCTCCCCACGACTACCCAATCTCCCTGCCGACCACGCCGGCTGTTGCTCCCCCGGACACCGCTGGCCTGCAGGTCAGCCTGGTTAACAGTGGGACCCTGTCCCCCGACCGCCCGACAACGGTCAGCGTCACCGTGGACGAGGCCGAACAGGCCAACTTCCTGCTCTACGCGCCGGGCCAGGACGTGCAGATGTCGATTCTCAGCAGCGGCGGGCGGCCAATCACCTCCGAGACGGCGAAATCTGCGCCCGATGTATCAGCGGCAACCGCCGATGGCCGTGGAACCACGGCGACCCAGGGTTTCAGGATCGAGAAGCCCAAACCCGGCCAGTGGCAGTTGATTCTGACGCCTCGATCCGGCGCGAAGACCGAGGGCACATTCTACGCTGTTGCCGCGTTCCTGCAAAGTGACCTCCGCCTGAGCGTAGAGACGCCCTCCCCCGTCGTGTCGGCCGGCCAGTCTGTCCCGATACGTGTAACCCTGAGTGGTCCCATAGCACCCGAGACGGTTGCGGTCACCGCCACGGTCCGGGATACACGCGGCGACGACGTCGCCGAGGTGAGGCTGTTCGACGATGGCGCACACGACGATGGGCAGGCCGGCGATGGCATCTTCGGCGGAGCGTGGGTGCCGGCAGAGGCCGGCCTGTACACCGTCGCTGTGACGGCGTCTGGTCAGAACGAGGCCAGCCACGCCTTCCAGCGGCTGGGGGTGGTGGCGGTCAGGGCAATCGCATCTCCGCAGAGAGGGTGATCCGTTCAAACTGATAGCACTTGCCCCAATCTGTCATTCTGGTGAGACCTGGCCCCCCGTTCTATTTAGATGCGATTGCCCTGTGGTGGCGGTGGAAGTAGCTTGACAAGACCCCCAACTTGCGATAAACTTCAGCCTCAACTACTCAGCAGTGTCCTGGCCTGACCTCACGACGGCGTGGCGATGCCTGCCTCCCGCTCCCACGGTGGGAGTTGGGGGCGAGGCTGCATGGCCCCGCCGGCCCGGCGTTCGTTCCTCAGACCCGGCTGGCTGCCCATAGCGCAGGCCAACCGCCAATGGGCATCGATTGAGTAACAATCGTCAGTCTGTTTCATCCCACAATCAAAAGCCTGTACAAGAGGAGGAGATTCATCATGTCGTTCTCAGTCCAATTCCTCAACCCTGATGATTCGCTTCGCCAACTCTGGAGCAGCCGGCCGGCCTGGGGCCGTGCAGTCACAGCACTGTTCGCTCTCTTGCTGCTTGCGAGTGTCACCCTGCTGGGGTGTGCGCCGCCTGCGGCCCCTCAGCCGGCAGCGACGACTGCCCCGCCAACGCAGGCACCACAACCTACCACGGCGGAGGTAGCAGCGCCCGCCGCCGCCCTGCCGGTTGGGGTCATTCTGCCGTTCAGCGGGCAGTACGCCTGGGTAGGCGGCAACGTGTTGCCGGTAGCCCACATGATTGCCGAAGAGGTGAACGATAGCGGTGGCATCGGTGGTGGCAAGATCGTCCTGGTGCAGGGTGACACCGAGGGCGTGGTGGACGCCGGCACGACCGCCGCCCAGAAACTGGTCAACGTGGATGGCGTGCTGGCTTTTCTGGGTCCCACGTCCCTGTCGTTCAACGGCGTGAAAACCATCGTCCAGGACAACGGCGTGCCCATGATCTCGCCCACTGCCGGCACAACCAATCTGGACAAAGCCGGTAAGACCTACTTCTACCGCACGGTTCCCTCGGACTCGCTGGGCGGCCGGGCCATCGCGCGGGCTATCACGGACCCCAAGAGCTTCATGGGACAGGCCGGCGCGTTCTCCAGCGTCGTGCTGATGGTGGGTCAGGCGCCGGCCATGATCTCCTTCAAGGACCCCATCAACGAGGCCATGGCCGATTACGGCGGCTCGCTGGCCGCAACCATCGAGTACAAGACGGAGAAGCAGTCGTACCGCACCGAGGTTCAGGAGGCATTGAAGGCCAACCCGGACCTTATCATCCTGGTCGGCACGCCCGAAGATTCGGCACGCATCATGCAGGCCGCCTTCGAGGCCGGCTACGATGGCACCTGGTTCGTCACCCAGGATCAGACCAACGACGACTACATCAAGCTGGCCAGCCCCGAGCTGGTAGAAGGCATCTACGGCCTGGAGGAGGTGCCAGCAGCGGAGACCACCGACCGGACGGATGCTTTCAAGGCACGCTTCCAGAAGTATTCCGGAGAAGAGGTCAAGATCTTCGGCACCAACACTTACGACGCAGCCAACATCCTCTTCCTGGCCATGCTGCGGGCGAATCTGCATGATGGCAAAGTGACCCGCGAAACCGTGGCCAAGAACATCCCGCTGGTGGCCAATCCGGGTCCGGACAAAGTGGACGTGACCAGCTTCACCGAAGGGAAAAAGGCCCTGGAAGCCGGCAAGGAGATTAACTATCAGGGGCTGGTTGGGCCGGTGGACTTCAACGAGTATGGCAACATCACGGCCCCCTTTGGCATTCGCCAGGTGAAGGATGGCGCCTGGACAACGGTAGCGACGATCAAAGCAAGTGACCTGCAATAACAATCTTGACCGAATTCCTGCAAACCGCCATCTTCGCTTTGGCCACGGCCAGTGTCATCGCCGTAGGCGCTGTAGGGCTCACCCTCTCCTACGGCGTGACACGTTTCATCAACTTCGCCTACGGTGAGTTGCTCACCGTAGGCGCCTTTCTCACGTTTGTGTTGGTCGGCAATGGCCTGCCGTTGGCTGTGGCCGCCCTGATGGGAGCACTGCTCGTCGGGATTGCCGGCGTCCTTGTTGCCCGCATTTTCTACGATCCGCTGATGCCACGCGGCCCATTCCCCCTGCTCATCACCAGCGTCGGGGTGGCTTTCATCCTGCAGAATTTGCTGCGCATGATCTTCGGCTCCGATCCCAAGCGGTTTCCGGTGCCCCTGCTGCGGCCGTGGCATGTGGGCAGTCTGTTTGTCCCCAAAGCCCAGGTCGGCATTCTGTTGGTCGCCCTGATCGCTATGCTGGCCGTCCACCTGATGCTCAAGTACACCATGTTGGGCAAGATGATGCGCGCGGCCAGCGACAACGAGGCCCTGGCGCGGGTGTCCGGGGTCAACACCCGCCGGATCGTTCGCCTCACCTGGTTCATCAGTTCTTTCATCGCCGGCCTGGCCGGCGTGCTGCTGGCAGTGACCCAGGTGGCCATCCAGCCGGCAATGGGCTGGTCGTTTCTGCTGGTCGTCTTTGCTGCCACGCTGCTGGGCGGTATCGGCCGGCCCTATGGCGCGATGCTGGGGGCGATCATCGTGGGACTGGGCATGGAGTTTGGCACGGCCTACATTGCTGCCAACTACACCTATGCCTTTGCCTTCGCCATCCTGGTCTTCGTGCTCCTCTTCCGGCCCCAGGGGATCATGGGGGGGATCGAATGACGGTCGAGTGGCTCCCCTTTCTGACGCTGTTGAGCACGCTGGCCCTGATCTACGGGCTGCTGGCCCTGGGCCTGAACCTGCACTACGGCTACACCGGGCTGCTGAACTTCGGCCATGTGGCCTTCTTCGCCGCCGGCGCGTTCACCAGCGCGCTGGCCACGCTGCCGGCCCCTGGCTCGCCGGCCTATCAGGCGCTGGGGGCAAGGTATCAGATTGGCTTTGGGCTGCCGTTTCCGGTGGGGTTGTTGCTGGCGGGGGTTGCCGGCGGGTTGCTGGCCTTTCTGATCGGTGTCACCAGTGTCCGGCTCACCAGCCACTACCTGGCCATTGCCACCTTCGCCCTGGCAGAGATCTTCCACACCTTCCTGTCCAACGAGGAATGGCTGACCCGGGGGGTCTACGGCATCTCCGTTGTGCCTCAGCCGCTCAAGGGGACGGTGGTCCCGGTGAGTCGGTATCCCTACTTTTACCTGGTACTCACCGCTGCGGTTGTGGCTTTCCTGCTTTTTCTCACACACCGGTTGACGGAGTCCCCCTTCGGGCGTGTCCTGCGGGGCATCCGCGAGGACGAACTGGCGGCTCGCTCCCTGGGCAAAGATACGCCCCGGGTGAAACTGAAAGCCTTTGCCATCGGGGGAGCACTGGCCGGCGTGGCCGGCAGTCTCTGGGTCCATTCCATCGGTGCCGTTCACGTGGGCCAGTTCGTTCCCATCATCACCTTCCAGGTCTGGCTGGCCGTACTCATGGGTGGGGCGGGCAACAACCTGGGCGTCATCGTGGGAGCTTTTATCCTGATTGCCTTTCGGGAGAGCACGCGCTTCCTCAGCAACATCCCCGGTCTGGATCATTTCACGGCCGCCAACCCCACCTTCATCCCCTCGCTCCGGTTCGTCGTCATCGGATTGCTGCTGGTCATCATTGTTCGGTTCTTCCCGGATGGGGTGCTGCCCGAGCGCCGGCGCAAGGCACCCACATCGGTCGAAAGGCGGAGGTCGCCGTGACCATGACCAGGGTAGACGGAGCCCCCATCCTCCAGCTCGACGGAGTGGCGAAAAGCTTCGGTGGGCTGATGGCGGTGGACCACTGCTCTTTTGATGTGCCGGCAGGATCCATCACCGGCCTCATCGGGCCTAACGGTGCCGGCAAGACAACCACCTTCAACCTCATCGCCGGCGTCCTGTCGCCCGACGAGGGCGATATTCGCTATCGCGGCCAGAGCATCGCCGGCCTGCCGCCGGACCGCATCGCCCGGCAGGGGCTGGTACGTACCTTCCAGACCCCGCGCATCTTCACCCGCATGACGGTGTGGGAGAATCTGATGTTCGCGCCGCCGGATCAGCCGGGTGAGGGCGCGTGGCGGTCGCTGCTGCGGCGCATCTGGCGACGGCGGGAGCAGGAACTGGCTCAACGGGCACACGAGGTGCTCGCTTTTGTCGGGCTGGATCACCTGGCAGACGAGTATGCGGGCACCCTCTCCGGCGGACAGCGGAAGCTGCTGGAGTTGGCGCGCGTGCTGATGATCGAGCCGCAAATGATCCTGCTGGACGAGCCGACCGCCGGCGTCAACCCAACCCTGACCCGCACGTTGATCGGGCGGGTGCAGGAACTGAACCGCCAGGGGACAACCTTCCTGATCATCGAGCACGACATCGACATGATCATGCGCATTTGCCACAAGATGATCGTCATGCACTACGGCAGCCGGCTGGCCGAGGGGGACCCGGAGACGGTGCGGCGCGACCCCCGTGTGCTGGAGGCTTACCTGGGCGGGGAGGTGGCGTGAGCGTAAGCCCTCAGACCTCCGAGGTCTTGGTCGAAGATTGGGTCACGTTGCACTCCGAACGAAGTCCTGAGACCCGGGAGCCGGCCTCTGGTGTGGAAACCCCGGAGGTCTTCCGGCTCCCCGCACTGGCAAGTTGCCTGGACGGAGAGCCAGAATGAGCGATCACAGGGCTGTGCACAGCACGCCTGCCGAGGGGCCGGTTCTGGCAGTGAAGGGCCTGAATGCCGGCTACGGCGATCTGCAGGTGCTGTACGACGTGCACCTGGAGGTGCGTCCCGGCGAGCGGGTGCTGGTCTTCGGCCCCAACGGTGCCGGGAAGAGCACGCTGATGAAGGCGATCTTCGGGCTCATCCAGCCCTGGCAAGGGAGCGTCCAATTCCTGGGTCAGGAGATCAGCACCCTGTCACCGGAACAGATCGTGGCCCTGGGGATGAGCTACGTCCCTCAGCTTGACAACGTCTTCCCCGGCCTCACGGTCGAGGAGAACCTGGAAATCGGGGGCATCCTGGACCGGAAGCGCACCCGGCAACGGATGGCGGAGATGTTCGACCTCTTCCCGGTGCTGGCGGAACGGCGGCGACAGTCGGCGCGGACCTTGTCGGGTGGGGAGCGGCAGATGCTGGCCATGGCCCGGGCATTGATGCTGAAGCCCTCGCTCCTGCTACTGGATGAGCCCTCGGCCGGCCTGGCTCCCCTGCTCGTGGCCGAAACTTTCCGCCGCATTGTGGAGATTAACGAAACAGGTACAGCCATCCTCATGGTGGAGCAGAATGCGAAGCAAGCCCTGGAAATTGCACACCGGGGCTACGTCCTGGAGACAGGCCGCAACCGTTTCGAGGGCGCCGGCGCGGAACTTCTGGCAAGCGAGGAACTGGGCCGGTTGTACCTGGGAGGTGAATAAGGTGACAAGTGGGAGGTAAATATGTATGAGTATCAGTCTATGTTTGATTTGTCGGGCAAGGTGGCGCTGGTGGTCGGAGCCGGCAGCGGGATCGGGCAGGCGTCTGCCGCCGGCCTGGCTGCCTTTGGATCCGACGTCTACTGCGCCGACGTAAACCTGGAGGCGGCTCAGGCGACAGCCAACGAGATTCGTGCTCAAGGGTGGCGAGCGCAGGCGTTGGCCATGGACATGCGGCAACTCACCAGCATCCGCGAAGCCCTGGACAGCATCCATCGCGTGGACATCCTGGTCAGTACGCCGAGCATCAACGTCCGCAAGCCGTTGCTGGAGATCACCGAGGAGGAGTTTGATCGGGTGGTGGGGCTGAATCTCAAGGGGACCTTCCTCCTCATGCGCGAGGTTGCTCGAGGCATGGCCGAGCGAGGCGGGGGCAGCATCATCGTCTTCTCCAGCATCCGCGCCCGGGTGGTCGAACCTGGCCAGGGGGTCTACGCGGCTACCAAGTCGGGGGTTGTGCAGATGGTACGGGCCCTGGCTGCTGAGTTAGGACAACGAGGCGTGCGCGTCAACGCCATCGCGCCGGGGGTGGTGGAGACCCCGCTGACCGCTCAGATCAAGAACCACCCGGCGTGGTACCAGGCTTACGCCGACAAGAACATTTTCCGGCGTTGGGCGCAGCCCCACGAGATGGTTGGCGCTGTGGTGTACCTGGCGTCGGATGCCAGTTCGTATGTCACCGGCTCCCTGCTGATGGTTGACGCAGGGTGGACCGCCGCCGACGGCCGCTTCGAGCCGCCGCTGTAACTACTCATCTGGCTCGGCCTGGATTGTCAAATCCGGGCCGTAGGCGACGGAGTGAACGCAAATTCGCTCTTTCAGCCGCTCCCGCCGGATCGCCAGATCCGGCGGGAGCGGCTGAGTAGTTATCCCGAACGGACAAAAGGTTCCATCATGGAATGCGCCGGTCAGCAAGAAGGGGCAACAGGAACTGAACCGGTCCCCAGAATGGCCGGCTGCCATGGTAGACCAGCGGTGCGGTCACGTTAGGCCCATCGTACGTGTCATCGTCGTGAATGGTGTAAAGGATCGGGCCATTGTCACTGCCGGCATGGACTCTGATCTCAGGGCCGCTCATGGACGGAACGGGCGTTAGTGTGTACAACAGGGGGCCCGTCTCATTGGGGCCGGCCCAAATGTGGCCGTTGCCGAAGTTGACGGTGAAGAGAATCTCCCCGGTGGCGTTCGCCCCCCGGTGAATGCGCCCCTTTCCCGCTTCCCGGTCGATGGAAAAGAAGATGACTCGGGGACCGGTTGTGTTCGGCCCTTGAAATAGCCGTCCGCTGGGCGGATCGTACAGGTATAGCCATGGCTTGCCAATCGGGTCCTCGGATATCCGAACAGGCACTTCATCATCGGCGATGGTAACGCGATCGCTGTTGGAAAGACCAACCGAATAGTGCTCCGGATCGGCCGTCAAGGTGATAATCACCGTTTCATCACCCTCCTGAATGCCGTCATCGATCGGCGTGACAGTGATTGTGGCACTGTCAGAGCCAGATGCAATCGTGACGCTGCCAGCCAGATTCACGTAATCGGTTCCGTTGGTGGCAGTGCCGCCGACGCTGTAATTCACGGTCACATCGCCCAGCAGGTCAACGCGGGTAACGGTGAAAACGCCGACATTTGGACCCCATTCGGCCGCGTCAGGGTCCGTAGCGCTGATTGTTATCGGATCGCCGGCGATGGTGACGGTGTCGCTACCCGGCGAGCCAACTGTGTAGTTGGGATCGGCGCTTAAGCTCACAACCACCGTTTCGTCACCTTCCTGGATCGCATCATCTATCGGCGTGACAGGAAGTGTCACGGACGAAGTGCCCGATGCGATGGTAATCGTGCCGGGCAGGGCAGTGTAGTCAGTCCCGTTGGTGGCCGTGCCGCTAACGGCGTACTTCACCGTCAAGTCGCCGGCTGTGTCACTGCGCGTGATGGTGAATTCACCGGGGTTCGGGCCGTCTTCAGCGGCCATGGAATCCGTGGCAGCGACTGTTACCGTCGAGGTGTTCAAGCCAGCGGAGACTATCACCGTGAGGGCAGAACCGCTCCCTGCGATGTCGATGCCATCGATGCTCTGTGTGCTCGGGGGCTGAGTTGGCAGAGACAATGCCGGCTTCGTCATGATGAGCAGGGCAACCAACATCAAGAGGCCGGACAGAAGGATTGTGAATACATGGCTCGTTGTGCTGCTGAATCTCATGGCACTCTCCTTTGCAGGGTTGCGCTCCCTCCATTGGCCTGAACTCATTGTATCAGATGGGTTGGTGTTTGTCAATGCCAAGGGGCGGTGCTTTGTGCTGTCGGTTTTCTCAGGTATAATTCGATAGATCGACAGGAGGTGAATTGGCTGACACAATCGTCGAATGCCGAGGGCTGACCGCCGGCAACAGAGGCGGCAAAGGGCACTGGTGTATTGGGGACCAGAATCTAACGTGAATCACTATACGGCCGTCCAACGGGTGCTTCTGGTTACGCTGGTATTGAATCTCCTGGCAGCCGGTGCCAAAGTCGCTGTCGGCTATCTGACCGGATCACTCAGCCTCCTGGCCGGCGGGTTTGATTCGGTGTTTGACTCGGCGTCCAACATCATTGGGCTCGTCGGTGTATACCTGGCGTCGCGGCCACCAGATGCAACGCACCCCTACGGGCATCGGAAATTCGAGACGCTGACGGCGGTCGCCATCGCCGTTTTGCTCTTCTCGACCTTCTTTCGTCTGATCCGAAGCGCTATTGGGCAACTGCTGGGCCCACTGGTGTCGCCGCAGGTAACGGTTTGGAGCTTTGCCGTCCTGCTGTTCAGCATGGCTGTTCAACTGGCCGTCAGTCGGTATGAGGCTCGAAAGGGGCGTGAGTTGCACAGCGATCTCCTCCAGGCCGATGCCGCCCACACGCGGGCAGACTTCTGGGTTTCCCTCTCCATCATTGGCGGGTTAATCGCTGTTGTCGCCGGCTATCCGGTCGTTGATCCTCTGCTGGCCATCGGCATCAGCTTTGTGATCGCCAGCATCGGAATCGGTATTGTCCGTGATAGTTCCCGGATTCTGTCCGACGCGGCGGTGCTTGATCCCAACCTGATTCGACAGATTGCCCTCTCGGTTGACGGCGTGCAGGGCGTTCATGCCATCCGCAGTCGAGGGCCGGCTGATGAGGTGTGGATCGATATGCACATTCAGGTTGATCCCCAACTCGGAATTGAGCGGGCGCACGCCATCGGACATGAGGTGAAATCGCAGATTCTGGGAGAGATTCCAGGGGTGCGAGAGGCAGTCATTCACATCGAGCCAGAGTCATCTCTCACACAGGATGCGGACGCGGTGGTGGCGGTCCGGCGGGTGGCCGGCCAATTCCCCCTGACGCCTCACGAGATCCACGTGTTTGATGTAGATGGGGCAAGACACGCCTGCCTGCACGTGGAGCTGGAACAAGGTATGAGTCTGGCCGACGCCCACGAACTGGCAACGCAGTTGGAAAATGCAGTAGCAGCACAGGTGCCCGACATTTCAGTCGTTACGACTCACCTGGAGCCGCTGTCGGGAGGTGCGTCAGGCAGCGAAGCCCGACCGCAAGATTTACCGGTCGTCGAGCAGGCTGTTCGCGAGACGGCCGCCGGCATTGATGGCTTGTGGGACTGTCACGACGTGGCACTCCGCGAGGTCAATGGGCAACTGTTCCTCATTGTGCATTGTCTGTGTGATGGTGATATGTCGTTGTCAGACGCCCATCAATTGGCCAGCATCCTTGAGCGGCGCCTGAAAGCCCGTCTACCCCGGATCGAGCGAATATTGATCCACGTCGAGCCGCCCGAGGCGCGCTAGAGTCTACCCGAAAAATGCTCGAGAGTCGTACTACGCACTTCAATCTTTCTCCGGAGTGCGGGTCACGTACACATTCCGCGCCAATTCGCGCCCGACAACGTGTTCCTCGTTCCCTACACGGAGCGTGAGCGGGCCATCAAATGGCGCCACATTGATAACCTCAATGGCCGTGTTGGGAAACAGGCCAAGGGTGCCCAGGTACCGTAGCTTCGCAGCGTCCTCGTCACTGACCTGGCGGATGATGACAGTCTGACCGGCCTGGACTTCGGCAAGGGGAGTATGCAGCGGTTCGTAAAGTTCACCTTCGGCAGTGGGGATTGGGGCACCGTGGGGGTCGATCAGAGGCTCGCCCAGGGCATCGGCGATAGCTGCTTCCAGGTCATCAGAAAGAACGTGCTCCAGCCTCTCGGCCTCGGCGTGTACCTTGTCCCAGGGGATCCCCAGCGCCTCAGCCAGGTAGAGCTCAAGTAGCCGATGATGCCGAATCATTTGCACGGCGATTTTCCTGCCGGCCTCGGTCAAGGCCACACCTCGATACGGCTCGTAGGTCAGCAGGTTCATGTCCGCCAGCCTTTTCACCATGTTGGTGACAGATGCCGGCGATACCTCCAGCCGTTCGGCGATAGCCGATGTGGTCACCCGTTTCCCCCGGCGACCCAGCTTGTAGATCGTCTTCAGGTAGTCCTCGATTGACTGGCTGACCATCGTTGTCTCCAGGAAAGGGGAACCTGGGAGAACTCAAGGGAACTCAGGGGAAATCTTGAGTTCCCCTGGTCATCTCCTTGTTCCGTTCGATTCCTCATTGAACTCCGCTGACACGCAATTTAGGCGAGCCTAAACCTCGCATAGAGTATAGTGGGGGTTCCGCGTTTTGTCAAGTGCCGGCTGTGGCTTCGAGCGTGGCAGTTATGGCCGTCAGCACGTCGGCCTCGGTGACGTCCAGGACGTGGCCTGATGGCGCGCGAACGATGCGGTGATACTCGGGGGTGCCCCAGGGTCCAAAGATCTCTGGTTCGAACGGTCCCCACAGGTGAACTGTTGGCACATCCAGGGCGACAGCCAGGTGCATCGGGCCGGTGTCTGCGCCGACGGCCAGGCGGCAGCGAGCCAGCAACGCCGCGGCCTGCCCCAACGTGGTCTCGCCGGCCGCGATGACCGGCGTCGCGTGCATGTGTTCCGCAATGGTCCTGGCCAACTCATCCTCGTCAGGCGAACCAGTGATGACAATTCGCGCCCCCAGCGTCTCGGCCAGGTGATCCGCCACGGCTGCCCATCGGCGGGCCGGCCAGAGTTTAGCGGGGTCGCCGGCCCCCGGGTGCACCCCGACGACGGTTTCATGCGGTTCGATCCCCTGATCCGCCAGGAATTGGCTGGCGAAGGCCCGTTCATCCGCCGTCAGGTCGAACCGCAGCCGGCGGTTGGTGTCGGGAACTGGCCGGCCGGCAGTCCGGGCCAGGGCTTCAACCAGCGCCAGGTTGTGTTGCACTGCGTGTCGATCAGGTACATAAGCAAGCGCCGTCGTGAGGAAAGGTTGCGTTTCCGGCGTGGCGTAGCCGATGCGTGCCGGGATGCCGGCCAACGCGCTCAGAAGAGCCCCCCACCAGTGATCGAATCGCAGGATCAGCGCCGTATCGAAGCCATGCGGGCGCAGCCATCGCGCCTCGCGCAACAACACGCGGTATGGATACCATGGCGAAGGTTTGGGCCGGCGATCGAACCAGGGGAACGGACATCTGAGCACAGCATCCACATTCGGGTTCCGCTCAACGACCGTGGCAGCCCACGGACCGACGAGGGTGGTGATTCGTGCATGCGGAAACGTCTCGCGCAGCAGTTGCAGGGCCGGCGTCGCGAACAGCAGATCGCCGATGTGGTCCGGTCGAATCACCAGGATGTGATCTGGCTGCAGACGGCCGTCTGCAGACGGCGTCTGGATGCCGTGGGCTGCAAGCCGCAAGAGTTGAAGCCGGAGCCATGCGTGTCGCATCATGTTGCCAGGCGCAAGAGTGTACATACAGTTCGGACTGGCTGCCCGGGCTGCGTGTATGAGAACAGCGGATCGCTCGGATTTACGGATTCCCAGGCTCCGAATCCGTAAATCCGAGCGATCCGTTGTTCTTAATGATGATAGACTGCGTCCATGCGCGGGATGATGGCCTCCCAGGCATATTCGCGCTCTACCAGGCTTCGGGCGCGAGTCCCCAGGGCAGCCCGGCGGTCCGGGTTGTCCAGAAGCGAGAGGACAGCAGCGGCGAAGTCATCGGCGTTGTCGGCCAACACCAGATGCTCGCCGGCGTGGCCGGCAATCCCCTCGGCGCCAAGGGTCGTGCTGACGATGGCTTTGCCCATCGCCATGGCCTGGAGCACCTTCAGCCGGGTACCGCCGCCCATCCGCAGCGGCACGATGTACACCTGGGCGCCGGCCACGTACGGTCGGATGTCATCCACATACCCCGTTACAGCGACATTTGGCCCACGGGCGAGGGCCTGCACGCGGCTGTGGGGCTCGCGGCCTACAATTGCCAGGGTGATACCTGGCCGCGCGGCCTGGATGCGTGGCAGAATCTCGCCACAGAACCAGAGCATGGCATCAACGTTGGGCCGAAAGTCCATCTTACCGGTGAAGACCAGGTTCGCAGTCTGGACGCCGTCCGCGCCGGCATATTCGGGGCGGAAGAAATCGATATCGACGCCGTTGGGCACAACCGCAGGCGACAGCCCGGGTACCAGCCGGCGCAGAGCTTCTGCATCCGTCTCCGAGACGGCAACAACCCGGTCGGCTATCTGGCAAATCTGCCGCTCATAGCGGCGCAGCTTGAGCCATTGAATAAGGGAGTAGCCGGCGGCCGGCCAGCGTGTTGGCCGGCCGCCGTCGGTGAGGAACGCCCGGCGCTGCAGGACGTATTCGGCGTTATGATCGTCAAACACCAGTTTCGTGCGGTCGCTCAGCAGCCGGCTTTCCTGCAGCGCCAGAGCGTACTGGCCCATCTCGATCCCTTCAACCTGTATCACATCGAACTGCTCATCCTGCACCCACTGCTCAAGTCGCGTCTGGAACTGGCGAGATGGCAGGCGGAGCGCCATGTCCGGCTGCGGCGACAGAAAGGTTGTCACCAGGCGTTGGGACAGGGACCGGATGGGCGGCATGGGGATCACATGGACCTGGTCACACAGACCAGGGAGCGGTGTATCGCTGACTGACCGCAATCCATCGGTGAAAGAGATCAGGGCGATTTCGTGACGTCGGGCCAGGCCTGCCAACAGGTGGAAGTTGCGAATGGTCGTGCCCTGATGCGGCGGGTATGGCAGTTGGGGCGTCAGGAAAAGCAGCTTCATCCTGAGCCTGTCGAAGGGTTCATCCTGAGCCTGTCGAAGGGTTCATCCTGAGCCTGTCGAGCGACCTACACGGACTGGGCTACGCGCCGGTAAACGGCCAGTGTCTCTTCGGCCATTCGCTCCAAAGAGAACTTGCTGGCCTGTTTGAATCCGCGCTGTCGAAAATCTGCCCGAAGGTCTTCGTCGGCCAGCAGCCGGCCAATGGCAGCCGCCCAGCCTTCTACGTCCTCCGGAGGAACGAGCCAGCCGGCATCGCCAACCACCTCGGGCAGCGATGACACATCGGACACAATGGTTGGTGTCCCAACGGTCATAGCTTCCAGCGGAGGAAGCCCGAAGCCCTCGTAGAGTGCCGGGTGAACGTGGACCGTTGCCGCATTGTAGATCAATATTAGATCATCCTGGGGAACGCGGCCAACAAATTGGACGTCATTTTCCAGGTCGAGTTCCGAGATCAGGGAGAACACCTCTTCAAACAGCCAGCCGCGTTTGCCGACAATCACCAGTGGAGCCAGTGGGCCATGCCGATCCAACAGAATCCGCTGAGCGCGGAGCACGGTTGGGATATTCTTTCGCGGTTCGATAGTGCTCACGAACAGGACGAACTTCTCGGGCAGGTTGTATTTCTCGCGAACCTGTGCCAAAATCTGTGGGTCGTCGATGGGGTGAAATGCCGGATCGGCGGCCTCATAGATGACGGTGATGCGGTTGGCCGGCACGCCCAGTAGATTTGCAATGTCCTTTCGCGTGCTTTCGGACACGGCGATGATGTGATCGGTCCGGTGGACAGCCTGGTCGATCTGCCCGTAGTACCGGGCAGCGTCCTGCGTCAGGAATTGGGGATAGCGCAGAAAATGGAGGTCGTGGATCGTGATGACGGAGCGTGTACTGCGCCAGAAGGGCGGAACGAAATCCGGACTGTGAAGCAGGTCCACGTTCGTGAGGGCAATCTCGACCGGAAGGACCCACTGCTCCAGCCGATGATGGCTGGGGGTCCAGAGGTTGCGGCGTTGGAAGCGGCGAGTGTTTGCCATGACCGCCGCGTCTTTGCGGCTTTGAAATAATACGAATTCCTCGGGGCTGTCGAATTGGGCCAGGCCTTGTACGAGGCGACGGATGTATTGTCCGATGCCGGCCTCCGTGTAGTAGGCCATTCGGGCATCGATCCCGATGCGCATAGAAATCCCTAACTGTGAATTGCTTAGTCTGCGAGCATTCCTGGGTACTATTATACTGCTGAGATTGCACCTGGTCAAGCAGGTTGCATCAGAGTCGCCGACGCAGTATAATCTCGACAGCCATCCACGCTACCGACTGATGAAGGAGATGGGATCATGACCCGGGCAGCCTTTCAGGAACGGCTTGATGAAGTGTTAGGAAATCTGTTGGCGATGGGCGATCTCGTGGATACCGCAATCGTGCGCGCAGTGCAGTCGTTGGCAGAGCGCGATGCAGAATTGGCGCAGCGAGTGATCGCAGAAGACCGGCGAGTCAACCAGGCTATGTACGATCTGGAAGAGCAGACGCTGGTTCTCATTGCCACACAACAACCCCTGGCCGGCGACCTCCGCACCCTGATGTCCGCGGCCAGCATAGCCACCGAGCTGGAGCGGATGGGGGACTACGCCGAGGGAATCGCCACCATCACGCTCCGAGGCATCGATCAGCCGTTGCTGAAGCCGTTGATCGACGTTCCGCGTATGACCGAAATCGGACGAGAGCTACTGCGTGGCCAGCTTCAGGCGTTTATTGATCGAGACGTGGAGCGAGCGCGTATGCTGGCCGCACGAGATGACGAAATCGACAGATTGTTCGATCAGATATACCGTGAGCTGCTGACGTTCATGGCAGAAGATCCCCGAACAATCACCCGAGCTACCCACCTCATCTGGGTCGCCCACAACCTGGAGCGGATCGGAGATCGGACGACGAACATCGGAGAACGGGTGGTCTTCCTGGTGACGGGTGAGGTTGTCGAGCTCAATCCCTGACGAGGCTGTTTCATGGATCAACAGACAACGCAAGATGCGACGCAGTTGCTGACCTGGCTTGACGAGCAACAGCGTGAGGATCGCCGGCAACTGGCAGCACTCCAAACCCTTGCCGAAACGCAGGGTCGGGGGATGGAAGACCTCACGCAACGTTTTGAGAGCCTGGAACGCCGGCTGGCCGGCACGCAGGCCCAACTGGCCAGGTTTGCCGAGATCGAAGCTGCCCTCCAGGAACTCAAGAACGAAATCCTGGGGGTCGTCGAAGCCAGTGAGAATCGGCTGCGAAAGATAGATGCACAGTTGGAATCGCGGCTGGAAGCCCAGAGCCCCCAACTGGCGAACCTGGCGAAGACGCTGAAAGCCGTGCAAAGCGACCTGACGGCGCTGAGGAGTCAGGTCGAGACGATGCCGGCACGCATCGACGGTCAGGTCGAGCAAGCGGCGGGACTAGCTCGCGATATCGAAGGGCTTGAGACAAGGTTCAATCAAACCCAGGCCCGTCTGGCTCAACTGAACGAGCGGTTATCCAACCAGACAGATTCGATGGCGGCTCTGTCGCGACAACTGGAGCATCTGGAGGGCCGGCTCTCGAGCACACAGGCGCAGTTGGTCAAATTCCCCCAGATTGAGGCTGCACTCCAGGAGGCGAAGAACGAGATCGTCTTCATGATACACGACCTGGAAGCGCAGCGGGCAAAGGAGGCCCGACAATCGGCCGAGCTTCGCGAGGCTGAACAGAAGAATGTCCGTGTAGCCCTGGACAACATACGCAAGCGCTTAGAACCGATACCGCAACTGGACGAACGCATCAAGGCATTGGCGGCCGAGGATCAGCGGCTCCGTGGTCTCATCTCGGAGCAGGAGCAGCGAATTCCACCGTTGAGTGAATCCATCCAGGAACATCGGGACCGAATCTCATATTTGGAGGAAGGGGCGTCGCGGACATCCCATCGCACCGATGAACTGGAAGTGAAGATCCCGCCGCTGCACAAGGCGATTGAGGAGAATGCCGGCCAAATCCAGTTTCTGCAAGAATGGGCCCAGCGCAGCGCCGAGAAAATCGACGAACTGAAACGGTTCGAGGATCGGATGGAACGATGGCGGACTGCCTTCATCGAGGAAATTCGTCAGGCCGAACAGCGTCGGGATCGCCGGCTGGGGGACTGGGAGGCAACGCTCGGGGAGTACGAGGACGCCATGGACCGGTGGCGAGAGACGCTTCGCCGCTACGAGCTGGCTTATCAAGACAACCGCCGGACGATGGGTGACTTGCAGGCGCTGGCGCAGCGCCTGGAGCGGGATCAGGCGGAGGTGGCCGAGCAGCAGCGGCTGGCCGACGAGCGCCTGCAACGGGAACTGGAGGCCTGGCAGGAAGAGAATGAGAAGCGCTGGCACTTCTTCCTGAAGCAGCGTGACTACGATTGGGAACAAGAGACGAAGCACGATGCGGAGCAGGATGGCCGGCTCGAATTGTTGGAAATCTGGCGTGCCGAGATCACCGATCGCTTTGCTGAGGAACTTGATCGGCTGGACGAAAACGACCGGCGCGTCCTCCAGCGCCTTGTCAGTCTCATTCGACATCTCGACGCCGCCCTCGATCACCAAATCTCACACCAAAGCGAACGGCGAGCGATGCTAAGCGAAGAGATCCAGTCGTCGGACGTGCTTGTGACGCGAGCGAAGAAGCCTGGTGATTGAAGACAGACTGAACTACATGAGGAGCGAAAAAACCGTTGCGTGTCATAGGAACTGCCGGCCACGTTGACCACGGCAAATCAACCCTCGTCGAGGCGTTGACCGGCATCGATCCGGATCGCCTCAAAGAGGAGAAGGAACGTGAGATGACCATTGATCTGGGCTTTGCCTGGATCACGTTGCCCGGTGGCGAGACGGCGAGCATCATCGACGTGCCGGGACACGAGGACTTCATCAAGAACATGCTGGCCGGCATCGGGGGAATCGATGTGGCCTTGCTGGTCGTGGCAGCAGACGAAGGGCCGATGCCCCAAACGCGGGAGCACCTGGCCATCCTCGACCTGTTGGAAGTGAAGAGCGGTCTGGTGGCGCTGACCAAGATCGATCTGGCGCACGAGCCGGACTGGCTGGACCTGGTGGAGGCCGAAGTCGAGGATATGCTGGCCCCGACGAGTCTGGCCGGCGCCCCCATCATCCGCGTGTCGGGGCGAACGGGGGAAGGGCTTGAGGCGTTGCGTGCCGCGCTGGATCATCTCCTGGCAGAAACGACGCCCCGGCGGGATGTGGGCCGGCCCCGCCTGCCCGTCGATCGCGCATTCACGGTGGCCGGCTTCGGGACGGTTGTGACGGGCACCCTGATTGACGGACATTTCCAGGTTGGCGATGAGGTGGAGATTCAGCCCAGGGGGCTGAAAGCCCGCATCCGTGGCCTCCAGACGCACAAACAGAAAATCGGGATGGCTGTCCCGGGCAGTCGAGTAGCCATCAATCTCTCGGGGGTAGGAGTTGATGAACTGGAGCGGGGCGACGTCGTGACGAAGCCAGGATGGCTGCGGGGCACGCTGTTGATGGACGTGCAGCTCAGGATGCTGGCAGAGGCTCCCAGGACGCTCAGGCACAACGTGGAGGTCGAGGTGTTCACCGGGGCAGCCCAGATGTTGGCTCGTACGCGCGTTCTTGGCCGGCAAGACATCCCGCCGGGTGAAACAGGCTGGGCCCAACTTCGATTAACAGAACCTTTGGCTGCAGCGAAGGGAGATCGCTTCATCATTCGGCAGCCGTCCCCCGGTTTAACCATTGGCGGGGGTATCATCGTGGACCCGCATCCGCGTCGTCGGCATCGCCGCTTCCAGCCGGCGGTCATTCAGCGGCTGGAGGCCATGGCCTCGGATACGCCGGAGGACAGCCTGCTGGGGACCCTGTTCAAACAGGAACCTATCGAAGCGCGCCAGATCGTTCGCCGCAGCCAGTTGGAACCGAAAGCGGCTGCATCCGCCCTGGCCGGCTTGCTGGATAGGGGGCTGGTCATCGTCCTGGACAGCGGTACGCTGGACCCTGAACGCCTGGTGCGAAGCTCGGCCTATCTGATTTCAACTGACGGGTGGTCGCGACTGCTCGACCGGATTGAAAAGGCCCTGGCCGAGTATCACGCGGCGTATTCCCTGCGCCAGGGGATGCCGCGCGAAGAGCTTCGCAGCCGGCTGCACCTGGATGCCCAGCTTGTGAATGCCGTGGTTGACCGCGCCGTAGATCAGGGCGAGATCGTCGCCGAGGCCGGCACGTTGCGTCTGCCCTCACACCGGGTGTCGTTCTCGCCCGAACAGCAGAAGCGGATTGATGCGGTGCTGACCGCTTTTCGCAAGACGCCGCGCACACCACCCTCGACCGGTGACGTCCGGACCCAGGTTGGCCCTGACGTGTTGTATGCGCTGGTGGAACAAGGCTACCTCACACAGATTAGCGAGGACGTTCTGTTCCTGACCGAAACCTACCAGGAGATGGTGGAGCAAATCGTAGCACATCTTCAGCGCGAGGGGAGCATCACGGTGGCCCAGGCGCGCGACATGTTCCAGACCAGCCGCAAGTACGCGCTGGCGTTGTTGGAGCACCTGGACGAGGCCCGTGTGACCAGGCGGGTTGGCGATGAGCGGGTGCTGGTGAACGATCTCCGGCGGTCAGGTTGAGAAAGGGCACTGCTCACCCTCCCGCAGGTTTGAAGCTTCTTGCCCCGAGAACTGTGCCAAAGGTCTTGTCCCAGGGGCAGAGGCATCGTTGATCGCAACCTGCGGGAGGGTGGCAAGGTAGTCATTGAGAAAGGTTGATTGTCTCTGGAAGTGCAGTGGTGGATTGCGGGATTGCTGCTCAGCACGGTGATCGGTGGTCTGGGATACCGAAGTAAGGCGTTGGCACCTGGCGGCGTGGTGGGCGCAATCATCATCGGAACGATCATCTTCGGTGCCGGCGGTTGGGTGTGGGGGTTGCTGCTAATCCTGTTCTTCGCCTCGTCCAGCCTGCTGTCTCGATATCGAGAAGCGGACAAGGCGGCGTTTTCTGAGAAGTTCGCCAAGCCAGGTCGGCGCGATCTGGGGCAGGCAGTGGCCAACGGCGGCTGGGGGGCGTTGCTGGCGTTCCTGTTCCTGCTGCATCCCACTCCGTTGCTCTTCACTGCCTTCGTGGGGGCCATGGCGACTGTGAATGCGGACACGTGGGCGACGGAACTGGGCGTGTTGAGCCGGCAACCGCCGCGCCGCATCACCACGGGAGAGCAGGTGCCGCCGGGCACGTCGGGCGGCGTTTCGGTTCTGGGCACCGCGGCTGCAGTGGCCGGCGCTCTCCTGATCGGGTTGGCGGCTGAGGGCCTGCGTCTCGCTCCCGTCTTGTTGTCCGGCGGTGATGTGGTCCGCTGGACGATGTGGCTCCCGCTGACGGCCGGCCTGGGCGGATCGGCCGGCGCGTTTTTCGACAGCCTGCTGGGGGCGTCGGTGCAGCGCGTATACTGGTGTGATCTCTGCGATGAGGAGACGGAGCGGGCGGTTCACACGTGTGGGACTCGCAGCCGGCCCTTGCGGGGATGGCGCTGGCTCGACAATGACACCGTGAACTTCCTCAGCTCGGTGGTGGGGAGTGGCGTGACAGCCGGCCTGCTGTGGCTGACTCTGCGGGTGTATCTGTGAGCTACTGTCGTAGTTTCTCATAAAGTGCGCGCTTGTTTCGCTCAAACAGCGCCCGGTACTCTGGATCATGAAGTCGATCCACAGTCATGATCCAGGCATCTTCCCGGTTGTCGGTGTAGTAACCTTTTCGCCGGCCAACTCGCTCGAAGGCGTATTTTTCATACAGGCGTTGTGCCGCGTGGTTAGAGACGCGCACCTCCAGAGTAACGAAGTCAGCGTCCTCGGCCAGGGCTGTTTCGATCACCTGGACGAGCAGAAGTTCACCCAATCCTCGACGCCGGGCGTCGGGATGTACCGCGATGGTGCTGATATGGGTCTCGCCGGCTACCAGCCAGAAGCCGACATAGCCCAGCACGGGCGGGCCGGCCGGCTTCGGCGGGCCCAGCAGCCGGCGCAGTCTGATACGCCAGCCGCCGGTATTCGAGTTGGGCACCTGGGGCGGTGCTTCGCGTGATCGCACCACGTAGTAGTGCGCGTTGGGATTGAACCTCAGCTCGTAGCGGTAGGCGGAGGGCGCCCATGGTGTCGGGAAGGATTGTCGCTCAATCGCCATGACCTCGGAGATGTCCGAGACGCGCATCGGAACAACTTGGTAAGGGATGTCTTCGTACATTGCAGAGAAAGGTCCAATCAGTAACGAGGATTGAAGGTGTAACTACTGGTCACTGAGGTCAAGAGCCGGGCTGATGCAGGTAAACTGGTGCCAGCGTTGCCGGATCATCGGCGTGGCCGGCTGCCAGTTCCAGCCAGCCGGCCTCGGCCAAATGGGCGGGCCGGCGCACCCGGTTGGCCGGCGATGCGACAATAGCAGATTGACCCAGAACCTGTCTGAGTTGGGACGCATCTGCACTGTCCAGCTCGCCGCTGAACAGGACCGGCTCGTCGATCTGGCCGGCAAGCTCGGCCAGGGTCGTGATATGATAGGCGTCTACCGATGGCGGTGGGCCATCAACGGGGTAGCAGGCGGCGACAATCCGGCCGCGACCGGCCCGGAGGATAGCCCAGAGCGGTAAGTCGCGGGTCTGGTGAGCATGAGCGATGATGTCCGGCGTCGGGATGGCGACGATGTCAATCCCGTGGGCGTAGGCCAGCGCTTTTCCAACACTCATGCCGATACGCAGGCCCGTGAATGATCCCGGGCCCCGCGCCACGACGATGCCGGTCAGGTCTGCGGTTGACAGGCTCTGTGTTTCCAGCATGGCTCGAAGGTTCGGTGTCAGCTCCACCGTGTGGTTGATGTGTGAGTGCCAGGTATGTTCGGCCAGGATGACTTCGCGCTCCGGATCCAGGATGGCGAGGCCGGCCGATTGAGTGGCAGTATCGATAGCCAGAATCATAGACCGTATGCAAGCCGTTTGAATTCTTCGAGGAGTTGCCGGTATCGACTACCCTCGGCCCGGATCAACAGGCCACGTTTGGTGTCGTCAACGGTGTGCATCTCAATCCACAGCCGCTCTTCGGGCAGGAGCATTTCTGCTCGTTCCGGCCACTCTACCACACAGACACCGTCGCCGTAAAAGTAGTCATCCAGGCCCAACGTCTGGAGTTCCTCCAGGTTCTCCAGGCGGTAGAAGTCGATATGGTACATGGCCGGGTGCTCGCCCACCGGGCCGTATTCGCGAATGAGCGTGAATGTTGGGCTGATGATAGGTTCTTCAATGCCCAGGCCCTGCCCCACTCCCTGGGCAAAAGTCGTTTTGCCGGCCCCCAGCGGGCCTTTGAGGCAGATGGTCTCTCCGCCCTGCAGCAGGGGTGCCAGCCGTGAAGCCAGCCGGCGGGTCTGTTCCGGGCTGTGGCTGATGATGTCGAGCGTGTCAGGAGACAGGATGGGACTCACAACCGACCTCCCGCTTAACAACTCCATCCATGAATCTCACGAATGAGATCAGCAATCCGTCCATTCGCGCCAAACGCGAGCAGTTCGTGGTCGAAAATCGTTGAGCAATCGTTGACTAAATGTTCTGCCTGGATCGAACCTACTAAACGGCTTCGGCGTTGTATCAGTAGATGAATTATACATGTGATGGAACACCGGGACAAGACGCGTATTGTTGAGTTGGTGTGAGAGGATTCTCTTATGAATGTGTTAGTGTTATCAGATATTCATGCAAACCTGGCTGCCCTCAATCAGGTACTGGATGAAGTAGGTGACGTTGATACAATTTGGTGTCTGGGGGATGTGGTGGGCTATGGACCGGAGCCTAATGCCTGCATAGATCGGCTGCGGGAATTGCAGCCGGAGTTTTGGTTGGCTGGCAACCATGATTGGGCGGCGCTGGGAAAACTGGACACCTCGGACTTTAACCCCATGGCCAGACTGGCAGCCCTGTGGACGCGGCATCAGTTGACGCCCGACAACATGGCTTGGCTGGACACGCTCCCGGCTATTGTGAGGGCTTCAGATCAGTTTACCCTGGCTCATGGTAGCCCCCGCCATCCAATCTGGGAATACGTTCTTAACGCCCGGGCTGCAGCGGCCAACTTCGCTCACTTCGACACGCCCTACTGCCTGGTGGGGCACACACACGTTCCGGCAATCTACCGACAGCAGAATGGTCGTGTGGACGTGCCGGCCTTCATGCTGGGGGAACCGATCCAACTGCCCAACGGGCGCGTTATCATCAACCCTGGCGGTGTGGGGCAGCCACGCGATGGTGACCCTCGGGCAAGCTATCTCATCCTCGATACCGAGGCGCTGACGGCAACCTATCACCGGGTAGCGTATCCCATCCAGGAAACGCAAGCGAAAATGACGGAGGCCGGCCTGCCGTCCCGCCTGATCACGCGCCTGAACTACGGGTGGTGACCAGGAGCAGTAGTCAGTGATCAGTAACCAGTGATCAGTAACCAGTGATCAGTGATCAGTACCCAAGACCTGATGACTGATGACCGATCACTGGTCACTGATTACTGAAACAGACGCCCAGTGGAACATCACTGGGCGTTTGTGCGTTTTGTGGACGAGGGTCCGCGCTATTCGCTCTCACCGTTCGTTGCAGTTTATTGTTGGTTGTCAGGTAGTGAGCGACAGAGGAGAAAACGCGATGACACGAGTCCCAAACCTGAGATTGGTGGCACTCATCGGGCTGCTACTGCTGATGCTTGCGTTGGCGGCATGTGCCCGAGCGCCGGCCCCGCTTGCGCAGCTTCAAGGGGAAAAGGTGACCGAAAGAGCAGCCGTCCCTACAGCCCCACCGCCGGCGCCACTAGGGTTCTCGCCGGACCTCGCATACCCCGGGCTGGGATCCGGCGGCGCTGTGCCCGAAGCCCGGTCCCAGGCCCGGCAAGGCGTCTTCGATAGCCGGCAGGTCATCCGCACGGCCGATCTGACCATCGTGGTTGACGATACGCAAACAGCGGTCAACCAACTGCGAGCGATGGCCGGCTCTTTCGGCGGCTACATGGCCGATGCCAAACTATGGCAGGTAAAGGATGACCTGATGCGAGGCACCATCACCCTGCGCATTGACGCCCGCGAGTTCGACGATGCCCTGGATCGCATCAAGGAACTGGCCCTGGAAGTGCAGCGTGAGAACATCGGCAGCCAGGACGTGACCCAGGAATACACCGACCTGAAGTCGCGGCTCCGCAACCTGGAGGCGACCGAGAAGGAATTACTGGCGCTGCTGAGCGACATCCGGAAACAGACCCACAATGCTGAGGATATACTCCGGGTGTACCGCCAGTTGACAGAGATTCGCGGCCAGATTGAGCAGATCAAGGGGCGGATGCAGTATCTGAACAACCAGATCAGTCTGGCAACCATCAACGTGGAGCTGATTCCCAAAGAGGAAAAGCCGATTGTGCAGCCAGGCTGGCAACCCGCACAGACGCTCCGGGACGCCCTGGGGGCGCTGGCGTCCGCCGGCCAGTGGTTCGTCAACGCCGCGATCTGGCTCGTCGTCTTCGTCCTGCCGGTGGGACTGGTCATCGCCACCCCGGTTGGCCTGATGGTGGCCGGCTTCCGTCGCTGGCGTGGCCGGCCTGTCGCAGAATCGACCTGATCGCTATAAGGTAGGGTCGTCTTACGGCGTCAGCTTTGCTTTTTGGGTGGTTTAGGCAGTAGGCCGTATCGCTCGTTCAGTATTTTCTCAAGGGCCTTTGTCAGCTCTTCTTCGGTTCTCGGGGCCGGCTTTGGCCTGGTCTTGCCAGCGCGCTTGCGGAAGTCAGCCAGACGCCGGGCGATTACTTCCTGCACCTGGCGCGGGTTCGGTATGCTATCGAAGGTAAACTCGCCCATCGTGCCGGCTGTCTCCAGTCGCGTGTTGCCATAGTTCAGGAACTTGGCAAGGAACGTGGGCTGCTCGTAGCTCACATCCTGGATCATGCCCAGGTTTGCCTCCCGACGGAACTCCGACGTGAACGGCTTCTTTTCGATGTCGATGACATGCGTATCTGTCAGGACGTAGAGGTCGTTGTGCCAGTCGATGGTAATCCAGGCAATCCAGCCAACCAGGATCAGCAAGATGATCGCGGGGATCACCACAATGGCTACTTCGGGGATGAGTTCAACCGGCGCCGGCAGGTTTGACAACAGAACAGCGGCCCAGACGACGAGAACCAGCAGGGCTATCAACACGGGTCGGATCACCTTTGTAAGCAATCTAAACCAATGCTTCCGCCAGACCCGGACATCTCCCCCCCTGGGATAAACCGGATAGAGCATTCGGGCGAACATCTTCAGGGGATGCATGATTCGCATCCGGCCCGCCTGCCACTCTTCAGCTTCCTTCATGCTGGCCTCCGGGAGACCCGCCGCCTCGAAAATCAGCCGTTGGATCTTGCGCGGCTTGGGAATAGATTCAAACTTAATCTGTCCGGTCTTGCTGGCTGTCTCGATGGTCACGTCACCGAAGTAGAGCATGTTAGCGATGAGGGATGGCATCCTGACAGTCACATCCTGGACCTTGTCAAGGTTGGCCTCCTGGCGGCTCTCGAACAAGAAGTAAACACGTTCGATGTGCAGAACACGTTGATTGGTCAGAATGTAGTGATCGTTCTCCCAGTCAAGGAAACGCCATATCGTGAACCCCAGCGGCCCGATGCAGAGCAAGAAAATCAGGCCGGCCCAGGGAAGTGCTGTAAGAGAAAGCGCCAGGCCAACACCTACCCCAACACCCACTGCCGCGAAGAAGATGGCCAGGGGTGGCATCAGCCATTTCAAGAGGATGTACCAATGACGCCGCTTCTTGAAAACGACTGTCTCATCCCGGTGCTGGCCGGGAAACTGTGGTCGATCAGACATGATCGTCCCTCACAGATAAGCTTTGAGCTTCTCGGCCGCCGGCCTGGTCATGCCGGGAACAGCCAGGAGTTCCTCCAACGAAGCCTGCCGCACGCCCTCCACAGAGCCGAAAGTCCTCAGCAACGCCTGCCGACGCCTGGGGCCGATTCCCGGCACCTCCTCCAGGATGGAGGCGATGCCCTGCTTGCGGCGCAGCCGGCGGTGGTAGTTGAGCGCAAACCGATGCGCCTCGTCCCGCACCCGTTGTACCAGGAATAGCGCCTGGGAATCGCGGGGCAACACGACCGGGTCCGGTTCCCCCGGCCTGAAGATCTCCTCTTTTCGTTTAGCCAACCCGATGACGGGGATGTGGTCAACGCCCAGCTCTTGCATGACTTCCAGAGCTGCATTCAGTTGTCCTTTCCCACCATCGACGATGACCAAATCCGGCGCGATGGCCCAGGCATCGGCTTCTGGCGCGGCGCGCGGTCCGTCGGCCCTGGTGGTGGGGACGGATTCCTCCTCTGCCCGGCGTGCGACCAGACGGCGGAAGCGGCGGCGCAGAACTTCTTGCATCATGGCATAGTCATCCGCCCCCTCCACGGTGCGAATTTTGAACCGCCGATAGTCGCTCTTGCGCGGCGTGCCCCTGGCGAAGACCACCATGCTGCCGGTTGCTGCCGTCCCCTGGATATTGGAGATGTCGTAGCATTCGATGCGGGCCGGCGGTCGATCCATCCCGAGTGCCTCCTGCAGCTCCGCTACGCCGGTCACCTGCTTTTCTGCATCAACCTGCCACTGGGCACTCAGGGCGTGCAGCGTTTCAGTCGCGTTTTCCGCTGCCATCTCAACCAGTGCATGATCCTGACCACCCTGCGGCACCCGGATTGCCACTTTATCGCCCCGCATGTCTCGAAGCCAGGATTCGATAATCAGGGCCTCGTCGATCTCGTCCTGGACGAGAATCTGTGGTGGGATGCTGGCCGCCTCGTCGTAGAACTGCTTGACGAAGGAGGTCATCACATCCCGGGCTTCTTCACCCTCAGCCCCCTCCAGCATGAAGTACTCGCGGCCGATGAGCTTGCCATTGCGGATGAAGAACACCTGGACACACGCCTGCCCGTCATCCCGCGCCAGAGCAATCACGTCCTGATCCACCAACTCCGGTGAGACAACCTTCTGGCGCTCGATGACCCGCTCGATGGCCAGGAGCTTATCGCGGATCGCCGCCGCGCGCTCGAATTCCAGGTTGCCGGCAGCTTTCTGCATGTCCTGCCTCAGGTCTCGCAGGACTTGCTCTGTCTTGCCTTGTAGGAAGTCGCACAACCCCTGAATCATCGCCCGGTATTCTGCCCGATTCACCACGCCGATACACGGTGCCTGGCACAGCCCGATGTGGTAGTACAGACAGGCTCGCTCGTCTTCGCCGGTGATGATTCGGTCGCAGGTGAGGTAGGGGAAGATCTTACGCAGCGTGTGCAGTGTCTCGTGCACAGCCCATGCGGCGGTGAAGGGGCCGTAGTACCTGCCGCCATCTTGACGCATCCGTCGCGTCATATAGACCTTCGGGAAATCGTCCTGCCAGGTGACCTTGATGTATGGGTAGCGTTTGTCGTCTTTGAGCCGAACGTTGTAGCGCGGTCGATGGCGCTTGATCAAGTTCATCTCCAGGATCAGCGCCTCCAACTCCGACTCCGTGACGATGAAGTCGATGCCGGCCACATACGTCATCATGTGATGGGTCTTGGAGTTCAGGTTGGCTGACCTATGGAAGTATGACCGCACGCGGGCGCGCAGATTGACCGCCTTCCCTACGTAGAGAACCCGGCCCGAGTCATCCTCGAAGAGGTAGACGCCGGGCTTGGTGGGCAGGTTGTCAAGGATGTTCTTGATGTTATCCGGAACCTTGCGTTGTCCGTTCACTTCGGCAGGCTCTTGCAAGCACTAGCAAGCAATGATGAAGTATCAGTAGCTGGGAAAACACGCTCCAGGCGGGTCCGTGACCCGCCGATCTGACCGGTCCCGGGCCGGTCAGGAGCGAGAATTCTCATCTACTGAGTATCAGCCGACGAATTCACTCGCTGGCCAGCCGGGATCATGAAAGAATTAGCACATAGATTCTATCACAATTAGAGTTTCAGGGCAAAGCCCCCGCTTGCAGAAGCGACCGAGAATCGCAAGTTGCGAAAGACGTCGGAGTGATGCACAATGAAGGAGACCTTGGAAGCCAACGATCTACCGGGGAGAGAATTGTGCAGCCTACTCTTATGAAGATTGAGAGGTTACTACTCATCAGCCACCCTCCCGCAGGTTGCGATGCGCAATGGTTTTGCACCCGAAAAACGGCCTTGAAGCAGCGATTCTCGGCCAATCCTGCGGGAGGGTGAGTAGTTTGACACTGTCAAACTACGAACCTGTCAGGTGGCCAGCCACGTACATCAAGTCGGCCACGTCCACGATCCCATTGCCGTTCGAGTCGTACCACAGGTTGGACTGACGCCAACTGCCGGCCATCATTTGGACATCGCCCAGGTCCACCACACCGTCGTGGTTGAAGTCAAGATCGGGGGCTGTGCTCACGCCAAGAGTCACGTCGTCCAGATCGAAGTAGAAGCTGGCGTTGGGTCCCGAGTTGCTTATGGCTTTGAAGGTGATCTGCACCTGTTGGCCGGCATAGGCACTCAGGTCGAATGCGGACGACTCCGCCCACTCGGTGGGCCCGCTATCGTCCAGCGTGACCAGAGTCTCAAGCAGGCTGCCGCTGCCATCCCTCACCTGAAGCTCCAACGAGGCAATCGGGGGCAGGTCTCCGCTGGTCCGCCACCAAAAGTGCCACGTTGCTGAAGTGGCATCGGCCGGGATGTCCACTTGTTGATAGATTTCACCTGGCCCAGACAGCGAGGCATACTGGTTCCCGCTGTGGGCAGGAAACACCATGTCTCCTTGAAAATCAGGGTATGCATCTCCCGTTGTGACCCACGGAGAGGAGGAGAGGGCTGATTCAAACCCCGGGTCTTGCAGGATTTGAGAACTGCTCCCGCCGCCAGGAGGCGTGGTTGGGGTTGGCGTCACTGTCGCAGTCGCTGTTGCCGTCTGAGTTGGCGTTAGGGTGGGTGTTGGCGACTCGGCTGGAACAGTTCCAGTCACGGTTGGCGTTGACGTTGGCAAACTCCCAACGTGCGACTCGATCCAGCTCTTGAAGTTTGCCACGCGGGTGTAGACGCCGTATTTGTTCGGGGAAGCGCAGCCGTCGCCCCAACTGACAATGCCGGCCTGCACCCAGCCACTCCCCTGCGCGTCCGGCACCATCAGCGGTCCGCCGCTGTCTCCCGAACAGGAGTCCTTGCCGCCCAAGGCGTAACCAGCACACAACATGTTATCCGTGATCTGGCCGTTGTAGGCGTTGGAGGCATTGCAGACAGCATTGGAAACAATGGGGACCGAGACCTGCTGCAATGCATCTGTATAACTGGAGTCGTTATTCGGATCTGTGAGTCCCCAACCGATGACGGTAGCCAGTGTGCCAGGGTCGAAGAGCGCACTGTCGCCGGCTCCGACTACCGGTATCGTCGGCTGTGACGACGGCCTGCTCAGATGCAGCAGCGCAATGTCGAAGTCAACCGTGGACGGGTTATACGACGGATGTTGTATGATCTGCGTCACGGAGATTCGTTCGCCATCGGATGAACTTAAGGTGTGCCGGCCAAGTACGACATCGATGTCTGACGGGCTGCTATTCTCCGTACAGTGAGAAGCGGTGAGCACCCATTGGGGATCGATGAGGGCTCCGCCGCAGAACTGCCCCTGAAACGCATTGGGCTGACCGGAGCTCACAAGCGCCGCCATCCAGGGCCAGGCACCGGGCTGTGCCTCGTACCCGCCCACGATGTCCAGCCCAGGAGAAGGGGGCTGGGGCGTCGCCGGGGCTGGCGTAGGCGTTTCCTCGACGGCGACACCGACGGCGGTCGCAGGATCGGGGCCTTGTGCCCACGTATAGGTCGCGACAGTTAGCAACAACGTGAAGAACAGCAGCAAGCTCAAGGTCTGCAAACGTTTCACGGATCACCCCACATCTACCCGAAGTGACTACCAGGAACGGAATCCTCCCCTAATGATAGTATGTATTTGAACTCCGGCGCGCCGGCAAGGTGAAAAAGATATGAATAGTAAAGGCGGACTCCCCCTGGCCCATTCTACCACACGCCTCGCCGGCCCGCAAGCACACCACGCATCTCGCAGACAAAGGCGGGCCGCCGCTCCATTTGCGCCTTTCCGCCAATCCGTGGTCCCTCACCCACCCTCTCTCACCAACCAAACCAACATCAACAGCGCGATGAGGGACGCGCCGGCAGAGATCGCCCCGTTCAGCGTCATCCCGCCGTGGAGCCACAGCCGAGTCGCCGTCACAGAGCCGGCCATCCGGCCGGCGGACATTGCGGCCACGTTCAACGCCATCAGCGTGCCCCGCGTGGCCGGCGCCAGTTCCGACACCAGGGGGATGGACGACACGATGCTGAACTCGAAGGTGATGAACAGGACGGCCAGCCCTACCAACGCCACGGCGAGGCTGCCGGTCATGGCCGGCAGCAGCAGGTAGGCACCGGCTGTGAGCAGCGCGCCGCCAGCCACGGCCCGCTTCTTGCCAATGCGATCCACAAAAGCAGCCGACGCCCCCTCGGCGAGCACTTCCGAGACGCCGATCACGATGGATGCCACGCCCAGCGCGCCCACGCTGAGCCCAAAGGTCGATTCCATCCAGGCTCCGTAGACGACGAACACATTCTCGTTGGCAAACATCATCAGGACGCTGACGGCGAGGGCAGCCAGGGCGCTGTGGTTCTTCAGCAAGGCCGGCGAGTGAAGATCGACCTGGAAGCTGTGCCGGCGGTCGGCCTGGGGGAGCCGTAGGGTGAGGATGAAGCTGAGCAGCCCCAGGATGGCAATGGCGATGAACGGCGCCTGCCAGCCGTAGCGTTCGATGAGGAAGCCCGTGGCCGGCACGCCCAGCAACCACGCCGCCGACCATGACAGCTCGACCGTCCCCATGATCCGCCCCCGGCGGTGATACGGGATCAGATCGCCCAGGTACGCTTGCAGCGCCGGATCGTAGACGACCTTCGCGATGCCGAAGAGCGCGAAAGCGAGAAAAGCCACCTGGTAAGCGGCCAGGGCCGGCCATTCGGTTGGCAAAACGATCAGGAACGCCGCCGCCACCAGCATCGCCAGCCCGCTCAGCATCATGGCTCGCCGGCCATGCCGATCGGACACGGGGCCGAAGAGTGGACTGCTTAACCCGACGAAGGCGCGGACCGTCAACAGGAAGCTGACGGCGGTCAACGAGACGCCCAACCCACGGCTGATGGCCGGCAGGAAGGGGTACACAACCCGGAAGCTGCCGTTCAGGACTGTGCGGGAGAGCAGGATGATCCCGAGGAACACCAAAGTTGGTGAAGAGGACGCTTCACCCGTTGGGGAACGGTCACTCACGATATGAAGATGCTTTTCAGCGTCTACCGTCTCCCCGTCACCGTGTTCCTGTAGCTCGCTGCATCTGTGCTCAAGAAGGGTTGGCAACTTGCAGCAATGATTGGCGGGCCGCCTCCAGGCGTTCCAGGACCTTCTCTTTCCCGACGATCTCCAACGTGCCGAAGAGTGGAGGGGCTACGCGCTTGCCGGTGACAGCAACACGGATCGGCGTGAGGAACTGGCCAACCTTGAGCCCCAAGTCGCTGGCCCTGGCACGGAGGGCCTGCTCGATCGCATCGTGCTCAAAAGGCTCAACGCCGGCCAGCACGGCATGGGCGGCTGCCAGAGCGTCGGCGGTTTGGGCCGTGTCCATCTTCTTGCCCGGCAGCTCGGCTGGGTCGGGATGCACCTCTTCCTCGAAGAAGAAGTCGATCCAATCAGCGGCCTCGTCCAGGGTGTGGATGCGCTCCTGGATCAGGGGCGTAACTCGCCGCACGAAAGCCAGGTCCACGTCGAACCCCTTTTCCTGCAAGAACGCGGTGAGCCGGTCGGCTAACTCATCGACGGACAGTTGGCGGATGTAGACGCCGTTCATCCACTTTAGCTTATCATACGAAAAAGCCATAGATGCCGGCCGAATGTCGGCAATGTCGAAGCGTTCGATGGCCTGCTCGCGGGTGAAAATGTCCTGGTCGCCGCTGTAGGCCCAGCCCAGCAGGGCCAGGAAGTTGAACAGGGCCTCGGGGAGGTAGCCGGCAGCCCGGAACTCACGAATCTCCGTCATCTGCGCGGACCCTCTGCGCTTGGACAGCTTGCCGCGACCGCTTGGGTCCAGGGTCATCGGCATGTGAGCAAAGGCCGGCGGTTCCCACCCGAAAGCGTCATACATCACCAGGTGCGGCGGTACGCTGGAAATCCACTCGTCGCCGCGGATGATGTGCGAAATCTCCATGAGGTGGTCGTCGATGACGTTGGCGAAGTGATAGGTGGGAAAGCCGTCGGATTTGATCAGGACGATGTCTTCCAGATGCTCGAAGTCAAACGTTATCTCGCCCCGGATGATGTCCTCGAAGGTGATCTGGCCTTTCAGTGGCATTTTCAGCCGGATGACAGGTGTGATGCCCTCAGCTTCACGTGTTGCCCGCTCCTCATCAGTCAAATTGCGGCAATGTCGGTCGTATCCAGGTGACTCTCCACGAGCCAGCTTCTCCTGTCGAACCTTCTCCAGCCGTTCAGGCGTGCAGTAACACTTGTAGGCGTAGCCGCCTTCCAACAGCTCTTGCGCATACTTGTGGTAGATGTCCAGGCGCTCCGACTGAAGGTATGGCCCGTAGTCACCGCCAACATCCGGCCCTTCATCCCAATCCAGTCCGAGCCAGCGCAGTTGCGCCTTGATGTCCTCCAGCGCGCCCGGCACGAACCGCTTCCGATCGGTGTCCTCGATGCGCAGGATGAAGTCGCCGCCGGTGTGACGGGCCCACAACCAGTCGAACAGAGCTGTTCGCGCGTTGCCAACGTGGAGCCAGCCCGTCGGACTTGGGGCGAATCGGACACGAACCCGTTGACCGCCGGACGGGATCGGGCGGTGTCGTGGTTTTGTCGAAGGGTTAGTGGGATCAGAGGGAGCCTGGCTCATCGGATTCACTCTCGGGTCATCATTGTGTAGACGTGTATGTAGTATTCTAGCACCGCTGGGATGAGTGTGCAAGCCAGAGCCGTGTTCCCCTCGGCCTGTATGACGGCAGGGAGCCCCCCGGAAGCGATAGCGATAGTGATAGTGATAGCGACAGTGGCCGGCTTGCCGTCACTATCACTATCGCTATCACTATCGCTGTCGCTAGAACTCGAAGGCGCGCGGCCGGCGCATTACAATGCTCTGAACCAATCCCAATGCAATCAGCAAGGTCATCAGCGAGCTTCCGCCGTAGCTGATGAACGGCAGGGGCATGCCCGTCGCCGGTACCAGGTTGATGTTGACGCCGATGTTGATGAAGGCCTGGAACAGAATGATCGTCGCAATGCCCACCGCGATCAGCCGGCCAAAGTCGTCGCGGGCCAGATTCGCCGCGCGTACGATCCGCAAGATCAGGAACGCCAGCAGCGCAAACAGGATCAACGCCCCCACAAAACCCAATTCCTCTGCGAGAACAGAGAAGACGAAGTCGGTGTGACGGACACGCAAGAAACGGAGCTGGCTCTGCGTGCCACTGGCGTAGCCTCGGCCCAGCCAACCACCGGAGCCAACAGCAATCAGTGCCTGCGTGACGCTGAAGCCGAGACCCTGCGGATCGCGAGTCGGGTCCAGGAATAGTACGATCCGGTCCTGCATGTAGCCGTGCAGCTTCGTGAGGGCCAGCGGGAGCACCAGGCCGGCGCCAAGTCCCAACAGTCCTATGTGGAAGACCCGTATGCCGGCCACGAAAGCCATCGCCAGCCAGATCACCATCATGCTGAGCGCCGTGCCCAGATCGGGCTGCTGGTAGATGAGAGCCATCGGGATGGCCGCCAGCCCCAGCGAGACCAGCACATGCCGCAGTTGGCGCATGTCGTTATCGGCCATGTACTTTGCCAGGCCGATCACCACCAGCAGCTTGGCCAGCTCCGAGGGTTGCACCGGCAGGAAGCCAAAGCTCAACCAGCGTTGGGACCCCCCGGACACGGCTCCGACCCCGAGCACCACGACCAGCAAGCCAATTGCAGCGGCATAGGCGAGCCAGCCCAGGGAGCGCAGGAAGCGGTAGTCCAGCGCAGCGACGAAAAACAGGATCACGAGGCCGGCCAGGGTGTACACCACTTGCCGGCCGGCACACGGCAACGTGCCGGGGCACGCACTGTTGCCCCACGGATCGGCGCTGTAGATCATCGCCACACCGAAGCCGATAGTGACGACTGTGATGATCAGTAGAAGCCAGTCAAAGTCACGCCACAGGGATCGATACATGCCACCTCAAGAACTTTTATCGCCACCGTTGCGGCGGAGCGGTTTCAGCGGGATGTCCGCCACCAGCCGGCTCCGACCGCCGTCGTGTGCCACCGAGAGTTGGACGTGACGCTTGTCCACCTCGATGTGCTTCGAGATACCGCTGATGATTTCGTCTTTCAGCGTGTCGAGCAAGCCGGGCTCGATGTGCGCACGGTCGTATACCAGGACGACCTGCAGACGCTCTTTTGCAATGTCTTTGCTCGTAGTCCCCTGCTGCCCGAAGAGTCGGTCCCAGAAACTCATAACTCACCCCCTGGTGCTCGGAAGAGGTCCAGCAGCCGCTCGAGGAAGGATGGCGGGGCTTTCAATTCCATGAAGGGCACATCCTCACCCAGGAGCCGGCCGGCGATCTGGCGGAAGGCCTGGCCGGCCGTGGAGCCGTTCAGCAAAGCTACTGGACGCCCCTGGTTTGTGGAAACGATGATTTGCTCGTCCTCCGGTACGACACCGATCAGTTCAATAGCGAGGATGTCAAGGACATCCCCGGTGTCCAGCATATCGCCGCGCTGGACCATCGACGGTTTGAGGCGGTTGATGATGAGTCGCGCCGGGCCCTTTTCTTCCGCCTCAACCAGGCCAATGATGCGATCGGCGTCGCGCACAGCCGAGACCTCGGGGGTCGTGATGATGACAACCTCGTCGGCTGGGGCAACAGCGTTGCGATAACCCTGCTCAATGCCTGCTGGAGAGTCAATCAGGACAAAATCGACCAGCTCACGAAGATCATCGCACAACTCGCGCATTTGATCTTCGGAGACGGCCGTCTTATCCCGGGTCTGAGCTGCTGGCAGCAGGTGAAGCTCGGGCAGGCGCTTATCGCGGATCAAGGCCTGCTGCAGGCGGCAATAGCCCTCGACGGCGTCTACCAGATCGTAGACGATTCGGTTCTCCAGTCCCATGACCACATCCAGGTTCCGGAGTCCGATGTCCGCATCGACGACGACGACCCGCATCCCGCGCTGGGCCAAGGCGACACCCAGGTTGGCAGTCGCTGTGGTCTTGCCAACGCCACCTTTACCCGACGTGATGGTGATCACTCGTCCAGGCATCTTGTCCTCCTCTCAAAAAGATTGGAGATTCGAGATGGGAGATTGGAATCGCCAATCCCCAATCTCTATTGTTCCCAACTTCGTACAACGATCTGTCCATTTTCCACGCGCGCCATCTCTGGCTGCGGTGTTCCCGTTTCGTCTTCAGGCGGGCGGGCAATCTGGTTGCCAATCCGAAGCTGTGTCGGGGCCAGGGATAATGCGCAGACGAAGGCCTGATCGTCTCCCAGCGCGCCGGCATGGACCATTCCCCGCAGGTGCCCCCACACAATCACATCGCCGCCGGCCACGATTTCAGCCCCTGGATTCACATCGCCCACAATGATCACCGAACCCGGATGGCGAACACTCTGACCGGATCGCAAGGTCCGGCGCACCACCATGCCGTCCGTCGTTTCAGCCGGCCGTGGGGGGGGCTGAGGATGCGGGCGGGCGGTGTCGTATCCCAGGCGTTGAGCCGCCCGGCGCGTGTCAGACGACTCGCTGAGGACCGTGGTCAACGTCATGTCTTGCTCCTTCAGCAAGCCGACGATCGTCTCCAAATCCCCGCTCTCCAGCGTGCGCTCTCCGAGTTGGAGGATCACCTGGCCGCCGGCGAAGAAGGCTGCTGCCTGAGCGAGGTGTTCCTCCAGGTCCGCCAGTACCGCGTCCCAGTCATTGTCACCCAGGATCACGAGCAGGCCATCCTTCGTGCCTTTGATCGTTACCGGATTCTCAGTCATCGCTGGCTGTTTTATCAGACCTTTAGGGTTTCTGAAAACCCTAAAGGTCTCGCTGGCTCACGGGCTGCTCGCCGGCGTCGGTGTCGGTGGCGGTTGCCAGGCCGGCAGCCCATAGTAGGTTCGAATGATGTCAGCGGCGATGGGAGCTGCTATCTGCGAACCCTCAATCACATGCCCGATGCCGCGTCCATCTACGAACACAACGACTACGATCTCAGGAGCCTCAAAGGGAGCAAAGGCCACGAACCAGGCATGGGTCGGCAGGTTGCCATCTTCGTCACGCATACAGTCCGTGCCGGCTTCGTTGGGCTGGCAGAACTCCGCCGTGCCCGTCTTGCCTGCTACGCGCACCTCCTCCGGCAGATGTGTCCAGGCCGGCTGAGCCGTCCCCACCGTGACGGCCTGGCGCATTCCCTCGCGAACGATGGCCAGGTACGCCGGGTTAACGGGGACTTCACGGATCACTTCAGGCTTGAAGCTGTCAACAGTCTGGCCTTGGGAATCGACGATACGCTGAACAATCTGCGGGCGATACAGGGTGCCACCATTGGCGATAGCAGAAACCATGTTGAACATCTGGAGGGGGGTTACCAGCACATCGCCCTGGCCGATGCCCATGTTGTAGGTATTGCCGGTGGTCCACACTCCGCCCTCGGCCCCAAACCGCCGGCGCTTCCACCGGGGCGTCGGTACCAGGCCGGCTGCTTCCCCGGGCAGGTCGATGCCGGTGGGTGCACCCAGTCCGAAAGCCTCCGCATACTGAGCCAGCCGATCCACGCCCAGGCCGCGAAAATCCTCGAACCCGCCGGCCACCTCATAGAAAAACACATCGCAGGACTGAGCAATCGCACCTACGACATTGAGCTTGCCGTGGCCCGTCTTTAGCCAGCAGTAGAAGGGTTGCGCCAGATCGAGGTCATCTGGAAAATACTGATTCTTGACCAGGATCACGCCCGGATCGTTAATCAGGGTATTGGGCGCAATTACGCCCTCTTGGAGCGCGGCTGCTGCGGGAATGAGCTTGAAGATCGATCCAGGTGGGTACAAGCCGGCGATGGCACGATCCAGCAGCGGGTTGAAGGGCGCGGTCGTGAGCTTCTCCCAGTCCTGGGCCGCGATACCGCCGGCGAACAGGTTGTCGTCGTAAGCCGGTATGGAGACCATTGCCAGGATTTCGCCGGTGTTCGGATCACCAACCAGTGCGACACCAGAGGAAGCCCCAATCTCGTGCAGCGCCGTGCGCAGAATGTTCTCGACGTCTTTCTGCAATTGAGCGTCAACGGTCAGATACAGATTGTGCCCCGGGGTCGATTCGATTGGCTTGCCAATCGTGCGCAGAACGCGGCCCAACACATTTACTTCGACGAATCGTTGCCCCTTGTCTCCCCGGAGCGCATCCTCGAAGGTGTACTCGATGCCGGCCAGCCCAATTCGGTCATCCGGGGCGTAATCCTGTTTCAGATACACGTCCGCCGATTCTTTCGGAATCGGCCCCATGTAGCCCAGAATGTGGGACATCAGGGAACCGGTGACGTATTCCCGAATGGGAGCCGTTTCGACGCGAACGCCTGGCAGAGATAGATGTGCCTCTTCGATGATGAGCGCGATGTCACGCGGAACGTTGGCTTTCACCAGCACTGGTGCGTATGGATCATGCTCTCGCCCGGCCTCGACGATCTCCTGAATGCCAGGCCGCGACACCGTGTCAACGCCGGCCGTCTGACCACTGACCGGGATGCCCAGAAGGTTCGACAACTGTTCATACACGTCCGGTGCCTGATCGTCGGGCAAATCAGCCGGCACGATGCTGACTGCAAAGCTGGCCTTGTTGCGGATCACAATCTGGCCATTTCGGTCGTAGATGACGCCGCGCGGTGCATCGATGGCTTCCACGCGAAAGCGGTTGGTGTCGGCCTGCAGCCGGTACTGGTCGCCCCGCACGATCTGAAGCTGCCACAGCCGGCCGGCCAACAGGACGAACGCCAGAACCACGACCGCGCGATAGACCATCAGGCGTCCTGAAGCACCGTTCTGGTTCAGGTCTCGGGGGGGGCGGGGAAAAGGGTCGCGGAGTTTCATGACAGCTACAAGCTCATCTGGGGCTGGGCAGTGAGCCGGTGGAGACGACGGAGCGGCAGGTAAATCAGTGGCAGCGCCAGCAAGTTGAGCAATGCAGCCGGCAGGATGACGTGCAGAAGAGCCGGCTCCCAAAGCACAGGTTCTCCGAGAACCTGCAACAGGAACAAGACGAGAGCGTTGTAGAACAAAGTTGCCAACAACACAACCAGGGCCGGCAACAGGAAATTGGCACGGAAGACGTTGATCTCACCCAGCCCTGAGAGATAGCCTGCAAGCAACATAGGCAAGGTCATAACACCAAACGGAGCGCCGGAGAGGAGATCCAGCATGATCCCTCCGAGAAATCCCCACACCACTCCCTCTCTTCCACCCCGGAGAAGACTCCATGACACAACGGTCAGCAGCATGAACTGCGGCTCTCCCCTGATGAACGAGAGATGTGGAGCCAGGGTTGATTGGAGGAGTGCGATGCCGGCCAGGAAGACAACGGCCAGGTAAGGACTCATCGGTCTGCTACCTTGACTGCGCTCAGCACAACAGCGTCATTGTCCGAATCGCGTTTACTGCACGTCGTCGTAATTCGTCGGTTGGAAATCGGTAACGACGGAGACGATCTCCAGTGCGCCAAAGTCGGCTGCCGGCCATAGATCGGCCGTCTGGAAGGGGTCCACGTCGCGCTTGTGAACCTTCGTTACCTGCCCGATGGCCAGCCGGCGCGGGAAATTGCCGCCGTAACCCGACGTGATCACGATGTCACCGACGTGAACCTCCACGTCTGGCGGAATCCGCGTCATCTGGAGCGTGCCGTCAACAGCGCCGGTCACGATGCCTGTCGCACCCGAACTTTGAATGCGCGCATTTACCTTGCTGGTCGGGTCGGTGATGAGCAGGACGCGAGAGGCGTGGTTGCCCACCCGAACGACCTGGCCCACGAGCGCGCCGGCCCGCGTGACCGGCATACCCCGTTTCACACCATCGCTTGCACCTACATCGATGATGATATAGGCGAGCGCGTTGTTGGGATCGTGACCTACGACCTGCCCTCCCAGAATGTCAGCCGCCTGAATGTCAAACGAGGCGTTGGCCCGCTTGAACTGAAGCTCCTGCCGCAAGGAGCTGATTTCCCGTGTCTCGTCCTTGAGCTTGACATTCTCGATCATCAGTTGATCGACCAACTCGCGGAGCGCCTTGTTCTCGGCCTGTAGGCTGTCAAGATGACGAGCTGTTTCGATGACGTTGCTGACGCGGTCAGTTGCCCGATCGATGACCCGCTGGACCGGCACCGCCGCATCCAGGACGACCCGTTCAACCGGCGCCAGGGCGGCCGTGCGGTGCAAGGCAAAGCCGATCAGGCTCAGCCCCATCAAGATAAACAGGATTGTTGAGTCACTCGCGCGTTTCAAGTTCTGCTACCTTCCTGGCACGACACAGATTTCCACGGACTGTTGTCTTCGGATGTCGGACGTCGTAGTCCGTGTCATAGTCCGTGTCGTGTTAGCGAACGACGCCGACTCGCTGGGTGGCTGCCAGGGCCACGTGCAGGGTGTCCAGGTCCTCCAGGACGGCGCCTGCACCCCGAGCCACGCAGGCCATGGGGTCGTCCGCCACCCGGACGTGCATTTTTGTTTCGTCTTGCAGGCGCTGGGCCAGGCCTTGCAGCAGCGCACCACCGCCGGCCAGCACGATCCCGTGATCCATCAGATCCGCCACCAACTCGGGCGGCGTATCGTCCAGGGTATCGCGCACCAGATCGACAATGATGCCGACCGGGCCGGACAGAGCTTCGCGTATTTCGACGCTGCTGACCTCAACGCTTTGCGGGAGCCCGGTGATCAGGTTCCGCCCCCGTAGTTCCATGGTTTGTTCCTCTTCCAGGGGGTAGGCGGACCCGATCTGCATTTTGGCTGTTTCGGCCATCCGCTCACCGATGTAGAGATTGTATTTTTGCCGGGCATAGTTGATGATGGCCTCGTCCATCTCGTCGCCGGCCACTCGCAGAGACCCGGCCACGACGATACCGCCCAATGCGATCACGGCGACCTCGGTGGTGCCGCCGCCGATGTCCACGATCATGCTGCCCATGGATTCAGTCACCGGCAGGCCGGCACCAATGGCAGCCGCCATCGGTTCCTCGATCAGGTAGGCCCGGCGAGCGCCGGCATTGATGGCCGCATCATGGACGGCCCGCTTCTCAACCTCGGTGACACCGCTGGGGATACCGACCACGACCCGCGGCCGCGGCATGGGCGAGAGGACTTTCTCATGAACCTTGTTGATGAAATAGTGGAGCATCTTCTCCGTGACGTCGAAGTCCGAGATGACGCCATCGCGGAGCGGGCGAATGGCGACAATGTTGGCCGGCGTCCGCCCAACCATTTCTTTGGCCTCGGCGCCGATGGCCAGGACTTTGCGCGTCTTTTTCTCGATGGCGACAACCGAGGGCTCATTGATGACGATACCCTGTCCACGGACCATCACCAGGGTGTTAGCGGTGCCCAGGTCAATTCCCACATCGCGTGAGAAAAGGCCCAGGATGGCATTCAGAGGGCTGAACAAAGAAGATCCTCCTCACACAAATTGCAGATGACTGTCAGCATTATACCATAAATCGGGGAAGAAAAAAAGGCCCGACAGGGCCACAAAAGTGTTTCCTGTCGGGCAGGACGCTTAAAGTTTGCTGCTGGTTCCCTCTCGTGATCACCAGTCATCAGTATTCAGTGATCAGTATTCAGTGGACAGTTTCCGATGACCGATCACTGATGACTGATCACTGATTGTCGGTCTCTTCGGCTGCTCCAGGTTCCACTGCCTCCGGAACGACCTCTTCCTCTAGAACCTCTTCTTCGGCCTCCGCGCGCTCCATCTCAGCATAGCCGATGCGGACGATCATTTCGTCGGGGTCGGTGAGCACGGTGATTGAATCAGGCAGATCCAGGTCTCGCACGAAAACCGCGTCATCGACTTCTTCCAGACCGGAGATGTCGATAGTGATGGAGGGAATCAAGTCGGTGGGCAGGGCCTCAATCTCAATCGCATCCAGTGCCTGATTAACCATGGCGTCGCCGCGCTCAACAATAGCAGGTGTTCCTTCGAGGTGGAGGGGGACCTCGCTGGTGATGGTCTCAGTAAGCACGACCTCCTGAAAGTCAACGTGCAACAGACTGCGGGTGATCACGTCGCGCTGGACATCGCGGGCCAGCGTGATATGCCGCTTCCGGTCCCCTTTGATTTTCAGGGAGATCAGACGGTTGGCGCCGGCCCGCCGAAGGACGGTAGAAAGGTGTCGAGCGTTGATCTGTACCGGAATCGGGTCGATTTCAGCACCATAGATGATACCCGGCACCAGACCCTGCCTCCGGAGACGCTTGACTTTCTTGCCAATCATTTCGCGCTTCTCAGCGGTGAGTTCAATCTGCTCCATAAGTCTGTGTGCTCCTTCGCTACGGTCTGTCCTGGGGGCCCTCCTGAGGCCCATCCCCAGGTCCCTCCCGAGCTTGTCGAGGGACCTGTCGAGGGGCTCGGCGAAGAACTCAGTACAGCCTGGCACAAACGTGCCCTGACCAGACGCAGGACGGTCAGGGCATCGTGCATCATACTGACGAAAACTGCAGCTAACATTATAGCATGTGTGGGTCTGCCGTGCAAATTGACCCTACGTAGCTACTCACCCTCCCGCAGGTTTGGAGCCTTTCTGGCCGAGAATCGCTGCTTCAAGGCCGTTTTTCGGGTGCAAAACCATTGCGCATCGCAACCTGCGGGAGGGTGGCTGAGTAGTAACGATCCTACTTAATTAATAAGAAGTTCGGTCTTGCTTTGAGCTAAGCCCTGTGGTACGATTGGCGCACGCGTACCATGACCACTATCAATCGCCGCCGGCTTGGCGTCATTCTCTACGTCCTGTGCCTCGGGGGTCTGTTATTCACCGGGTTCCTCGCTGTCTTTGGACAGCGTTGGCTCCATCGCGGGATCGTCTACGGCCCGCCGCCAGCCATCTCCCTGGCCGGCGCCTACCCCTTCGGCGTCAACGTCACGCTGGAGCAGTATTCCCCATCCCAGCGAACGCAAATCCTGAGCCGGCTCGATGACGATGGGTTCCGTTGGGTCCGCCAGGTGTTGCTCTGGGATCAAGTCGAACCGCGTCCAGGGGAGTACGTGTGGTCGCCGTGGGATCAGATCATCGAGGACGTCGCGGATCACCACCTCAAGCTAATCCTGGTCATCGACCGGACGCCGGCCTGGGCTCGCACCGCGCCGGACGCCGACCCACGGGCGCTGCCGGCGCGCCCCGAGGACCTGGCCGGCTTTGTGGGGGCGGTGGCGGAGCGTTACGCCGGCCAGGTAGCCGCTCTCGAAATCTGGCGCGAGCCGAACCTGCAACCCTATCGTCAGGCAGGTGAGCCGTGGGCCGGCGGCCCTGACCCGACGCTGTATGTCGCGCACCTGAGAGCAGCCTACCAGTCTGCCAAAGCTGCCAACCCGACCCTCATCGTCCTCAACGCTGGCCTGGCCCCGACAACTGAGAACAGCTCGCGGGCCATGAGCGACGTGGATTTCCTGGAAGCCATGTACGATGCCGGCGCTGCGCCGTACTTCGATGCACTGGCGGCGCGTCCGCTGGGCTTCTGGTCCGGTCCCGAGGATCGGCGGGTGGACGCCAGAGTCTTGAACTTCTCGCGGATTCTGCTGTGGCGCGAGATCATGCTCCGCTACGGCGATGCCGGCAAGGCGGTGTGGGTGGTGGGGTTTGGCTGGAATGCGCTGCCGGCGGACTGGTCCGGCCTGCCCTCACCCTGGGGGACCGACGATCCAGCGAAGCAGGCGCGTCGAACCGTCGAGGCCGTGCGCCGGGCACAGGCGGAATGGCCGTGGATGGGTCCCATGCTGGCGTTGCACCTCGATCCGGATGCGCCCCCCGACGACCCGATCCAGGGGTTCGCGCTGCTGGACGATCAACTCAGCCCGCGGCCGGCCTATCTTGCCCTGCGCGACCTGATCGCAGAGCACACGGTGGGTGTCGGGCGCTACCCGGCCGATGCGTGGTTTGCCGGCACCGACTGGCGGCCCGTGGACGACGCCACCGTGCGCCGCATGCCCGACGGCGACATCATCGTCAGCCGGCCCGTCCCCTTCGGTCGATTCTACCTGGCCATTGGGCTGCTGCTGGCAGCCGCCGGCCTCGTCGCGTGGCGTCTCGACCGCCTGATCCGCCTCCCGCGCTGGGAACTGACTTTCGCTCTCACGACCACCATCTTCTTGCTCTCACCCTGGCTTTCTCTTACCCTTGTCTCAATTCTCGGCCTATTCATCCTGTTCACGTTTCGACTGGACCTGGGTCTGGCTACCATCGTCCTCTTCATTCCATTTTTCCACTTCCCCAAATCCCTGGGCTCACACCCGATGTCCATTCTCGAACTCCTCACCTGGCTGGCCATCGCCGCCTGGCTGACCAGACAACTTCCCCGCTTCATTCACGCAATACGCAGTACGCAATACGCAATACGCAGTACGCAGTACGCATCACGTCTCGCGTCTTACGTCTCACGTCTTACGTCTTGCGTCTCACGTCTTACGTCTCTTGACCATGCGGTGATCTTCCTCCTGCTCGTGAGCCTCCTCTCCCCTTTCGTCGCCGCCAACAAAGGTGTGGCCATCCACGAACTGCGGGTGGTCGTGATCGACTCAAGTTTGTTCTACTTCCTCGTTCGGTCATTGGGGCTGTCCCGTACCCGGCGACGTCCCGAGTCCATCGAGGGGATGTGGCGACTGGTGGATGCACTGGTGTTGGCCGGCCTCATCGTTGCGCTGTACGGCTTCTACCAGTACATCTTCTCCGGTGATGTCATCGTTGCGGAGGGGGTGCGGCGCATGCGGGGTGTGTACCCATCGCCGAACAACCTGAGCCTGTTCCTGGGGCGGATCGTGCCGCCGGCCGGCGTGGTTGCGATTTGGGGACCGGCGCGGTGGCGGCGGGTGTTCTACGCCGTGGCCGGCCTGGTCATCACCGGTGCTCTGTTCCTCACCTTCAGCCGCGCGGCGTGGCTGGTGGGCTTGCCGGCTGCAGCGCTGTTCGTGGGCCTTGTGCGGGGCCGGCGCGCGCTGACGGCCGCTGTTGCAACCGTTCTGGCTCTCACACTCAGCGTGCTGCCATTTGCCGGCACGGCTCGCATCGGCTCGTTGTTCGAGTTATCGCCGGGCAGCTCGACCTACCGCCGGCTCGAACTGTGGCAATCGGCAGTGCATATCATCCGCGACCACCCGATCTTCGGGGTGGGATTGGACAACTTCCTGTACCAGTATCGGGAAAAATACGTCCTGGCCGGCGCTCGAGACGACCCCAGCCTGTCCCACCCGCACAACCTGATCCTGGATTTCTGGACCCGCCTGGGGGTTTTGGGGGTTGCGGCGCTGGTCTGGCTGGTGGTCGCGTTTTTCAGAACAGCCTGGCAGTTGTATCAGCGGTTGGATGAGGATGGACGTGTGCTGGCGCTCGCGCTTATGGCCAGCATGGTCTATGCGCTGGCGCACGGCCTGCTGGACAACTCGTACTTCCTGGTGGATTTGGCATACCTGTTTATGCTGGTGATGGGGGTGATCAGCCGGCTGGAGTTGGGGCGTCTGGGCAACGAACAGAGGAATTGAACGAACAGATCAGCCATTCTCATCCACCTGCAGATACCCATCCTGCAGCGCCACGCAGTGGACGATGCGCTGATCGATGAGCTTGTCCGCCGGCGTGGTGCAGGCACGGACAGTCACGTGATTCTTCAACGGCGTTTTCAGCAGCTTGCGTACCAGCGTCTCCTGAACCTGGAAAATGCCGGCTGAGTTGCTCATCACCACCTCGATGTCTACCGCCGTCCTCTTCCCCCGTCGGATGTGGACCTCCTCAATCGACAACGCCGATACCGAATGAATGTCGATCCTGCCCAGATCGAAGGACATGCGGCCGCGCCCCTTCGTCATATCTGTGCCGTCGGCCACGGCGACGATCCCGCCCTCGATGGTCAGCGGCGGCGGGTCGCAGTCATGGGTAGCGATGGTGGACAGGATGAAGCTCTGGATAAGCTGATGCTGCTCGGGGTCGGGGTAGATGGCCGGCAGCAGTCGCTCCAGGATCGGTTGTGTCAGGATCACGCCGTATGCCACGTGGTTGGAGCGATGGAGCTGATTGCCGATGTCGTGCAACATGGCGCCGGCCAGGATCACGAGCATGGCGTCGTCCATGCCGCCGGCACCGGATGCGACGACATCCAGCGGCACATCCGCCTGAACCAGGGCTGCGGCGATCTGCATCGCGCCGGCTGTGGCAACCTGCGCATGGACCGGCCCGTGATCGTTGTATCCCATCTTCATCACGGCGGTGTAGTTTGCCAGGTCCCAGTGGGCGTTCACCCTCGGATCGTCCAGCAAGGCGTCGTAGAGCCGGCGTGCCCTGGGGTAGGGTGCGACAAACTCGCGCACAATATCGTCGGCACTGTGGGCCAGATCGTGATAGTCGCCTGGTAACTCAATGTGGACCTGGTGATCGTCGTGGCTGCAAGGCTGGCGTTCGATCTTGATACGGCTCATTAGATTGTTCTCCGGTTCGATATGTCATAATGTGGATTTCAAGCGTCGCGTGTTGACACGACATACGACGTTCACCGGAGATCGGGTCTTACAGCATTCATCATGGTGTCACAAGTGCACCCTTACGCTTTTGACATGGCAACGGCTCCGTCTATACTTGGTAAGTGAGCATGATAAGAGCAGACGCATTGTGGGGCTGTGGTTATCCTGCAATCTATTAGGAGGTGGAGGAGATGCCAGACGAGCGAACGATTGATGATGAGCAGCACGAAGAGCCGATCTGGACTTTCCGGGGCTATGAGTTGTCGGCGAGTGATCTGAACTCGGCGATGGTTCATCTGTACCGGGGCGAGGTCCAACGGAGTAACACCTGGCGCCGGCGGCTGGATAGCACAACCAATTGGGCCGTGGTCACGACGGCTGCCGCTCTGTCCCTGGCTTTCGGCGCGCCCAGCAACTCCCACGTAATGATCATCCTGACAACCCTTCTGGTCACTGTGTTTCTGTATATTGAGTCGCGGCGCTATCGTTATTACGAATTGTGGACCTCGCGCGTCCGGCTGATGGAGACCGACTTCTTCGCTGCCATGTTGGTTCCCCCCTTTTGCCCCGATGAGGATTGGGCACGCCGGCTGGCCGGCAGCCTCCTGCGGCCGGAGTTTCCGGTGAGTGAGATGGAAGCCCTGGGCCGGCGTTTCCGCCGCAACTATGCGGTCATCTTCACCATTCTTGCCCTGGCATGGTTCGCGAAGATCGCCATTCATCCTGAGCCGGCGTACTCCTTGCAAGACCTCCTCAATCATGCCAGATTGGGCCCGCTCCCGGGCTGGCTGATAATGGGAGCCGGGGGGGTATTCTACGTTGCCATTTTTGCAATCGGTTGGCTCACTGTGGAGATGCATGAAGCGCCGGGCGAGGTACTACCCCGCTATCCGTCACCGCTGGGGCCAGGGCGGTTAATTAACAATATCGCTGAGAAGGCGCAGGAACTCATCCCCGGGACGCTGCATCGTGTGCCGCGCCGCCAGCAATTGGCCTACATCATCACCGACAAAAGCCAGCGCCTGGCCGAGCGACTGATGCATGAGCTGGCGCGCGGGGTGACAGCTCTGGCCGGCACCGGGATGTACACAGGCAAACAGCACACAGTCTTGCTGTGCGCGGTCACGCCCACCCAGGTCGCACAGCTCAAGAACATCGTCCGCGAAACGGACCCAGACGCCTTTGTGATCATCACGTCAGCCTTCGAGGTGATGGGACGAGGGTTCAAGCCAATCAAGAAGGAGTCGAAAAGTTGAAAGTTGGCAGGTCGAAGATTTCACGTTAACCTTCAACCCTAACCGCTGCCGACAACGAAAGCGATGGCATGGCCGCCCTCGTGGGCCAGGCTGACGGCCAGTTCGGCGACGCCAAGGGCCTGGGCCAACTGCGAAGCAGCGCCGTGGAGGCGGATGTGGGGCTTGCCGCGGTCGTCGCACCAGACTTCAATCTCCCGCCATCGCACATCCCCGACGCCGGTGCCCAGAGCCTTGGCCACAGCCTCTTTCGCCGCCCAGCGAGCCGCCAGGGCTTCGGCGCGGCCGGCACAGTAGTCGCGCTCATCCTCGGTGAAGACCCGTTCGAGAAAGCGGGTGCCATGGCGAGCGAGCGCGCTCTCGATCCGCCTGACCTCAACCAGATCGACACCTGCGATCAACATGTCGCTGCCAAACAGTGTCTTTGCGTAGACACAAGGAGTAACTACCTCGATCTAGACGTAAGACGCAAGACGTGAAACGCGAAACGCGAAACGTGAACATCCTGGACAGTTCATCCCGTTTCGCGCTTCCCGTTTCACGTTTCGCGCATCGGTGGGCCGGCGATGGCCAGTGCGTAGGCGTCCCTCGGGAAGACGCGCCGCGCCGCCTGCTGGACCTGTTCGATGGTGACAGAGTTGATCAGATCCGGGTAGCGCTGCAGGTAGTCCGGCCCCAGACCAAATAGCTCCATGTCGAGCAAAGTGCCGGCCACCCCTTCGTTCGTTTCCAGGCCCAACGGCAGGGAACCAGTCAGGTACGATTTCGCATCGTCGATTTCTTGCTCCGACACAGGTTCATCCTGGATGCGGTGGATTTCGGCCAGGATCGTGTCGGTGGCGCGCTCCACATTGACCGGGTTGACCCCCGTGACGACCCGCCAGGGACCGCGTCCCAGGTGCGCCGACAGTTGGCTGTAGACATAGTAGGCCATTCCCTGCTCGTCACGCACCTTGTCTCCCAGCCGGCCCCCGATGCCAAAGGTCCCCAGAATCGTGTTGGCCAACCTGGCGCTGTAGTAGTCGGGGTCATCGCGTGCAATGCCAGGCACTCCCAGGATGATGTCTGCCTGGAGCTTGTCGGGCATTTCGCGCACTTCGCGGCGGACCTCCGTCAGTTGAGTGTCACCGGACGAGTAGCGGACGTCGGGAATATCCTGTGGGGGACGGGGATCTGCCGGCTGCCAATCCCCCAGGACCTTCTCCACTTTCGAGATGGCATCTTCGGGATCGACGGCGCCAGCCACGGCGATGATCGCATCGGTCGGGCGGTAATAGCGGTGGTAAAACTCGGCCAGGTCGTCCCGCGCGATAGTGCCAACTGTCTCAACATATCCATCACTGCTCCGGCCGTAAGGATGCCCGTCCGGGTACGCGAGTTTGAGGAACGCCAGGTTGGCAACCCCGCGCGTGTCGTTGTCACGTTCCTGCAGTGCGGTGACTAACTGCCCACGCACTTTCTCGGTTTCCTCCTCCGGGAAAATGGGATTTCGCAGCACATCGGCCAGAATCCCAAGCACATGGTCCAGGTCTTCGGCCAGGCACTTGACCCCGAAGGAGGTGACGTGCAGGCCGCCACCTACGCCGAGGCTGGCTCCGATCGACTCGATGGCCTCGCTGATTTCATCGAAGGTACGGTTCTGCGTTCCGTGATCCAGCATGTCGGCGACGAAGCTGGCCAGGCCGGCCTGCTTCGGTGGATCATCCACGCTGCCAACGCGCAGGTGTCCTCGCAGCACGACCGATGGGCTGAGGAAGTTGTCACGGGCCAGCACGGTGATGCCGTTGTCGAGCGTTCGACGCGTGATAGACTCTGGCGTGGGGAGAGAGAGTTCTGGGTTGGTTTGTTCTGTTCGGATATTCATTTCATAGAGTTCCTTAGACAGACGTTGTGTACTGGCGCGGGAAGTTAGATTCTTACGTCTTGCGTCTTACGTACTGCGTAAGCGCTGTCTTTACGCAAGACGTAAGACGCAAGACGCAATACTCACACCGGCACATACCACCCAACTGTACGGTTCCTCTCCACCAGGTACGTCTGCGACACACGCTGAACATCCTCAGCCGTGACTGCGGCCAGCCGGCCCAGGTAGGCATCGAGCCAGGTGTGGTCGGCGATGATGGATGAGAACCCGAGCCAGTATCCCTGGTTGGTAACGCTTTCACTGGAATAGGCGAACTGGGCCTTGGCCTGCTTGATGGCTTTGGTCAATTCCTCCTCGGTGACGGGCTCGTCTTTGACGCGCTCGATCTCGTGCCACAGGGCGTCTTCCACTTCCTGTGGGGAGCGGCCGGCCCGAACCGTCGCCGAGAAGGAGAACAGATAAGGATCCACGGTCGCGAAAACGTTGCTGCCAACCGCCGACGCGAGTTTCGTCTTCACGAGAGCCTGGTAGAGACGTGACGTCCGATTCGTTGTGCCACCACCGCCGAAGAAGGCCATGGCCTGGGAGCCACCCAAGATGCTGTCCAACACCAGCAGTGGGAAGAAATCTGGATGGTCGGCTGCCGGCACGTGGAACACCGCCTGTATGTATGCCGTCCGTCCCTCGCCACGAACTGTCACCCGACGCTCGCCGCGCTGTGGGGGTTCTACAAACGTGACCAGCGGCACTTCGGGGCCTTCTGGGATGCCCTCGAACAGCTCTCGAACCCGATCCAGCAGCGCCTCGGTCTCGAAGTCCCCAACAGCGACGGCAATCGCATTGTTGGGCGTGTAGTAGGTGCGGTAGTGCTTCCACAAATCGTCGCGCGTCATGGACTCCAGGTCGCACTGCCACCCGATGACCTCGTGATGATACGGATGAACCTTGAACGCGGCCGCCTGAACCTCCTCGCTCAGCAGAAACGTGGGCTGGTTCTCATGCATCTGGCGCTCCGAGATGATGACGGTGCGCTCAGCATCGGCCTCTTCGGGGTCGAAGACGGAATTGATCATGCGATCAGATTCGAGGCGCAACGCCAGGTCGAAACGGTCAGCCGGCAAGGTCTCGAAATACGTGGTAAAGTCCACCCACGTCATGCCGTTCATGATACCTCCGTTGCGCGCGATCTGGCGATCGATTTCGCCCTTCGGGAACTGAGGCGTATCTTTGAAGAGCATGTGCTCCACCCAGTGAGAGACACCCGTCACACCCAGAGTTTCGTTCCGACTGCCGACGCGATAGAATACCCAGAAGCTGGCAACGGGCGCGCGGTGGATTTCCTTTGTCAAGACGGTCAGGTGGTTATCCAACACCGTCATGCGGATGTTATTCTCCATCAAACCGGCTCCTCAACTTCCAACACGGTCTTTTCAAACCTGATCAACGTATCTCTTCCCCATTCCGTGCGACCGGTGCCGTTGTAGCCACGGCCCATGCCCTGGTACACGAAGCCCAACTCCGCCATTTTGTCGGGTTCGTAGATGTTCCGGCCATCGATGATCACAGGCCGGCGCATCAAGTCGCGGACGCGGCCCAGGTCGAGCTGCTTGAACTCGTTCCACTCCGTGGCGATTACCAGGGCATCGCTGCCTTCCGCGACACGGTAGGCATCTTCACACAGTTCGACCTGCTCGAGCTGCCGGCGCGCGTTCTCCATCGCTACCGGATCATACGCCTTGATCTGCACACCCTCGTTTTGCAGCATGTGGATGATCTCGACCGCAGGTGACTCACGCATATCATCGGTGTTGGGCTTGAAAGACAACCCCAGTATCCCGATGCTTGTGTCATCGAGCCGGCCCAGGATGTTGCGCAGCTTGCGAATTACCTGCCGGCGGCGGTCGCGGTTGATCTCGATGACGGCTCGCAGCAGTTGGGGGTGCGTGCCATGGATGGCCGCCATGTGGGCCAGGGCTTTGACGTCCTTGGGAAAACAGCTTCCCCCCCACCCTATGCCGGCGTCCAGGTAGGCATGCCCGATGCGCTTGTCGTACCCCATGCCGGCAGCAACCTCCTTGATATCGGCTCCTAGTTGCTCGCACACCGACGCGATCTCGTTGATGAACGAGAGACGTGTCGCAAGAAAGGCGTTGGAAGCATATTTGATCATCTCGGCGGTGCGCAGGTCGGTGATGATGATCGGCGCTCGCAGAGGCAGGTAGAGCTGGGCCACCGATTCGGCGTGGTCCCGGTCGATCGCGCCCAGCACCACGCGGTCGGGATTCAGGAAATCGGTGACCGCCGAGCCTTCCCGGGTGAACTCGGGGTTGGAAACGACCGCGAACTTCACCGGCTCCTTCAGATGCCGCCGGACCACGTTCGCCACAACGTCGCCGGTGCCAATGGGCACCGTGCTGCGATTTACGATGACCACCGGATGATCCAACACCTGGCCGATCCCGCGAGCAACGTCCCGCACATAGTGCAGATCGGCTTCTCCCTCAGCGCCCGACGGGGTATCGACGCAAATGAAGATGAACTCGCTGTTGTGGACACCTTCCTCGTACGAAAGAGTGAAGCGCAGCCGGCCCTGTCCGACGTTTCGGCGAACCATCTCCTCCAGCCCGGGCTCGTAGATGGGCATGACGCCGCGCTGGAGCTTGGCAATCTTGGATTCGTCGATGTCGATGCAAGTCACGTTGTTGCCCAGGTCGGCGAAACAGGTGCCGGTCACCAGACCGACGTAGCCGGTACCAATGACGCAGATGTTTTTCATGAATGTGTTCTCCTTGTGGGTAATTGATGTTTAGCGATAGGAGGACAGGAAAACGATTGCGTATTGCGTATTGGGTAGAGAGTCGGCCAGGAAACACCTTGTACGCAGTACGCAGTACAAGCTTATCTTACCACACAAACGAATTGTCCTCAACCTATCGAGATGGCAACACCGTTGCTCTCCCGGGCGCCGGCCATGACCCTTTGGGCAATCCGCTGCCCGATCTCCACGGCGTAGTTGGTGCCCCGGTCCCAGGGGTACACCTGGCTCATGCTGGCAAAGTACAGGCCAGGGACCGGCGTCTCCAGCGGTGGGATGTGTTGCGAGTAGTTCACCGGCACCACCGGCTGGGCGTAGGCAGCTTTGAAAAGCCACTTCTGTTTGACCCAGGACGGGTCGAAGGTCGGGTTGATGCGCGAGAGGGCCGGCTGAAATACCTCGAAAAGCTCGTCCTCGTCCATGGAGAAATAGGGATGGGTCGGCGGCAGGTAATCGCCCAGGTATGCCAGGTGGTCGCCCCCATAATGCTCCGGGTCAATGAAGTTCGTGTGCTCCACAAAGGCCAGAAATGGAAACACACGCTTGTCCAGATTGATCCAGTACATGCCATCGGTAATATGCCGATCAAAGGCGATGACCATGACCACAGCCCCCAGGGCATTCAGGTTGCGCAACGACACCAGATAGTCCGATGGCAAGCCGGGTACCATGCGCATAAGCAGCGCCGGCGACACGGTACTGATCACGGCATCGAAGGCTTCGTCAACGCCCTCCCCCCTGACACGTAGCCGCCCTTCCGTCAGGAGAGTAACAGACTGCACCGGCGTGGAGACCAATATCTCACCTCCCAGCCGACGGACCCGATCTGCCAGGGCATCCACAAAAGCCTGAAACCCGCCTTCAAAGTAGCCCAGCTTGAACGTGCGGGCCCTGAAGCGTGCCCACAGCCAGGCAGCGTTCACCTCGTTGGCAAAGGGGCCGAACTTCCCTTCAAGCAATGGCTGGATGCCGTTGCGATAAGCCGTTTCCCCCATCCAGCGCCGCGACCATTCAGCAGCAGTGGTCTGCTCCAGTTCGCCCCAGTTGGTGGTCCCGTATTTCAGGTAGGCCATTGCAGCGCCGTACCGAACACGGGCCAGGAACGGCATTGCCGGAAAGCGCAGCACATTCCGTGTCGCCTCGATGGGGTTGGCCCCATCCAGGGGAAAGATCTGCCCATTGTACCATTGCGCCGTGATAGGATTGCGAAAGAAGAGCCTGTCGCCAAAACCGATCTCATCCACCAGCTTGCGGATAGCACGATCAGTCTGGAACAAGTGATGGTAGAAGCGCTCCAGATGCCAGCCCCATCCTTCGGCGCGGAACCCCGAGGCAAGCCCACCTACTCCGGGCGCTGCCTCAAACAGGATGGCGTCATGGCCAGCCCTGGTCAACTCATAGCCGGCGGTGAGACCTGTCACGCCGGCGCCGATGATACCAACTTTCAAAGATCACTCCACCTTCGATAACAAAGACCAGACAACGGGATGCGGGATGTGAGATACGGGATACGAGATACGGGATGCCGCATCCCGCATCTCGCGTCACGTCCCACTCGTCATGCCCAACGGCGCTTCCTCGACAGGTGATTCTATTTCCACTTCCGTCCTTACCTCCTCCCACGACAGATGCTCGCGCCAGAGATAGAAAGCACCCAGAGCGGTGATGGGCAGCCAAAGGGCTGCGTGGAGCACGGCAGTGTACGCTGTGGCTACGCTGCCGGCCACGCCAAAGTTCTCCAGAATCTCAATCCCCGGGGCATCGAACGTACCGATGTAGCCAGGGGCCGCCGGCAGTGTGGTGAACAGGTTGACCACGCCGTTCATCAGCATCAGCACGTAGAAATCGACATGAAACGGGAACGCGTGCATCACGAACCAGTACTTGCCCGTCTCAAACAGCCAGATGACGACAGACGTGATGAAAATCATCATCACGTCTCGCCCTCTGCGCAGCGAATGCAGCCCTTCCAGGAAGAGGTCAAGGGGTTCTCGCACACGCGGTTGCAATCTTTCGGGCAGCAGGCGTTCGATGAGCCGGCCGTAGATGGCTTGGGCGCGCTCCGGCATGGCTGCCAGCAACAGAAAGACGACCAACGCCCCGATGAACAGCAGGCTGAACAGAACAACGAAGGTGCTGTAGCGCGACCCCAGGCCGGCAATCGGCAGAGTGATGAACACGAACAGCAGCATCGTGAGTCCGTCGAACAGCCGCTCCACGACCACCGTCGCCAGCGTGGCACTGATGGGAACGCCGGTTCGTCTTTTGAGCGCGTATGAGCGCAGGAGTTCGCCGGCTCGAGCCGGGTAGATGTTGTTACCCATATAGCCGATGCAGACGAAGGGAAACAACTGCTGCAGGGAGATGACCTTCAAGGGACGGAGCATATAGTGCCAGCGCCAGGTGCGCGCCCCCACGCCCAGGAAATACACGGCGACACCCGGCAATAGCCAGAAGTATTGCGCGTTTTGTAACGCATGCCACACTTCGGGAAGGTCCTGCTTGCGCAGTACAAACGCCAGAAGAATGGCGCTGATAAGCATTCCCAACCAGAATCGCCAGCGTTTCCGCATGCCTGCTCACTTTCCCGAATCCGTAACTACGTTAACCATAGGAGCGTGCACACGCGGCACGCCCCTGAGTCAACGCGGAATTATACACGAGAGTGCTGGGAGAAACAAAGGAAGGAATGGAAGTGTGGAAGAGGGAGAATGGAAGATGGACAATGGAAAGGGGAAGATGGAGGTTGACCTCCATCTTCCCCTTTCCGTTGTCCATCTTCTAGTTGGCGCTTGTTTCAGCCATCCACTCAGGACGAAGCATGCCGTTCAAGACCCGCTCCATGGTCATGGTGTGGCTGCACACACCGCGCGTCAGGAAGAAATCGCAATCGCAATTCCAGTGGCCCTCGTTGTATGAAACTGCATGTGAGTTGTGGTCGCCAGCAATTGTAACTCTGAACTCACTGAAAACGATCCGGTCTGTTTCTTGCGCGTATTGCTTCGCCTTCTGGATCTTGCCGATCATCGCCGAATCCATTTCTAAGAACCTCCTTCTTCTTGATGAGAGGGAAACCTGGTGAGTTAGGAAACAAAAAGCACGCAGGCAGACACCTACCTACGTGCTTCTCCAGACGCTTACTCGCGTTGCTCTTCGGCTCATTGGAGTTACTTGGGTCCTCCTTGCGGCCACGTCGCCGCTAAGTTCTTCATGTCAAGTATAACCGTTTCGATTCGCGATGTCAAATCTATGTCCCCAGGAAACGAGGTAATTTGCCTTAAAATCCTGAGTTCGTAGGAATATCGTTCGAAAGTCGCTCTTTCAAGTAGTCGATGGCAGGGATAGGGGTCGGGTCCACCTGGTTGAGAGCGGCCAGGTAGTAGCTCACGTAGTCCGCGTAGTGCAGCGCTGACAACATTTGAGCTGTCGGGCTCTCGCCCCACGAAGTGATCACGGCGTGGTCGATGCCGGCCTGTTCCAGCATCTCGGCAGTGATGTCGAATCGTGTCGCAATCCGGGGGTCATCGAGGGACGAGCGTAACATGACGACAAACGCCGTGCCGCCAAGGTGCGCCGGGTGCTGGTAGCCCAGGACGGTGTTGTGGTTCAGCTCCGGCAGCTCGTCGAAGGCGGCCCAGGTCTTGGCGTTCTCGTTGAACTGGCCCTTCCAACGCCGGGCCACGGGGGCCAGAAGGCCGGCCCCGTAGATCGTCGGGACCTTGTCGTAGAGCCGGCGTGCCAGGTCCTTGGCCGGATTGCGAGCCGCCGGCACCTGTGGCCCGATGAGGCGTTGGAGCCGCAGCATCACGTCGATGGCTTCCGCCACCTCATCGCCTTTGTCCGCCAGCAACCCGAACCGAACCAGCAAGCCCAGCAGGAGCGTGAAGGAGTGGCCAACGGCCGCACGTGGTGGCGCATCGTAACTAAACAGCACGTGCAGAAAGCCCCGTTCCTGCGCGATTTCGGCCAGCCGGCCACCGGTCGTCACGGCCACCGTTCTGGCCTCGAAGCTCAGCGCTTCGCCGAGGGCTGACAGCGTCTCCTCGGTGTTGCCGGAGAAACTGGAAATGATAACGAGGGTATTTTCGTTTACATAGGCCGGCAGGTGATAGTCCCGGTTGACCGCGATAGGCACGGGGCACTCAGGTTCCGCCAGGGCCTGCACCAGCGACCCACCGATAGCCGACCCTCCCATGCCGGCGATGATCACGTTGTGGGTCTCGTGAGGAGTGAGTGGCGTCAAGGCCTGGATGGTATCCCACGCATCCTGGACCTGGGTCGGCAGTTCGCTGATACGATCCAGCATGTTTGCCGGATCATTAGCACGCAGAGCATCAAGATCGTCTAAGTCAATCATAGTACCGCTATTCTAGCAGACTCTTCCACATAAATCAATCGAGTGGCCAAAATCAATCAATCGCCCGTCGCTGGCGACGTGGCGTGCCTCATTCGGTTGGGCGGCCTGGCAAGCGCTCAGCGGGGTGGATGCCCTGCGAGGGCATTTGACATCGCTCACTGACCTGGTAGAATTGCTCAGGAAATGTACACCCTTGACGACACCATCGCCGCCATCGGCACGCCGCCTGGCCAGGGAGGGATCGGCATTGTGCGCCTGAGTGGCCCCGAGGCCCTGAGCATTCTGAAGCAGGTCTTTCAGGTGCCCCACGGCCGCGAATGGATCGCCCGTCGGATCACGTTTGGGCAGGTGGTCGATCCGGCCACTAACGAAGTGCTCGATGAAGCACTCGCATTCTACATCCCGGCCCCCCACACCTACACCCGGCAGGACGTGGCCGAGATTCAGGGGCACGGCAGCCCGGTCTCGCTCCAGCGCATCCTGAACCTGGTCCTGCGTCACGGCGCCCGGCTGGCCGAGCCGGGCGAGTTCACCCTACGGGCTTTCGTCAATGGCCGGCTCGATCTGGCCCAGGCCGAAGCTGTGCTGGATATGATCCAGGCGCGGACCGAGGCCGGCCATCGCATTGCCATGGGCCAACTTAGCGGCCGGCTTTCGGACGCCGTGCGGGGCGTGCGCCGGCAACTGCTGGACGTGCTGGCCTACCTGGAGGCGAGCATCGACTTCACTGATGACGAAGTGCCGCCCCAGGACATCGTCAAGCCGCTCAACAACATCCTCAACGAAATCGGGCAACTGTTACGGGATGCCGACCGGGGTATCATCTATCGCCAGGGCGTGCGGGCAGCCATCGTGGGCCGGCCCAATGTGGGCAAGTCCAGCCTGCTCAACGCGCTGCTTCAGGTGGAACGGGCCATCGTCACGGAAGTTCCGGGCACGACGCGCGATACGCTGGAAGAGACGATCAACCTCCGAGGCGTGCCGCTGGTGCTGGTGGACACCGCCGGCATCGCAGAAACCGAAGACCAGATCGAACGATTGGGGGTCATTCGAAGCCGCGAGGCACTGGAACAGGCGGACCTGGCTCTGCTGGTCGTGGACGGGAGCCGCCCTCTCGATGCTGCAGATCGCGAAATCGCTACCCTGATCGGCAACCGACCGGCCATTCTCGTCGTCAATAAGATTGACCTGGGCACTTCCAGGGTCGAGTTCGACACATGGCCGGCTGATGCGCCACGCGTGCGTGTTTCGGCATTGACGGGCGCCGGCCTCGACGCCCTGGAAGAGGCCCTGGTGAACACAATCCTCGCCGGTCGGGCAGTTCCCAGTGACCGTCCCATGGTGAGCAGCCCGCGCCACAAGGCGCTGCTGACGCAAGCGACCGAGCACATTCAGGCCGCCCTGGAGGCTCACGAGCGAGGGTTGCCGGCGGATTTTGTGTCCATCGACGTGATGGCAGCGGTGACGTCGCTGGGCGAGATTACAGGCGAGACGGCCGGCGAGGACTTGCTGAATGCCATCTTCAGCCAATTCTGCGTCGGAAAGTGATCATTCATGTATCGATCTGACGAAAGTCCAATAACACGTTTGTCCGTTCTTGTCGTTGTAATCATCATTCTGGGATGGCTGGCATCCAGCATTGGGTCATCCACAGTATTCGCTGAGTCGCCTCAGGCTGAGCCGGGGCCTCGGGGCGTCTTCATCATCCCGACTCCGCCGCGGATCCCAACCGCCGACCACACGTTCCGGCCCCTTGTCTCAATTCCGTTTGCCCCCACCCCGCCCGAACTCAGAGCCCTGCCGGCTGTCGGTGAGGTCAAAGCGTCGGCCAGTGTCGTTGCTGAAGGTGCTTCTGTACCGGCCCGTCAGGCGCTCGACGTGCCGGCAGATGAATCAGCCGACCCATCCCTGGTCGAGATACCCGACGGGGTCATGAACATCGTACTGCTGGGAACTGACAAGCGACCCGAGTGGGGCGACTGGCGGACGGACACGATCATCGTTGTGTCAATCAATCCGCAGGCGCAATCTGTCGGCCTGTTATCGATCCCGCGCGACCTGTGGATCCGGATTCCGGGGTTCGGTGTCGGACGCATCAACACGGTCGATTTCATCGGTGAGTGGAAAGACGCGGAAGGCGGCGGGCCGGGGCTCCTCAAGCGAACCATCGAGGCCAATCTCGGCTTACCGATTCATCGCTATGCCCGTATTAACCTGGAAGGGTTCATTCAGCTCATAGATGCGCTCGGTGGCGTGACAATTGACGTCGATTGCCCGGTCCACGATGCATTTCTGGATGAACCACTGACCGGTGAGGAAGGGTTGGCGCCGCTAAATCTGGATGTCGGGGTCCACCATCTGGATGGGCTGGCGGCGTTACGTTACGCCCGGTCTCGTCACAGTGGGACCGACTTCGATCGCGCGCGGCGACAGCAGAAGCTGCTCCGCAGCCTGGCGGAACAGAATCTCAACTGGCAACTCATCCCGAAGCTGCCCCGCCTGTGGGAAACGCTGGGTGACGCCGTTCAGACCGATCTGACGCTGCCGGAGATGATTCGGTTGGCCTCAATCGGATTGCAAATCCAGCAGAACCGAATCAAGAGTCGCTTCATTGACTGGGGGGCGACAGAGAACTGGGTCACAGCCGGCGGCGCTCGGGTATTGCTGCCCAATCATGAAACGTTGCCGCAGGCAGTAGCAGAATTCCTCGACCCGCCCGAAGAAGACGTGCGTCTGGGGGCGGAGCACGCGCGGATTGAGGTTCAAAACGGCACGACGACCGAGGGGCTGGCCGAAGTGGCCGCCAAACGGCTAATACGAGACGGCCTCCAGGTCGTCGGGACGTCCCGGACAGGTCGTTTGGCGCACTCAACCATTCTCGCTTACAATGACACCCCCCGTACGCTCCAGGTGCTGCAAGATGTCCTGCACCTGAGTCCTGACTCAGTCGCTCATTCCCCGGAGCCCGATGATCGGGTAGACATTCGAGTGATACTGGGAAGCGACTGGCAACCCTGCCCCTAGTCTGTGGCAAGCCTGTGACAGGGGATATGGCCGGCCCTGCCAGCGTGTGGCAGGGCCGATTTCTTCTGGTGTGCCAGACATGCCGTGTATCCAGGGCCGGGCATTGCAACTACTCCCCCTCTTGCAGGTCAATCCTTCTCTGGCCGAGAATCGCCGCCCTCAGTCCCTTTACCACGGGCAAAACCACGGTTCATCACAGTCTGCGGGAGAGTGGCTGAGTGGTTGCCTGGAATCCAAATATCTTCCCTATCACTTCTTCATAATTTCTGAACAAGTTTCTTGTATACTTGTGGCAGATACGGTTTGGCCGGCATGTTGGTCTGCCGAACGAACAGAAGTGAAGGAGGTAAGTGGAATGAGTAGGAAATACAAGATCGGAATCGTGGGGTTGCTGGTAGTCGGCGTGCTGGTGGCGGCCATGGCCGGCACCGCGCTGGCCCAGGACGCGACTCCCACGCCGGCACCCAGGGCCTTCGGCTTTCACGGCTGGGGCCGCGGCGCCGGCTGTGGTGGCCTGTGCGGGCAGGCAGGCCTCGACGCCGCTGCCGAGGCATTGAACATGAGTGCCGATGACCTGTCCACCCAACTGTGGGGTGGCCGGACCCTGGCCGACTTGGCGGATGAGGCCGGCGTTGACCTGCAAGCCGTTCGTGACGCGGTCGATGTTGCTTGCGAGACAGCCAAGCGGGACGCCATCGAGCAGGCCGTTCAGGATGGACGTCTGAGCCGGGAGCAGGCCGACTGGCTGCTGCAGGGCCTGGATAACGGCTACTGGGGTGGCCGCGGCTCCTTCGGCTTCGGCCGTGGGTTTGGACATGGACGTGGCTTCGGCCGAGGGTTTGGAGCTAACCCTGGCGGCATGAGGTGGGGCGCTCCGCCAGCGCAGAGCGCGCCGGCTGCGGGCAACTCCGCGTAGTTACGCACCACTGGTGCTGGAAGGGGGGAGAGGCCGGCTACGGCCTCTCCCCCTCGAAGGAGGAGACCTCTGTTCTTATCCGTGTTTCTTTCCATCCGTGAGAGATGTTGATCCCTTGTCGGTTCGAGACGCAGCTTCGCCGGGCAGTTACATTTGTCGCCGTGGCAGGATGGGGCTATATTTGACATCAGGAATGTTGCTGTTGTCGGTTGAAGAGGGAAAGAGGCTGCGATGCCGAAAACAATTCTGGTGGTGGATGACGAAAAACAGTTACGCACATTGGTGAAGGCCTACCTGACGCAGGAGGGATTCCGAGTCGTGACCGCCGCTGATGGGCGGGAAGCTCTGTTTGTGGCGCGGCATGAGAAGCCAGACCTCATCATCCTCGACCTGATGATGCCAGAAATGGACGGGTATGAATTCATGCGCGTCTACAGCAAGGAACGGGAGACCCCCGTGATCATGCTGACTGCCAAAGTTGAAGAAAACGACAGAGTTCTGGGGTTGGAACTGGGGGCAGATGACTACGTCACAAAGCCGTTCAGCATGCGCGAACTGGCGGCGCGAGTGCGGGCCGTGCTACGTCGCGCCGGCAGTCCCTTGCCCGATTCGGAAATCCTGCGTGCCGCTGACATTACACTTGACCGGGCCAATCACGTTGTCACCGTGAGCGACAGGCACGTCGATCTCACGCCCACCGAGTTTGACCTGCTGGCCATCCTGATGGCGGCGCCAGGGCGCGCCTTCTCTCGCTTTGACCTGCTCGACCGGTTGCAGGGCACCGCCTTTGACGGATACGAACGCACCATCGACGTCCACATCCGAAATCTGCGCTCCAAGCTTGAACCGGACCCACGCCATCCACGCTACGTTGAGACGGTTTTTGGGGTCGGGTATCGGTTTACGGCTGGTGGTTAGAGGGGTTGTGGGGGCATGATTCGCTCACTGGCTCTTAAGCTCACCCTGGCTTTTCTCGTGGTTGCGGTTATGGGCACCGTGCTGGTGGCCTTGTTCGTCGGGCAGCGAACGCAGGATGAGTTTGGCCGGTTCGTCCTCGACCGATACCGGGCGGATGTTGTCACCGAGTTGGCCGCGTACTACGAGAAGAATGGGAGTTGGGAGGGAGTAGATGCCATCGCGGTCCGTGATCTCGGTGGGCACCCTGGTCGGTGGGGGCCGGGTTGGGTACGGGTAACGCTCATTGATGCGCACAGCAAGGTTGTTTATGGCGAGTCACGTTACCGCGTGGGAGAGCAGGTGCCCCGGTCTGACAGCAATCACAGCCTGCCGATTCGGGTGAATGATGAAACGGTTGGTTGGTTGCTGTTCGATTCGTTTAGAGCCAGGGGGCGCCTGCTACCAGGTTCACCTGAGTCAGCTTTCCTGGCAAGGGTGACGCGCGCCATCACCTTTGGCACCCTGGGAGCCATGGTGATTGCGTTGCTACTGGGTGTCTTGCTGGCGCGCACCATCTCGCGTCCAGTTCGTGAATTGACGGCCGCCACACAACTCGTGGCGCAAGGGGAGCTGGGGCTTCAGGTACCTGTTCGCACCAAGGACGAGTTGGGTGAACTGGCTGCCTCGTTCAACCAGATGAGTGCAGACCTGGCGCATTCGAATCAGTTGCGCCGGCACATGACGGCCGACATCGCCCACGAACTGCGGACGCCCCTCAGCGTGATCCTGGGCTACACGGAAGCGTTGAGCGACGGCAAGCTGCAAGCCACACCGAAGACGTTTAGCATTTTGCACGACGGGGCGAAACACCTCAGTCGCCTGGTCGAGGATCTGCAGACGCTGGCGCTGGCAGATGCCGGCGAGTTGTCGCTAACTCGCCGGCCTGTTGATCCCAGAGTGTTGCTGGAACACGCGGCGTCGGCTTACATGGGGCGCGCCGAGGAGAAGGGCATCTCGCTAAGCGTCGAGGCTGCACCGGATTTGCCGGAGGTCGAGGTTGACCCCGATCGGATGGCGCAAGTGCTGGGCAATTTGCTGACCAATGCGCTGCGCCACACACCGGCCGGCGGGCGAGTCACTATGCAGTGTTCAGTCATCAGTCAACAGTTAGCAGTAAACAGTGATCAGTCATCAGTGATCAGTAACCAAACTGCTGCGGACGGCAAACTGATTACTGATAACTGTTTACTGATTACTGTCACGGACACCGGCACCGGCATTGCCCCCGAGGACCTACCCCACGTTTTTGAACGCTTCTATCGCGGGGACAAGTCGCGCCAGAGGCAGGAAGGGGAGTCGGGACTGGGGCTGGCGATTGCCAAATCGATTGTGCAGATGCATGGTGGGAGCATTGCCGTTGACAGTACGCCTGGCGAAGGCACGACTTTCACCATCGTTTTGCCGGCCGAACCGGGTCCCCCTGACGGTGAGGTATAGATTGGAGGAGAACATGAAAAGGATTGTTGTTATCGTGGCCGCGGTGGCAGCCCTGGGAGTCATCGGCTTTCTTGGCTATCGGCGAATGAACAAGCCGGGCACGGCCGCGGCCGCCGAGCTCCAGACCGTGCCCGTGCGACGGGGAACTCTGGCAGCCACCGTCAACGCGGCCGGCAACATTGCCGCTAAAGCGGAGACCACCCTGGCCTTTCGCACTACCGGTGAAGTGAAGGCAGTGTACGTGCAGTTGGGGGACCAGGTGGAGGCCGGCCAGGTCCTGATGGAGCTGGACACCACGGACCTGGAGCTGGATATGGCCAAGGCGCGTTTGTCGCTGGCAACGGCTGAGGCGCAACTGGCCAAGACGAAGGCCGGCCCGGCCGCGGCGGAGTTGGCGGCCGCCCAGGCCAGCCTGGAGAGCGCCCGCGAGAACCTGGCCAGGGTGCAGGCCGGCCCTACCCAGGCCCAACTGGCGGCCGCCGAAGCCGCTCTGAAGGCTGCGCAAGACAGCTACCAGCGCACAGTTGACCGGCCAACCCCGGACGATGTCGAGCAGGCCAAACTGAAGCTGGATCAGGCGAAAAACAGCCTGTGGGCAGCCCAGAACCAGCGGGATGCCACCTGTGGGCAGTCAAACTCTTCGCCTCAGTGTGATAGTGCCAAAGCCCAGGTGGCGAACGCCGAAATCACTGTTCGTCTGGCAGAGGCGACCTACCAGGATGCCCAGACACCGGCCACCGCCGCCGAGATCGAGAATGCTGCGGCTCAGGTGCAGCGCGCCCAGGACGACCTGGACCGGCTGCGCGACAGCCCCACCTCTGCGGAGTTGGCGGCAGCGAAAGCCCAGGTGGCGCAAGCCGAGTCTCAGTTGGACAAGCTGACCAACGGGGCCACAGCGGAGGATCTGGCCATTGCAGAGGCCCAGGTGGAACAGGCGCGGCTGTCCTTGCAGCAGGCCGAGCGCCGGCTGGAGGAGGCGAAGCTGGTCGCGCCCTTTGCCGGCACGGTGACGGCCGTTAACTACCAGGAGGGTGAATACGCCAGCGCCAACAAGGCCGCTGTGGACCTGACGGACCTCTCAACCCTGGAGATCGAGGTCCCGCTGGCCGAGATGGACGTGGCGCGGGTGGCCCCCGGCCAGGAAGTCAAGATCGTGCTGGATGCACTCCCCGACGTCACTCTGCGAGGCCGGGTGAGCTACGTCGCGCCGGTGGCGACCATCGCCCAGGGGGTTGTCAACTACCCGGTCAAGATCGAAATCGAGAATCCCGACCCGGCGGTGCGGCCCGGGATGACGGCCGGCGTGAGCATCGTGGTGGAGCGACGGGAGGACGTGTTGATGGTGCCGAACCGGGCAGTGCGCGCGGCTGGCCGGCAGCGGGTGGTGGAGGTGCTCTACCAGGACCAGGTGATCCAGGCCCCGGTTACGCTGGGCATGAGCAACGATACGATGACCGAGGTTATCAGCGGCCTGAAGGAGGGCGATCAGGTAGTGTTGCGCGGGGCCACCACGACCCGGGTGACGCCGCGAGGACCGGGAGGCGGTTTCTTCGGTGGAGGTGGCCGGCGGTAGGTCACGTTGGTTCTTCGCTGCGTAACTCCCCGGACAGGAACTGATGTCAACCAGCTATTACGCTGCTGCCGGCATCTGCCGAAGGGTCCGTGGCGCCTTGCTCGGGTTCAAACGAATGGTGGGAGGCGAGCCCGGTTGCAATTCCAGGAACTCTTTTACCGGAGCAGTTTTAAGAACCTGGACAATCGTCGCCCGTTCCTCGGCTGTGAGATTGGACAGGGCCAGCAGTGTCAATGGCCCGTCGTCGCCGGCGGACTGGGCGGCCAGCAAGCGTGAATAGTCAATGAAGATGATCTCAATGGGCTGGGCCGTCTCAGGGTCGAAGTAGAGCACGATGCTGGGATTCAATTCCAGGCCGGCGCTTCTTGAGTTTCGGGTATCTTGAAAGAAAACGGTGAAAATGTCACCTTCTGGATCATATCGAGTATGCATCAGCATGCTCCCAACGTTCCCCGGTAAGGTAGACTTCGCGCCCCCGCCGATCGCGGGCAAAGATGGGCCACTTGTGGTTCGCCGTAGTCATCGATTTGGACCCCGGCTAGTATTCTACTGCGAGTTCCCATTGAATGCAAATGGAGGTTCTCTGGAGTGCAAGATGATTAGTCTGACACACGTAACCAAAGTTTACTGCATGGGCACTGTTGAAGTCCATGCCTTGCGCGGCGTCTCGCTGTACATCGACGAGGGTGAGATGGTCGCCATCATGGGGCCGTCGGGGTCGGGCAAGTCCACGCTGATGAACATCATCGGCTGTCTGGACACGCCGACGGCCGGTAGCTACTACCTGGCCGGCCAGGACGTGAGCCAGATGGATGACGACCAACTGGCCGAGATCCGCAACAAGCGCATCGGCTTCGTCTTTCAGACATTCAACCTGCTGCCCCGAACTCCCGCCCTGGACAACGTGGAGTTGCCACTCATCTACGGCAACGGCAAGGACCGCCGGCAACGGGCCATCGCAGCTCTGGAGAGTGTGGGATTGGGGGAACGGGTGGATCACCGGCCCAATGAGCTATCCGGCGGCCAGCAGCAACGGGTGGCCATCGCCCGCGCTCTGGTGACGAACCCGTCCATCATCCTGGCCGACGAGCCGACGGGAAACCTGGACAGCCAGGCCGGACAGGAAGTGATGGCCATCTTCCAGCAACTGAACCGAGAGCGAGGCATCACGGTGGTGTTGGTCACCCACGAGCCGGCCATCGCCGCCCACGCCCAACGGGTCATCTCCATTCGGGACGGCCTGATCGTCGGCGATGAGCCGGTGGCCGAACCGAGGGATGCTGAAGCAGGGGTTTCTCTGTACAACAGCGGTAACGTATGATCACCTGGTCGGTTGGCGTTCGCTGAGTTCCTCTGAGTTTCGCCGGGGGGTTCGGGGGAACTCGAGGGAACTCAGGGGAACTCGGGGGGGTACCGCGTGAGGGATAAGTATACAGTTGCCAACAGTGAGGTGAGCGATCCATGAACATTGTTGAGAGTATCCGAATTGCCTTGCGCAGCCTGGCGGCAAACCGACTGCGCTCATTTCTGACCATGTTGGGGGTGATCATCGGCGTGGCGGCGGTGATTGCCCTGCTGGGCATTGGGCGGGGGGCCGAGGCAGCCATTACCGCCCAGATTCAAGGTCTGGGGACCAACCTGCTCTTCGTGCAACCGGGAAGCACCAGCCAGGGGGGTGTACGCACGGCCGCCGGCTCGGCCGCCACTCTCACCCTGGAAGACGCCTATGCTCTGGCGGATCCGATCAATGCCCCGTCGGTGGCTCTGGTTGCCCCCGAAGTCTCCCGCTTCGTCCAGGTGGTGGCCCAGGGCCAGAACACCAACGTGCGCGTGATCGGCACCACCGAGGAATACCAGTGGGTGCGTAACACACCGCTGGAGATCGGGGAGTTTATCGCCCAGCACCACGTGCAGACCTGGTCGGCCGTGGCCGTGCTGGGGAGCCAGGTGGCGGCCGACCTGTTCGGCGAGATGGACCCAATCGGTCAGACGGTTTACATCAACCGCGTACCCGTCCGGGTTATCGGTGTCCTGGCACCCAAGGGCGGTACCGGTTTCTTCAACCCCGACGAGAGCGTCCTCGTACCCATCACCACGCTCCAGCGCCATCTCGTCGGCGGACGGTTCTTCCGTGGGGGGCACACGATATCGGCCATCAACGTGCAGGTTGCCGACGAGTCGCTGATGGACCAGGCGGTGCAGGAGATCGCTGAGGTGCTGCGCCAGCGCCATCGCGTGACCTACGAGGACGATTTCAGGATCACAAGTCAAAAGGATTTCCTGTCGGCTATCGCCCAGGTAACGGGCATCATGACCCTGTTTCTGGCTGGCATCGCTGCCATCTCCCTGGTCGTCGGCGGCATCGGCATCATGAACATCATGCTCGTATCCGTGACGGAGCGGACGCGGGAGATCGGCATTCGGAAGGCGGTGGGGGCGCGCCGGCGGGATATCCTGGCCCAGTTCCTGGTGGAGGCGGTGGTGCTCAGCGTGGCCGGCGGGGCGCTGGGGATCCTGGTTGGGGCAGGGATTGGCCGGCTGATCTCCGGCGTGAACCTGGGCGGCACGGTCCTGACCCCGCTGGTGGAACCGGACGCGGTACTGCTGGCGGTGCTCTTCTCGGCTGCGGTGGGCCTGTTCTTTGGGGTCTACCCGGCCTGGCGTGCGGCCCAACTGCATCCTATTGAAGCTTTGCGATACGAGTGACCAGTAATCAGTGAACAGTGAACAGTAAGCAGTAAACAGTGACCAGTGGGCGGCGGTCAGACTGCATGACTGATGACTGATTACTGATCACTGTTCACTGTTCACTGAACCGGGGGAGTGTTGTGGCATGAATCGAGCGATGGACATTGTTGTGGGTGTGGCGTCCCCCTCGAAATCCTCCGTCAGAATCCTGGCCATGGTCGAGACGAGAAAATCGGCGTCGGATTCGGAAAACGGCATGGGGGGCCGGATCTTGATCACGTTGTGCAACGGCCCCTCGGTGCCGGCCAGAATGCCCTCCTCACGCATTCGGTTGACGATGAAGGCGGTTTCTTCCGCCGCCGGCTCCAGGGTTTCGCGATCACGCACCAGCTCGACGCCGAGGAACAGCCCCGACCCGCGCACATCCCCGATGATGGGATGGCGATCCACCAACGGGCGCAGGCCGGCGAGCAACCGGTCGCCCACCCGCAGCGCGTGGGCCTGCAAGTTCTCTTCGAGCACCACATCCAGCACCGCCAGCCCGATGGCACACGACACCGTGTTGCCGCCAAAGGTGCTGAAGAACTCCATGCCGGTGTCGAACGACGCAGCGATCTCCGGTGTCGTCACCACGGCTCCGATGGGGTGGCCGTTGCCGATGGGCTTGCCCAGGACCACGATGTCCGGAACGACGCCCTGCGGCTCGAAGCCCCAGAAATGCGTGCCGATCCGGCCGTAGCCGGTCTGCACCTCGTCGGCGATGCAAACACCGCCGGCTTCGCGGACGTAGCGATAGACCGCGGCCAGGTAGCCCTCGGGCGGAACGATCTGGCCGCCCACGCTGGGCAGCGATTCGGCGATGAAGCCCGCCGGCCCGGTGCCCTGCCGGCGCATTTCCTCGACGATCTGCGCCACGGGTTGGGCGTATTTCTCGCCCGCCTGCGGGTCATCGCGCCTGTAGGGGCCGCGATACACGTCGGGGAGGGGGGCGATGTGAACCCACGGTGGCGCTCCCTGGCCGCCTGGCCCACTGTGCTTGTAGGGGCTGATGTCGATGAGGGTGGTGGTGTTGCCGTGATAGGCCGCTTCTAGGACGATCAAATCCCGCTGCCCCGTGTGTGTCCGCGCCAGGCGCAGCGCCAGCTCATTCGCTTCGCTGCCGGAGTTGACGAAGTAGCACACACGCAGCGGATCCGGCAGCAGGGCGCCGAGGCGTTCGGCATAGCGCAGGATGAAATCGTGCAGGTATCGAGTGTTGGTGCTCAGCACCGCCATCTGCTCCTGGCCGGCCTGCACCACGCGTGGATGGCAGTGCCCCACATGGGGCACGTTGTTGTAGGCATCCAGATACCGCCGGCCTTCGTCGTCGTAGAGGTACTGCATCCAGCCGCGCACGATCTTGAGTGGATCGCGGTAGGAGAGGCTCAGGTTTCTCCCCAGAAGCCTGCGGCGCGCGGCCAGCGTCTGGGTTTTGCTGGGCTGCCTCGGCGGGAAGCGATGCGCCGGAATGCCCAGGATCAGATTCGGATCGGGCGAGAAGGAGCGCCAGACCTCCCTTTCACCCGGCCGCACCACGCCTGGAAAGTCGCAGTTCAGGTCAAGCAGGTCGGTGATGAGCTGGAAGTGCAGATGTGGCGGCCACCCGCCGTTTTCTTCCGGCGCACCGACGCTGCCCAGTCGTTCTCCTGTGGCAACGGGTTGGCCGGCGTACACCCCTTCAAGGCCTGCTTCGCTGAGACGGCCGTACAGGGTGTAGAAGGTTTGGCCGTCGTCGGTGTCGTGTCGCAAGATGATCGTGGGTCCGTGATCCTGCGGCGCGGCGCGGTTGGCGAAGGCGTGCACAACGCCGGCCAGCGGCGCGTACACCGGCGTCCCGGCCGGCGTGAACAGGTCCAGACCCAGGTGCACCACGCGCCGTTCGGCGGTGGGAGCATCGCCTGCGGCGAACTCCGGCGCGGTGTAGAGCAATCGCGGCTCGTCGTAGCGCCCAACGCCCAGGGTCACGCCGGCGGCCGCCATGCGGTCGAGGAGACGCCCCGTCAGGTAAGGGTCTGCGTTTTTCCGCCCGTCGCCGCTCACCAGCGGGCTGCCGATGCTCAGATCGAAGACCAGGCATGGCTCGGTGCGCGGGTCAACATCCAGCACCGGAGCAAACGTGCGGGCATTGGCTTGCAGCCACCTGGCAACTGCCGCGCTGGCCGGCACCGGCTCCAGGTCACACGCATGGCGGAAAGCGGCCTCGGCGAAGCGTGGGTGAATCTGCAAGAGCCGCGGCAGGGTGCGGCGAATCGGTTCCTGGCTGATGGTCAGGTAAGCGTCGTCCGGGCGCTGCCGCTGCTGGTGGGCTGCCATGCATACGCTCATGCATAATCGCAGGCACACCAACCCGAACAGCGCCGCAATCTCGTCCTCGGTGAGGGGATACTCGACGTGATAGCCGCTCACGACGTGCGCTGCAGCAACCAGCGGATCGGGCTTGTCGAGCACCGCGTAGGCGATGGTCACGGCCAGATCGCCCACCGTGTAACTGTACACCATGTCGCCAAAGTCAACCACACCGGCGACGCGCTGGTGGCGTGTGTAGAGGTCCCCGCTTGGGTCAACGATCACATTGTAGTCGTTGGCATCGTTGTGGATGACGCTCGTGCGCAGTTTCGGCAGCAGCGGCGCCACCCTGTGCTCGAAATCGGCGGTGAGCTGGCTCACCATCCGTCGCAGTTCAGCGTCTGCGATCAGCGGCTGGTACTCCTGGCACACGCGCAGTCCGTTGGCCAGGTCCCAGTGGAAGTCCCGGTGGACGGCCGGGTGATCGAAGTCCGCCAGAGCGCGATCCATCCGGCCCAGGCAGCGCCCCAAATCACGGAGCAGTGCGGGGGAGTGGCGTTTGACGTCGGCCAGATGCACACCGGGTAGGTAAGTGAGCAGGCGTACGAAGAAGCGATGGGTTCCCGACGGTGACTGCACCTGGGCCAGCGACTCGCCGGCACGGGTCGGCACAACACGCGGACAGAGCGGAGCGTGCTGTGCGATGTGCATCATGGCACGCTGCTGAGCCTCCAGCATGGCGCGATCTTCCAGCGCGTTGGCGATCTTGAGAACGAACTGCTCGCCGGCCTGGGTTTGGAGCAGGAAGTTCTGATCCCGTTCGCCGGGCAGCGGTGTCGCTTCGGCGCGGATGCCGTAGAGGTCTTGTGCCAGCCGAACGGCATCTTCATCGGTGAAGTGCGGGGTGTGTGCAAGCATTTGCAGTTCCTGTTGCGTTATGGGCTCCTCAGACTTCATCACAGAGAAAGTTTTCCCCACGGATGGAAAGAAACACGGATTTCTCTGTTTTTTATCCGTGTTTCTTTCCATCTGTGGGAGACTGGTGACTCCTGGTCGGTTTGAGGCAAAGCAAAGCTTCGCTGGACAGTTGCACAAATTCAATGATACACAAGAAAACGCCCGCGATCAACCGCCGGTAGCGGGGGCTGTAGTTACCCGCTTTGGTTGTTACAGTGTATAATAGAAGTCACTGACAGGACTTACGCGGTGAGAGCGAGAGTCAGGTGACCGGCACTTCGAAACTGTGTCTGGAGCACCTGTTTTGGCTGTAAAACCAGCGTTGCCGGTCTTCCGATGGGGTTGAGGAAGTGCCGGTCACCTTTACCGCGTAACTCCTGTCACTGAGCATTGTGAGGTTGCGCAATGCCTACCGCCAGGAGGTCTCAAATGAACACCAAGGCCCGTATCCTCCAGTTGGTTGCCGCAGCGATGTTGGCGTCGGCGACGTTTGGCTGTGCTCGGGAAGCAACCGTATCTCCCGCGCCAACGGATACGCCGTATGCCACGAATACCCCACCCCCGACGAGCCCGCCGGCCACCGCCCAGAAGGTCGCCACTACGGCTCCGCTTCCGACCGACACGCCGCCCCTCACGCACACCGTACCCCCGACGAGCCCGCCGGCCACCGCCACCCCCCGTTCCACCGATACGCCAGCACCCACGAGCCCGCCGGCCACGCCTTGGGGCGTTTCCGCTGTCGTCATGGCCCAGGCGCTTAACGTGCGCTCTGGTCCGGGGGTGACCTACCCGCGCGTGGGGACTGTCACCGAGGGGACGCGGGTCGCCCTCGACGGTCGGGATGAGGCCGGAACCTGGGTCCGGGGGGAGATGCCCGCCGAGGAAGCGGAGGGCTGGCTCTCGGCCACCTTCACGGAGATCGAGGGGGATGTGATGAGTTTGCCCGTGATCGAGGTCAGTCCGCCGCCTCCACCGCCGGCGACGGCCACACCGGCCGGGGTCGTCGAAGTCGTGCCGGCAGGGCTGAAGTGGGTGGTTACAGACAAGCGGGTAACAGCCATGTACCGCGATGAGAGCGGCGCGATCTACTTTGGGGGTCCCAAGAACACGCGGGGCATCGCAGACCCGTTCCATGCAGAAGCCGCGGTGTGGAAAAAGCCGGTGGATGGCGAGCCCATTCAGTTGACGCCTTTTGCCTACAATGCTATTGGTGGTATCGTTGTTCACAACGGGTTTATCTACTTCAACGAGGCCGGCTCCCTGCGCCGCATACCGGACGACAACCAGATGCACGACGCCGAGGTAGTGCTGCACTTCCCCAACCTCAGCACGATCTACATGCACATCAACCACGCGCTGGTCAAGTACCGGCTCAATGGTGAAGATGGCGTGCTGATTGCCGTCGGTTCCCGGTTGGACTCCAATTTCGACGCGCCGCGGCACTTCAGCGGGATCCAACCACCGTACTACGAGGACTTTCCTACCGGGCGCATCCTTTTCGCCCCCCTGTCCTGGCTGGAGACGGTCAAGAACTACGAGGTGCGGGAAGACCTGCCAGGGAAGGTCTCCGAGTTTGCGCGGGGCGTGCGCAACCCGTGGTCCATGGCCGCTGGCGACGTCGGTGGACGCACCCACATCTTCGCGGCAGACAACGACCCATCTTTCACGCCGGAGAAGATGGATAGTGATCCCCGAAACGCCGGGGATGAGCTTACCGAGGTCTTTCAAGGCCGGCATCACGGCCATCCATACTTCTACGCCGGCCGCGAGCCGGAACCGGAGTATGTCAAACCGATTGCCGTGTTCCCGGATGGCTCCGTGCCCTCGGGGGTAGCTATCGCTGCGGGGAAGGTGTTCGTGTCCCTGCACAGCGCTGGCATGATCGTCAAGGTGGACCTTGCCACCGGCTCATGGACGCCGGTGATGACCGACATACAGGCGTTCAATCTGTATGGCTACGGAAACCTGCTGTACATTCTAGACTGGTCTGGCATTCGCGTGACAGATGCCAGGCGACTTTAGGGGAGTATCCAGGTTGTAGACCCTAAAGGTTTTTCCGAAAACCTTTAGGGTCTGTCGCTGGGCTAGTGGCCGGCCACGGCAATGAATTCTACCTCACCGGTGCCGCTGGGAAGCTCCACTATCGGCGGGCTGTTTGGACAGGGTAGGAATCCAACCGGCCACTCGATCTGGACCACGGCGGGTTGCATTGTGGCGGTGAAGAGGGCATAGCCGGTCTCGTCAGTCATAGCGATGCGGGGGCCCTCGTCAGTAACCACGGTGATGCGCGCCCCGCCGACTGGCACCGTTTCGCCGTCGTCGCAGGACAGGCCGGCCCGCGCGCCGACGCCGATGGTTGCATTTGGCATGCTGGTACTGGCGCGGTTGGCCTCGCCAGAGCGTGCAGTAACCATCGCCAGATATACACGATGTGGCCCTTCAGCAAGCCCTTCGCTAAACTCAGGAGAGGTCTCAGGACGGTGTCCGGCCTCGGCGGCTGCTCGCTGAAGGACAAACATGAGTCCAACAAAGGCTATAGAAATGGCGATGATAACTCGAGCGGCGCGCATTGCACCTGATCCTTTCCAAGCGGTGTGTCGTATACTTATACTTTCGGACGCCAGTTGCAGTGAATCTGATACGTGGTGAACCTGGCCAATTGGCGACATGGGTGAGTGACTCCTTATATGACACGATGCATCGTAGTGTCGAAGACTTACAGGCTAATAATACACATCGAGCGTCAGTGGAGAGTGAATCTTGCGTCAGAGACGCGTCAAAGTTCGTTGTTTCCACGCATAGGAGATCAGTGCTGTGCGTACTCGTGTGACCGTTATGTGGCTGGTGGGTGTTCTGGCAGCCGTCATCTTCGTCATGTTGATGCGGTCGGCCTTAATCTCACTGGGGACGACACAAGAATCCATTGCCCGGTCGGAGGCTACGGCTACCGCATCTCCGGATGCGACGCCGGCCCACACCGCGACGCCAGGACCCGTCAGCCCAACACCTCCCACTAGCCCGACGTCTGCTGTCATCTCAACACCTACCCCCACGTCCACGCCGATTGGTGGCGGCGGTATCCTGGTCTTCGACTGGCTGCGCGAGCACAACCAGGACATCTATGCCGTCGATTTGCAGAAAGGGGGAGCCCCTGTCCGGTTGACAGACAATCCGGACGCGGATCGGTCGCCGGCCTGGTCCCCGGACGGCGCGCGCATTGCCTTCGCCTCTCGTCGTGACCACAATTGGGACCTCTATCTGCTCGATGTGGCGAGTGGACAGGTCAGCCGGCTGACGGACAACCCGCACTACGATGGCGCGCCGGCCTGGTCGCCCGATGGTGCGTTCATCGCCTTCGAGTCTATGCGGGAGGGCGATCTGGACATCTTCACTCTCCGGCTGTCGGATGGCGCTGTCACGCCGGTGACTACCAGCCCCACTCCCGACTACAGTCCGGCCTGGTCGCCCGATGGCCGGCATATCGCCTTTGTCACCTGGCGCGACGGCAACCAGGAGATCTATCTGGCATCGCCCTCCGGGGAGCACGCGCCGTACAACCTGACCGACAATCCGGCTAACGACCGCTCCCCCCGATGGCTATCGGCTGACACTTTGTCATTCATCTCGGATCGGGAGGGGGAGCCGGCGCTGTTTACGCAGACGGTGCAGCAGCCAGGCACCACTGGTGTGCCCGGTGTGGCTCGCCAGGTTGTCAACACCAGCGGCGCGGGCTCAGGCAGGTATGGCTGGTCGCCGGATGGCAGGCGTGTCGCGTATGTCCACACCAGCCAGCATGGCTACGGTCTCGTGATCGCGAGCCTGAAGCAGGGGGAATTGGCCGCATCCCCGCTCTACAGTCGGGACACCATCGGTGGGATAGACTGGTTTGACGACGAGGTTAAGCTTGTTGCCAGGCCAGACTCTGGGCCGGCACCGTCCCTGTACACAGAAGTTGTGGACCGCGACGCCCCACCGTACGATCTGAAGTACCTGCCCGGCGTGGACGCGCCGAATGCCCGGTTAAGTGACCGGGTAGATGATTCCTTCAACGCCCTGCGGGAGCGCGTCCGCGATGAGACGGGGTATGACTTCCTGGCCATCCTCAGCGATGCCTGGCGACCGATCACTGCCCGCAACGACGGGGCTTCGTATCGCAGTTGGCACAAGGCCGGCCGCGCGATTGATACGCGGACCGAATTCCGTGCCCCGTCGGGTCGGAACCTGCTGGTGGTTGTGCGAGAAGACAACGTAGGACGCCGGGGCAAAACCTACTGGCGGCTCTACGTGCGGACGGCACGCCAGGATGGCAGCATGGGTGAGCCGATGAAACAGGCCCCATGGGACTTCTTTGCTCGCTTTCTGAGCGAGGATGCCGCCAGAGAGGGAGGGCGGCAGCTTCCAGTGCCGGCCGGCTACTACGTGGATTTCACCTCCCTGGCCGCAGAGTATGGTTGGGAGCGCATTGCCGCCAACGATCGCCCTGGTTTTTCCTGGATAGACGATTGGATTGCCAGTGACTACTGGCATTTCGAGAAGCGCGATGGACTGAACTGGCCTTCAGCCATGCTGGAGATATACGATCAGGAAACGCTTAGCACGTACTTTAGCCGCTGGGGCCGACGTTGATGATTCGTGAATCTGTTTCATGATTAGCCAAACAGGCCAAAAATGCCGGCGCTTCCGGTTGTGAAGAATATGTTGAGCACGAAGTAGATGAGCCAGCCAATGAGAACCGTCAGTACGGCTTTCCTGGTAGAGAAATCAAGGGCCTGGCGTACACCGATAAGGCTGGCAAGGAGTGTCCACAGGCCAACCAGGGCGGAAATGGCACCAGCCAGACACGGGATAAATGAAAAGAAGCTGAGAATACCAGGCGTTTGAGCGAACCCCAGCGCGCGCAGCAATTCCCCCCAATCCGCAGTACCATCGAAAACGGCTGTGCCGACGATGTAGGTGATAAGTGCCCAGACACCCCACCCAACCAGCGCCGCGATGATCCGTGCGACGACAACACCAATGGGACCGCCCGGCACATCGAACAGTGCATTCGTATCGAATATGATCAGGCCAATAGCCGATCCAACGCCGGCGAATAGGGCTACAATGATTACAACGATGGCTGCCTGGAAAGTTGCTGAGGTATCAGCCTCTACCTCTTCATATATCCGAGGGTTTAGACGGGCTGCTCCGATCATGCGGTCAATCATGCGTCCTCCTCAATACAGCAGTTAATGGCGCTCCGATATATGTATTAAACGAGATACCTGGTCCACTCTCGAGCCGATACGATCACCCCCCTCTTACTCATAGACTTGTTTCAGAACTCTCAATACGTTCAACGTGATCCAGCGGCTAGGGCTGCCTGGCTCTCCCCAACTGAGACTCGAATCGGGGAAAGTGCGCTCCAGGGGCCAGCGTCCACCGTCCATCTGCTTGTGGATCACAGCAGCCAGGGCTGACTGCAGCCGTGGATCTGAGCCGTAGTCCAGGTCGGTCAGGACGCGCAGTGCGTATAGCACA
>CAZHMV010000002.1:0-150531 GCA_964532665.1 uncultured Anaerolineales bacterium
TCGCTGCCTCGGCCGCATCCAGGATCGCCTTGGCGTAGGCGAAGTTGTGGACGCCGAAGCTGCCCTCGGACGCCACCATGCTGTGGGCCGTGTAGGCCGTCTTGTAGGCGGCGGTGTCGCTCTGGTCTGCGTTCGCGTCCAGCCAGGCCTGAATGGCATCCAGTTCGGTGTGGACGTCGGCCTGGCGCTGGTCGATAACGGTCTGGAGCCACTCGTTCCCGACCGCCTCTTCAGTGTGGCAACTGTTACAGGAGTTGCCTTCCCCTGGTTTAGCCTCGCCCGGCTCCACCGGCTTGAGCAGGTGACTGCTGATGTCACCCGGTACAGCGCTCTTGGCAGTCGGGGCGAAGTGGCAATTGGAGCACACCGGCCCGTTCTCCGCCTGGCTGAAGTGCCGCGACGGGATGTCTGCCAGGCCGGGGAACCCGGTCCCCTCGAACATCTCCTTCATCGGGTGATGGATCGTCGCGCCGGCCTCGAACTTGCCGCCCTCCGGCGGGCTGCCGGTGTGGCACTGCACGCAGGTGTCGTATGGCGACGACTTGAGTTGGTGCGCACCGGCACCCACCTCGTGAGGTGTGTGACACGTTACACACTCGATGGAGTACTGCGCCGTGTCGAGGGTGGGCTTGGCGTCCGCCGGTGCCTGCCGGTAGTCCTCCGAGTGGCACTGCAGACAGAAGTCCTGCGCGTGGCCACTGGCCTTCAAGTCCTCCAACGCCATGGCGTGCTTGCTGTTCATCCACTCCATGTACTGTTGGTGGTGGGACTTCGCATGGCCAGGATCGGTCTCGTCGGCCGGGTTGTCGAACCACCACCGCTTGGCGGACCAGTCGTAGTTGTAGACGTCCTCGATGTGCTGTGATCCACCTGGCACGTACCCCACCGGCCATCCGTGGACGCCCGTGTCCTTGTCGTGGCCGCGCACGTGGCATTGCCCGCACGTCTCCGAGTCTGGCGTCTTCACGATCTGGCGATTGCCAGGCTCGCCGGCAAACCCGCCGGCGACGTGCTGGCTGCCCGGACCGTGGCAGGCCTCGCACCACACGCCTGGCTCGGACCACTCCTTGGTAGTCACGTCGTAGCCGGTGGTGTGGCAGCCGGCGCACAGCTCCTTGTAGTCTCGTTCTGGGGTACCATCTGCCCAGTCGTCCGCGTGGTACGGAACCCACTCCTGGGTGGCGATGTTCCACTGGATCGGCAGGATGCGCCACACCCCGTCGATGATCTTGATGTAGCGCTGTTTCCAGCCGGTCCCCTTGGCTCCGATTACCCAGTCCACGTCATCCAGGGTCCACGTCTGCCCGTTGACGTCCGTGACCGGGAACTGGCCAACGATGTTGGCCTCGTCCTTCGGCCGCAGCTTCCACGGGTGCAGCGTGGCCTCGAAGTTCTCGCGGGATGGGCCGGTGCCGACCCCCGGATGGCAGCCAAAGCAGGTGTCAGATCCCACATAGGTGGCTTCCTGTTGCGGATAAGGGGTACTGGAGTTGGCGCTCACAGCCCCCAGGGCCAGGAGAAGGAGCAGTACAGTGGCAACAAAGATGCTTTTCTTCAAAGCCTAGCCTCCTCTCATAAACTGATGCGGACCGTTCCCGATTCCCATCGATGATTCCCGACACGAATCGGGAACCATCCATCCAGCCGGCGCCGGGTGTGGGGCATGGTCATGGGAACAGTCAGCGAGACAGAATCGACAATCAACATGTCGATCGCCGCCGGCCGGCTGAACAGAGTTGGAGGCCGCGGATCTCAGCCGTCGTGGCGATCGGCTTCGTGGAAAAGAACAAGTTGTGTATGCGCAGCGGGTGGGTCCCTCCTTTCGCAGACGGTTGACCTTCCAACAGAATAGATAACAACCATATAGAGCCATCCCACCGAGCTGTTGTCGCCGGGAACTCTGGGTACGTCGAGGGGTGCGAGCCCCCGAGAAGACCCTGTTGCATGTAAGCACGGACGTTGCCCTACCTGGTTGACTTTGCTGTCTCATACTTGTATGTCGGGGGGAGATCCCAAGAGTTAGCAGATCTCACCAAGACACCATGCCAATCTACATGAATACAACTCAAGATTCAGTAGTTTTGATAGATTCTTCTGTACCATATACAATCGGAGAATCCAAGGGCACATTCACCATTGTCCCAAAGATTCTCCGACACAATCGGCGCACCACAGAGGAGGAAGCCTATGGCAACGTCTCAAGGATCGACTTGACTCACCGGGTCTGTTGCGCTCGAAATCTAGTTCATTATACCAGCTTTAGGTCAAAATTTGGTCAATGTTGGATAGTAATCTGGTCAAAGGTGCAGGGAGCTCACCCCGCCGCCGGCCTGGCGTGCGGTCCAGATGGCAGAGCAAAATGGTTCGCCGCGCCGGCAATTCCGGACAAGGAAGGTTGGTTGCATCCTGAGTGGCGAAGGGTGCGCCCCCCAAGGCAGAGAGCGCACCCTTGTGCAGCCAAGTATCGCACTCCGGCAAGAGCGGACGCCTATGGGCCGGTTGCCTCGCCCTTCGCCTTCGCTCCGAACAACACGCTCGTGAATCCGAAGTGGAAGTCGCTCGGAGAGAGGTCGATACTGGTGCTATCAGCCGGACAGTTCTCCAGATCGTAGCCTCTGTATGTGTCCGGCAGATCAACGCTGACAGTGAGCCCGCCCGCGGCATCAAAGCCGGCGAAGTACACCATGCCGAACGACGTCGTTTGTGCCGTCGCGCTCGACCCGTCGGGGAAGCTTATCGTCACCGGCACATCGCTCAGGGAGATATCCAGACCGTCCTGGAAGAACCGGTCACACCGGTAGTCGATAAACACCCGCGCTGTCAGAGCATCGCGTCCCGCCGGGATCTCTGCCGGCGCAGCAGCCCTGAACACGAGGCTGAGCTTCAAGCCACCAGTCTTGTGTCCCAGTCCGCCGGTATTATCCATGGTCGCCACGCCAAAGCTGTAGCTCTTTGTCAAGTCATCGAAGATGACGTCCTCCTCGGGGTGTCCGGTGTCCAGAGCACGCTTGAACTCCGAAGTCCAGACGCCGTCGCTCCAGACGGCCGCCTGTGTCACGTCGGCGCGGCTACCCGCGGCGGCCCGCAGGATGCGCTCTGGCACCCGGCCGCCTACAGCGGCATACTTGGCCCAGATGGTGTTGACCTCTTCGGCACTGAGACCCGCAACTTCGACTGCCTCGCCAGCATCGATCTCTGACTGATAGAGGGTCAATGCGTCGATGTAGTCAGCCGGATCGGTCTCTACGTACATGGGGGCCGTCTTGTCGGCGTTGCGGTTGTGACTGTAGGAGCCCTGGCCGGTGTCGCCGAAGCGACCACCATCCGGCGCATTATCGGCGCTCCACTCACCCACCCACTTGTCGTCACAGTAGCCGACAAGAGCGAAAGTGCCGGCCGTCGGTTGGCCATCGTCGCCTACGACTACGGTTCCCGACTGGGAGGCGCTGGTCGCCGGCAGGCTGCGAGCGGCCTTCATGTGCCACATGTCAGCATTCCCCTCATCGAGGAAGGCCTCATCAGCAACGCCATAACCCGGATGTTCATCGCCGTGGCACTTGCTCATGCATCCCACCTTGTCGAAATCGGGGACGGTCATGTTCCACATGAAGGTGATCCGGTCCTCGGACATGCCGGGGCCGACTTCAGGGTTGCCCACCTTGGTTGTCAGCCACTGCGTCCCGTCCCAGATCCAGGAACCACCTCGGACGAGGCTGAAGGTCGGATCAGACCAGGTGGCCAGGACGTAGAGGTCCTGGTCTGTGTAGACAGCCTTCAGCTTCAGATCCATCGACGGGATCTCCAACTCAGGCGCGTCCGCCCAGGCGGCGTCAGACGCATCGCCGTCCAGGGTGGGCGGGGTGCTCGCCTTCACCGCCTCCAGGACGTCGGGAGAGCCAATCGCTGCCTTGGCTGCACCCAGAATCGCCTTGGCATAGGCGAAGTTGTGGACGCCAAAGCTGCCCTCGGACGCCACCATGCTGTGGGCCGTGTAGGCCGTCTTGTAGGCGTCGGTGTCGCTCTGGTCTGCGTTCGCGTCCAGCCAGGCCTGGATAGCATCCAGCTCGGTGTGGATGTCGGCCTGCCGCCGGTCGATAACGTCCTGGAGCCATACCTTTCCGCCCTCTTCCTCAGTGTGGCAACTGGTGCAGGAATTGCCCTCGCCTTCCATGACCTCGCCCGGCATCACCGGCTTGAGCAGGTGACTGGAAATATCGCCCGGTACGGCGCTCTTGGCAGTCGGGGCGAAGTGGCAATTGGAGCACACCGGCCCGTTCTCTGCCTGGCTGAAGTGCCGCGACGGGATGTCTGCCAGGCCGGGGAACCCGGTCCCCTCGAACATCTCCTTCATCGGGTGGTGGATCGTCGCGCCGGCCTCGAACTTGCCGCTCTCCGGCGGGCTGCCGGTGTGGCACTGCACGCAGGTGTCGTATAGCGACAGAGACAACTGGTGAGGAGCTGCGCCAGGGTCGTGAGATGTGTGACACGTCACACACTCGATGCTGTACTGCGCGGTTTCGAGAGTCACATTCTCCGGGTCGTCCCGGTAGTCCTGCGAGTGGCACCGCAGACAGAAGTCCTGCGCGTGGCCACTGGCCTTCAAGTCCTCCAACGCCATGGCGTGCTTGCTGTTCATCCACTCCATGTACTGTTGGTGGTGGGACTTCGCATGGCCAGGATCGGTCTCGTCGGCCGGGTTGTCGAACCACCACCGCTTGGCGGACCAGTCGTAGTTGTAGACGTCCTCGATGTGCTGTGATCCACCTGGCACGTACCCCACCGGCCATCCGTGGACGCCCGTGTCCTTGTCGTGGCCGCGCACGTGGCATTGCCCGCACGTCTCCGAGTCTGGCGTCTTCACGATCTGGCGATTGCCAGGCTCGCCGGCAAACCCGCCGGCGACGTGCTGGCTGCCCGGACCGTGGCAGGCCTCGCACCACACGCCTGGCTCGGACCACTCCTTGGTAGTCACGTCGTAGCCGGTGGTGTGGCAGCCGGCGCACAGCTCCTTGTAGTCGCGCTCCATCCAGTTGTCGGGATGGTAGGGCACCCATTCCTGCGTGGCCAGGTTCCACTGGATCGGCAGGATGCGCCACACCCCGTCGATGATCTTGATGTAGCGCTGTTTCCAGCCGGTCCCCTTGGCTCCGATTACCCAGTCCACGTCATCCAGGGTCCACGTCTGCCCGTTGACGTCCGTGACCGGGAACTGGCCAACGATATTGGCCTCGTCCTTGGGCCGCAGCTTCCACGGGTGCAGTGTCTCCTGCAAGGAATCATACGTTGTGGGATGGCAGCCCCTGCATGTTTGAGAGCCAACGTAGGTGGCTTCCTGTTGTGGATACGGGGTACTGGAGCTGGCGCTCACAGCCCCCAGGACCAGAAGAAGAAGCAGTATGGTGACAACGAAGATGCCTCTCTTCACAGCCTTGCCTCCTTTCCTAAACTGGCGCTAACCGTCCCGTCGGCCACCGATGGCCTCGAATCCAGCGGGGACCATCCACCCGGCTGGTGCCGGGTCTGGGGCATGGCCGTGGAGACAGTCGGCAAGAAAGAATCGACGATCGACATACCGATCGCTGCCGGCCGGCTGAACAGAATTGGAGGCCGCGGATGCCAGCCGTCCCGGCAAGCGATTGCTTAAGAGAAGACAGTCAAGACGTGCGCAGTCAGTATTCCCTCCCTTCTAAAGTGGCCGACCAATTGCGAGAGCAGACAACACCCAAGCAGAGCTGTTTCATTGATCTGTTGCAACGGGGAACCTCGGGTGTTCTGAGAGGTGCGGGCCCACGGAAATACCCGACAGAGGTACTCGTTGAGGTTGCTCCACTGGTTGACATCACTGCCTCACATCCGACATTAGATGGCGCTCATTTGCAGGAGCGTTACGTTACCATGGCCGGCTCTACCATGAGCCAGAAGAGCTGAATTTGTGTCGGTCATAGCTGCCACGCATGGGAAGGGGAATCCCATTCTCTCTGGGAGGAGAACCCAGGTTGTCCGGGAGTTACTATGTCTCCGACAGCCCTCATTAGTATAATAACTACAGGTCAAAATCTGGTCCATGTAGGATTGGAATCTGGTCAAAGTTTCGACAGAGTGCTTGGGCCGATCCAAAAGGGCCGATTTCCCTTCAGCGTACGTTTTCCCTATAATATTCAGTACAACGTGGGGAATGGCACGGGTTGAGAAACGGTCTTCGTGGTGGAGATCCCTATCGCAACGAGGCGAAAGTCGGGGTAGTTCATGGGTGAGCTGGAGGTACAGACTCTGGCGGAGAAGCTGGGGCTGCCACATACGGCATTGGTGCCGGCTGTGATTGTGGCAGTGGTGCTTGCAAGCCTGGGCGTTACGCTCGGTCTGCCGGCTCTTGACAGGTTGCTGCCTGGAGGTGCCATCACCACCCAGGTGCTCATCGAGGTGATCTGGCTGCTGGTGATGTGGTACGGGTTCATGGGGCACCGTCATGCCTATCGGGAGCGCTATGCTGAGCGGGCGTACCAACAGGCAGCGATACGGTTTTTCTTGCCCGGGGGTGTTCTGATGGTGGAGGGCATCATACGCCCGGCTTTTCTGGCCGGGCCGGCGCTTGTGCCTCCCATTGTCGCAGACGTGCTGGGGTTGTTTGCCATCGCCCAGGGGACGTTACTGGGCCTTCGGGCCGTCATCAGTTTTGGTCTGGCTCGCGCGGCTTTGGTATACAGCTACTTTCCGGAACAGGATCACCTGGTACAAAGCCGGCTCTATGCGTATCTTCGCCATCCTCTGTACGCCATGATGGCCTACCTCGCCGTTGGCGCTGCCTTGTTGAGCAACACCGCGCTCGCCATGGGGTGTGCGATGGTGTTCTTTGCCAAACTGGTGATCTGGTCCTGGCTGGAAGAGAAAGAGCTGGTGGAGCGATTCGGGCACAGTTATCAGGCATATCGCCAGCACACGCCGGCATTCTTCCCGCGCCTTCGGGACCTGCCCGGCTTCTGGCGCACCCTGATCGGTGCATCCCGCACATCGATCCGCTGAGAGGGAGGGAGATGGTAGTGACCACACGATTGGATGACTTTCGTGCGTATCGCGAGCGGATGAACGAGCGCATCATGGATGCCGATCATCTGGGCATCAAGCGCTTCTTCAATCTGGACACAGCCGCATACCGGGATGGTGTCCTGGACGCACCCACGAAGGAACTGCTGGGGCTGGTGGCCTCGGCAGTGCTTCGTTGTAACGACTGCATCGATTACCATCTCATTCAGTGTGTCCAGGCCGGCTGGTCCGACGAAGAGCTTTACGATGCGCTGAACGTGGCGCTGGTAGTCGGCGGTAGCATCGTGATCCCACATCTGCGTCATGCCTTTGAGACCATCGATCTGTTACGAGCGGAGGAGGCGAGCTGAATGCTAGAGACTGGAACATTGAACATGCTTCGATGAATATCCTGACGCGCAAACGGCAACGTGCTAACAACCAAGATAGGAGGGGAGGTTCCAAGATGCACAAGCTCACAAAACGCCTTTGGCCAGCCATTCTCTTGTTGCTTCTCGTCACGCTTTCCATCACCGGCTGCAGCGGGCAGTCGAAGACAGGCGCCCTGGAAGGCATGGGCGCACGAGTCCTCGACGTCGTGGTGCAGTACATGCCCCAGATCAACCTGCCGCGCGTCACGCTGACGTATGACAAGACCGGTGTACCGACCGTCTTCGGGGTGAAAGCGTCCTCAATCGCCCGGTTGCTCCCGCTGGACCTCAGCTTTATCGAACTATCGCCCGATGCAATCCGGTGGCTCACCGAACGAAACATCCAGCACGTGGAATTGGACGTGAACGACGCCGGCCTGTTCGTCTACGTCAACGGCAAAGCGCTGCCATATCTGGCCTGGAATCAGGATGATCTGGCGTACGCCGGCGATCTTCTGGATCGGCTGGACGTGGTACAGCACGATACGACGATCGCCAAAGCGATGCCGTTGCTCGGCCGGGTGGGCGTTGATCTGCTGGCCAGGTTTCCGACGCAGGCCGGCACGCCCGAAATCGCGCTGCGTGACAGGTCCCAGCGCGCCCTTGCCAAAGCGCCGGCCATCGAGGAGCCCACGGCCGTCGTACACGCGGTGATTGCATACTCCGATGATGGCGTACCCAGCATCGCCGGCATTACCAGTCGCGAAATCGCCCAACTGGCCCAGATCGACCTGAGACCCGTTGAACTCACGCCTGAGATTGTGGCACGCCTCAAGACGGCCGGCGTGCAGGAAATCGAGGCCGTCACCCAATCGGACGGCCTGCATCTCGGCGTGAATAAGCGAGAGCTCGTGCAGGTGGCGTATAACGAACAGCATCTTATGAATGCCATCGATCTGTACGTTCAGATCACCGGCGATGAACAGGGCAAAGTCATGGCGACCTTGCTGCGCAACATAACGCCAATCGTCTACGGTGCGGACATGGACCTGGTGGTCCAATTTCCCGACGGCGGGTGATCGATCATCATATTGGAAAGGATTGCACTGATGTCGCAGATTTGTCGTGTCAATGTTGGAACCGGTCAGATCACATACGAAGATGTGCCCGAGACCTGGGTGCGGCTCGGCGGCCGAGCGCTCGGAGCGAGAATCCTCCTGGACGAAGTGCCGGCCACCTGTGATCCCCTGGGACCCCACAACAAGCTGATCTTCGCACCGGGTACCCTGGTCGGTCACATGGTGTCAAGCTGTGACCGCATCTCGGTGTGTGGCAAGAGCCCACTGACCGGCGGCGTCAAAGAGGCCAATGCCGGCGGGACCACGGCCCTCAAGCTGGTGTGGCTGGGCATCCACGCGCTCATCATTGAGGGTCAGCCGGCAGACCCCCAGGCCCGTTATCTTCTGTATCTCAGCAAGGACGACGCGCGCCTGGAACCAGTGTATGACCCTTCGACAGGCTCAGGAGGGGCCTCAGGGCAGGGTCTGGCTGGTCTGGGCATCCACGCGACCGCCGCACGGCTGCTCGAGCGCTTCGGTCCCAAGGTAGGCCTGGCCATCATCGGGCCTGCCGGCGAGATGCGAATGACAGCCGCTGGCATCGTGCACCTGGACAAGGATCGAGTGCCCGGGCGCATCAGCGCGCGGGGCGGCCTGGGGGCAGTGATGGGCAGCAAAGGCATCAAGGCCGTCGTCATCGATGATGATGGCACACGTATGCCGCCCCTGGTGGACAAGGACTTGTTCAACGATGCCCGAAAACGTTACGTCAAGTCACTCCAGGATCACCCTCAAACCAGCCAGGTCTACACCTTCTACGGCACGGCGGCTATGGTGGCCGTATGCAATGCGAAGGGTGGGATTCCTACCCGCAACTTCTCGGCCGGGCGCTTCGAGCACGCGGAGCGGATCAGCGGCGAGATGCTGCACGATCTTATCGCCGAGCGGGGCGGTGAAGGTGATCACGATCACGCTTGCATGGCCGGCTGCATCATCCGCTGTTCCAATGTCTTTGCTGACACGGATGGCAAGACCATCGTCTCGCCTCTGGAGTACGAGACCATTGGGCTGATGGGCTCGAACCTGGGGATCGATAGCCTGGATACGATTGGTGAGTTGAATGTCCAGGCAAATGATCTCGGGCTGGATAGCATCGAGATTGGGGCAGCGCTGGGCGTGGCGGCCGAGGCCGGCCTCATGGAATGGGGCGATGGCCAGCGAGCGTTGGAGTTGATGGACGAGATTCGGCGGGGGACGGTCCTCGGTCGGGCGTTGGGCGGTGGTGCCGGCCTGGCCGGCAAGGTGCTGGGGGTGACACGAGTTCCCGTCGTGAAGAACCAGGCCATTTCGGCCTACGATCCGCGAGCCATCAAGGGCACCGGGGTGACGTATGCCACCTCGCCCCAGGGCGCCGATCACACCAGCGGGCTGACCATTCGCGCAAATGTGGATCATACGAACCCTGAAGGTCAGGCCAAATTGTCGAAGCGGAGTCAAATCAGCATGGCCGGCTACGATTCATTGGGGGTCTGCATCATGGGGGGATTTGGCTTTGCCCGGGACTTGACCATGATTCGCGACCTGATCAACGGGCGCTACGGCTGGGGCGTGGGTGACGACTACCTGAAGGAGATCGGCCGGGAGACGCTGCGGTTGGAGCGGGAGTTCAACCAGCGGGCCGGCTTCACCGCCACCGATGATCGGCTCCCGGAGTGGATGACAGAGGAGCCGCTGCCGCCATTGAACACGGTCTTCGATGTGCCAGCCGAAGACCTGGATACCATCTTCGACGACCTATGATCCGCCTCGAAGTGCGTTTGTTCACGATTCTCCGTCATCGGCCGGATGGGCAGATTCGAGGCCGGCTGTCGCTGGAACTGCAGGGGGGATCGACGGTGGCCGACGTCCTTCGCGAGCTTGACGTGCCCGATGATCTCCCGATCGTGATTTCTGTAAACGAAGAGCAGTCCGATCCCTCGACGGTGCTGCACGACGGCGACCGGGTTGAGCTTATCCCGGCTGTAGCCGGTGGTTCAGAACGACTGCAGCCTGTCCTGAGCCCGGTCGAAGGATTGTTAACACAAACCTCTCTACTCTCTCTGGCTCCTCTGGTCCTTTGTTCCCTCTGTCCCCTCGATTGGCTTGCACCCTGGCAGATTTCCTGCTACAATGCAACTAACACTCGTTAGGTTTTCACAGAAAGGACACTGCATCGATGAGCCCAACGAGCCGAGTGGAAGAGATTTGGGATACAGCCGAGAGATTGTTCAGCCAGCACGGCTATCATGCCACGACCATGCGCCGCATTGCAAGCGAACTGGGGCTGGAGGGCGGCAGCCTCTACGCGCACATAAAGAGCAAAGAGGAGGTCCTGCGAGCCGTTGTTCGCCGGGCCGGCGATCAGTTTCTGGAGACGCTGGAGCCCATTGCCGCTTCGGATGCTCCGCCGGAGGAGAAGCTTCGAGCGGCAATCAAGGCCCACATCCGCCTGGTTGCCGATGACCTGGATGCAGCGACTGTGTACTTTCACGAATGGAAGTTCCTAAATCCCAGGCACCGCACGTCGGTCTTGCGACGCCGCGATGCCTACGAGCAGTTGTTCCGCGAGATCATCGCCGAAGGGATCGAGGTCGGCGTTTTTCGAGACAACGACCCGAAATTTGCGGCCATTCTGATCCTGTCGGTCTGCAATTGGCTGTATAACTGGTACGACCCGGCCGGTCCGTTGAGTCCCGAAGAGGTTGCAGATCGCTTCACCGATATGATCCTGGAAGGACTCCTGGCCTGAGCGAACCGGTCAAAGGTCGAAAGTTGGCACGTTGAAGGTCACAGGTTGAACTGTGCCCTAGCCTTCAACGTGCCAACCTGTATTTGATGCAAGGAGGATAAAGCTGGAGAAGATCTTTCCAACCTGGGATGAGATCGAGGTGCTGGCTGAACAGTTGGCACAGCAACTGGCCGGCAACTACGATGTGGTTCTGGTAATCACACGGGCCGGCGTTTTTCCCGCGTCGTTCCTCAGCGAGCGACTGGGACTGCGAAACATCACGGCAACATCGGTGGTATTCTATACCGACATGGGGGAGACCCTCCCCGAGCCCCGATTCCTGAATTTCCCCGACGACGAAGTCCTGCGAGACAGACGTGTCCTGATCATCGACGAGGTCTGGGATACCGGGCAGACGATGGCGGCTGTGCGCCGGCGGGTGCGCCAGGCCGGCGCACAGCCCGAGGTCGCCGTACTCCACTACAAGCCGACCCACAGCGTCGTGGACGACGCGCCCGACTACTGGGCTGCCGAAACCGACCGGTGGGTCGTCTACCCCTGGGACCCCAACCGACAGGCAATGCTCGAATCGAGCTAATGGATGACATCCTACAGTCCTATGTGAAGAAACTTGACCACGTCGCAATCGCGGTTCGGCGCATCCGCGATGCGCTTCCCCTGTACCGCGATGCGCTGGCCGGCGAGTACCATCAGGGTGGCTATGAGGAGGCCGGCGGTTTCCGGTGGGTGCAGCTCACCTATCCCGGTGGCGGCAAGCTGGAATTGCTGGAACCTGCGACCGATAATAGCTTCTTGCACGAGTTCCTGGAGAAGCGAGGTGAAGGTGTCCATCACATCACTTTCATGGTGCGAGATATTGAGGCGCTGGTTGAACACCTGAAAGCCAAGGGATACCACATTGTCGGCGAGAACTACCGCCATCCCGAATGGAAAGAGGCTTTCATCTCACCGCGCTCAGCCCATGGCACGGTGGTCCAGCTCGCCGAAAGCACCCTGGACGAGGCCGGCCAGGTCCAGGCCTGGAAACCCGACCTTGAGGCTCTGTTGCAGGGAGAGGTCTGATACAGGAACGCTGGCCTGTCTGTAACTGAAAGCCGAGTCACGCGGACCAACGACGAACACGGAAGTCGATTATTCTACGGGCTCTCATCAGGACAGGCAACGGGGAACCCGCCGGCCTCAAACCAACACAGCGATCCGGTCGCCAGGTCGCCATTCGGCAAACGAAGCGTCGCGCGGTCGGCATCGTCGTTCCAGACTTGCTCGGTGCGGCCCATAAAGACATCATTGGGGCCGTTCTCTCGATCATCCGTCCAAATCCGCAGCCCCTCGCCGGCGCGGAGAATGAACCGGGGGAACGTGAACACGTTGCCGTCGCCATCTTCCAGTGTCCAGCCCTCCAGGTTCACCTCGCTACCCTCGTTCTTCACATAGACCCATTCAACTTCCACGTCAGTGGGGTTTTCGCAGTCCGTCCAGTTGACGTTTGGCGTATGCTTGCCATAGCGCGCCCAGGTGAAATGCACCTGACCAAACGGTACGCTCTGCAGCAGGCGGAATTGCGGTGGTTGCACGCCGGCTCTCTGGAGGGTGATACCCTGTGCTGTCGCTCCACAGACGTCGATCCGTACGTCATCCAGATACACCCGTGCTGTGCCGTTGTTGCCGTCGTTGTAGACGTTGAAGTATATCTGAATCGTCCGCCCCGCGTATGGCTTGAGATCGAACTGACGGGACAGCCATGCCTGATCGTTCGATTGCCCATCCAGCGGGTGGATGAGGTACGCAATCGGTGCCCCTGCCTCATCCAGTACACGAGCCTCAAAGTAGTCCCATTCCAGGTCACTGCTCACCGGAAAATACGCGAAAGTTAACATGGCCGACTCCAGAGAGGCCGGCAGGGAAATGGTTTGCCATGCGGCCGACCAGCTCTCCACGTTATCGCCGCCGGCGGGGATGCCGAGCCGCAGCGAACGCACACCCCCACTGGCCTCATCGGTGCTGTAGTCCGGAGGGTGGGGTACGTCAGCCTGGATATCCCACCCACCCGCATCGTTGAAGCTGACGTCCTCTTCAAAGCCGCCATTTTGGATCACATCCACACAAGCTGGCGTGGCCGTCGGTGTGACCGTTGGCGACACGCTGGTGCTGGTTGGTGTTGGCGTCGCGGTGCTCGTCGGGGGCAACGCTGCTGTCGATGTTGGTGTGGAGGTGGCAATGGCCGTCGATGTGGCCGTTGGCGTGAGCGTGACGGTAGGCGTCGCGGTGCCCCCTGGAGTGGTTTCAAAGTTTCGCAATACGACCGGGAGGTAGTTCTTGTTTGGCAATTCCGGCGGTGTGAGATAGGCCAGCGTGGCGTCTTCCCAATACGAGTCATTGTGTTTCACCCCAAACTCGGCCCAGCCCTCGGTGAACACTGTCACCTGGCCGGCCTGGGCCGTATCCGTCACCACGAGCCGATTCCAAACATCGTACGGAATGTCATACGGCAGTCGGTATCGCTTCCAGTGCACGGTCGGGGCCAGAGGGTCGGTACCCCCGGTTGGGTCAATGCCGACCGATACCCGATAGTTGCCGTGCGTGTTCTGGCTGGGACAGACGACACCCGGCTCCAAAGGGGACACGCAGTTCTTGTCACAATCGCTGCTCCACACCTCCGCCCAGATCGAGAACTCCAAATCGGTTCCGGGCACAACGTTCACCTGTTGGTAGAGACCGCCCTGGTGACTGGAGAAACTGCTGAACATCTTCTGAGCTTTGTCTCCATGGCGGACTCGCCAGCTCAGCTTCGATTGACTCATCAGCACTTCTTCATTCCATTCAGGAATATGGTCGGTGGGGCGCGATTCGACAAACCAGATTGACCAGCCTTGGGCGACCAGGGATGACAAAGATTCAGGGGGTTGGTAAAAGTCGCCTTCGAAGCTTGGGTTGACGAGAAGATTGTGCATGAAAATGCTGCTATTCGACGCCGAAAGTGAGGCAGCCCCAGGCGGCCGCCAATCTCTGTGCAGGGGTGCGGAGGTGTTGCGGAGTAGAGGTGAAGGATTCCTGATTATCTTCTCTGCTCCCCTGCTCCCCTGCTCCCCTGCTCCCCCGCTCGAAACGGTGGCCGGCATGGAGTGAACGAGGATGGGCAGGGCAGTCAACCCGAACAGCATGATGGCGAACAGGCCGATCCATCGTGGTCGCATGGCATTTCTCCTTGTGTTGCGCGCTGGCGTGACGGATAATGTCAGTTTATCACAAGTCTGTCATGGGGGCAAGAGGCCGGCTGGCTCCGTCGAGATGGCGTAGGCAATTCGTATAGAAACCTGCGCGTATCTAATTGGCAGGCGCTGCGTTGTATCCCATGAAAGAGCGAGTTGGGAGAAGAGTTTTCACATTCATTACACTTTCACAAACTGGTGGTAACATACGAATGTGAGAATCGTTTTCAGAAGCAGAACGCGTAAGATTCAATGCCATCACCTCATCGAATTGGTACGAGGCCGGGGTGCAGATTTGCAGATGTATGTAAGTGGCACAGTATTGCCCCCCTCAGGAGGCCCGATATGACAACCTTGATCATCATCATAGCTCTGACATTGTTACTCGTCTGGTCAAATACGGAAGGCTCACGCGCCTAGTCAAAGTATTGCAGACTGTGAGAAGCCGGGCGCTGCCTATGGCCGTGTAGTGGTTACTGGATAGCGGATGATCTGAGACGACCGATTGCATCTTCTTTTCTCCTCCTTTGACAAAAGGGGCGAGACCCCAGAGGTCTCGCCCCTTTTGTGTGCCTGCTGTGCGAACAAGTATTCACAGAGCGTAGCTCTCGCCGGGCTTGAGCACTACCACGCTGCTGTTCGTCTCATCCTTGACCTGCGCAGCCCAGGCATCAACATCCTGTGCAATGAGATCAAAGGTATTGTAGTGCATCGGGATGACCACCTTCGGGCGAAGGAACTTGACCGCCTGTAGAGCATCCCTCGGGCCCATTGTGAAATTGTCTCCAATGGGCAAGAGAGCCACGTCGATCTCGTTCATGTCACCATACAACTTCATATCCCCAAAGAGGGCAGTATCGGCGGCATCATAGATCGTAGCGCCACCGGTCGTGACCAGAAAACCTGCCGGGTCACCACCGTAGCGCCCGTCTGGTAACATCGAGGTGTGATGTGCTATGGTCAGTTGGACACGACCAAAGGGAAAGTTATAGCCACCTCCGATGTTCATCCCATGGCCACTTTCTGCCCCTTGCTCCTGGCAATAGTTGACGACCTCAAAGGTAGAGATGATTGTAGCACCCGTTCGTTTGGCAATCTCCACCGCGTCGCCCACGTGATCGAAGTGACCGTGGGAAATGAGGATGTAGTCAGGACTAACATCGTCTGGTCCGACGTCTGCCATGGGGTTATCAGACAGGAATGGATCGATTAGTAGCGTCGCGTCATCGCTCTCAACGGTCCAACACGCGTGACCGTGCCATGTGAGTGTTACCGACATAGATGCGACCTCCTTGCTGACACTGAAGAATGGGTGATGGGTCGGTTATGGGGTTCCAGTAGCCTCTCATGCAGGCTGACCTCATTATAACACATTTTCCAACTCTAATGCAACACTCAGGCAACTCTCATCTTCCCTTAATCTTCAGCCTATATCCTTATGTACGACAATAAAGGTGACTAACCTCCACCCCGAATTGTTGGCCCGAGATTGTCGCTCATGGGCAGAGTGGCAACCGTCGGGCCGTTGTTTTTGTGCCGGGAGTCTAATCTCGGACGCGATGGGCGAAGGTCTCTGACCGAGCCGTCCCCTCAGTCAGAGACCTTCGGCAATCCAGCGGGCTGAGGGCAAAAGTCTAATCTTGGGCTAATCAAACTCTCATCTTCTGTTAATGTTTGGCACGCACAATGTAGCTGTCAGAGATTACCCCCCCTGACAGAAACGAGGGCTGGTTCATGGGGCGGAGCCAGCCCTCGCTTTCTTTTGTCACATGAAACTTCGGAAGTTTGACTAATCCCTAGCCGCTGCCATCCTCATGAAGCAGCCTTCTCTCGCAGCCGGCGCTCCTGCCGTGCCTCGGCCGCCTTCCATCGCCGCTGCTCCTCTTCTGTTTGCACGATGAGCGGCCGAACGGCCGTTGGCTGGCCGGCCTCGTCCAGCGCAACGTACACCAGATAGGCGGATGACGTGTGGGTGACAGAACCGTCCAGGACATTCTCCGCCGTGACTTTCACGCCAACTTCCAAAGAGGTGTGCCCCACCCAGTTGACCTGCGCCTCCAGTGTCACCAGATGGCCGACGTAGACCGGCTGCAGAAAAGTCATCGTGTCCATAACAACGGTCACTACGGGCCGGCAGGCATGGCGTGTTGCACAGATGCCACCGGCGGTGTCCACCAGCTTCATGATGGTTCCACCATGCACATTCCCCATGGGATTGGCATCGGAGGGCATCATCAACTGGCTCATTACAGTTCTGGATTCTTCGACGGTCTTACCTTCCATGATTCTCTACATCTCCCCTTTCGGGTACGATCCGAGTATTCGCAGGTAAGAGGCAATCTCTTTCAGGTGGTTGATCCCATTGCGGCAACGTTCCTCGGCCATGCTGCCGGCAAAGTCGAGATAGAAGAGGTACTCCCACGGCTTTCCTTTCAGGGGGCGTGACTCGATCTTGGTCAGGTCGATGTCACGCAACGCGAAAACACTCAGGGCCTTGAAGAGTACGCCGGGAACGTTCTTCGTGGCAAAAACGATGGAAGTCTTGGCCGGCAGTGGCGGTTCAATCGGCTCGCGACCCATGATCAGAAACCGGGTGTAGTTCTCCGGGTTATCTTCAATTCCTTCTTTCAAGATCTCCATTTCGTACACCTGAGCAGCGCGCTGGCTTGCGATGGCTGCCGCGTCTTTGAGCCCTTCGGCCTTGATCAACGCCACGCTGCCGGCCGTGTCGTAGGTCGAGATGCGTTCGATGCCGGGTAGCCAGTCCAGCGTCTTTTCGCACTGGGCCAGTGCCTGAGGGTGCGAGTAGATCCGGCGGATGTCGGTGAGCTTTGTACCCGGGTTGACAATCAGGCAGTGGATGATGCGCAGGTAGTGCTCACCGACGATGGAGAGATCGTGCTCCAGCAACAAGTCATAGTTGCGGTGAATGCTGCCGGCCAGGGAATTCTCGATGGCGACGATCCCACGCTCGCACTTGCTGGCCTCGACACACGCAAACACCTCGTCGAAGGTCTCGCACGGCACCGGCTCAATCGCCTCACCGTCGAAGAACTCAACCGCCGCTGCTTCGCTGAAAGCGCCGCGCTCGCCCTGGAATGCTACTCGTAAGGTTCTCTTGTCCTTCATGCACCTCTCCTTGCAAGATCTTGCTTCTGCACAACAGAGGTGCGCAAAACGTGAAGCGTGAAACGCGAAGACCGTAGGTGTGTCGCGTGATCATCACGTTTCACGTTTTACGTTTCACGCACGCGTTGCTGAGCCTCGCTTGCTGTCGTTAACAGCTCGCGGGCCTGGGCAATCTGGTGTTGTACCGCCGTCGGCGCTGTCCCGCCAATCACATTCTTGACGCGGATCGAGCGACTGAAGTCAAACGTCTCGTAGACGTCTGCTTCAAAGGCGGCGTGCTCGGCCTGAAAGTCTTCGATGGACAACTGCCGCAACGCCACATCTCGCGCGCCTGCCTTGCGAACCAGCCGGCCTACCACGCCGTGGGCTTCGCGAAACGGGACGCCGCGCCGCACCAGGTAGTCGGCCAGGTCGGTGGCGAGCGTCGCATCGTCCAGGGCCGCTGCCATACGCACTTCGTCCACGTGCAGCGTCCCGACGACGCCGGCTACGACAGGCAAGGTTATCACAAGGGTATCGATGCTGTCAAACAGCGGCTCCTTGTCCTCCTGCAAGTCCTTGTTGTAGGTGGACGGCAGCCCCTTCAATGTCGTCAACAACCCGACCAGGTGGCCGATCAGCCGGCCGGCCTTGCCCCGAGACAGCTCCAGGGCATCCGGGTTCATCTTCTGCGGCATCAGGCTCGATCCGGTGGCGTAGGCTTCGTCGATATGCACAAAGCCAAACTCGTCGCTGGAGTAGAGGATCAGATCTTCGGCCAGCCGGCTCATGTGCACGCCGATGAGCGCGGCCGCGAAGAGGAACTCGGCGATGAAATCGCGGTCGCTCACGGCGTCCATACTGTTCGGGGTAACACTGTGAAATCCCAACTCCCGGGCCAGGAAATCGCGGTCGATTCCCAGGGCGTTGCCGGCCAGCGCGCCGGCCCCCAGAGGCAATACGGCTGTGCGTTCGGTGCAGCCGGCCAGCCGCTCCCGATCCCGCTGCAACATCCAGAAGTACGACATCAGCCAATGGCTGAAGAGCACCGGCTGCGCCTGTCGCAGATGGGTATAGCCCGGCATCAAGGCATCCAGGTGCGCTTCGGCCTGGGTGATGATAGCGTGCTGCAGCTCCTGCAGGTGCTCGTCGATGCGGTCGATGGCTTCCAGCAGGAACAGCCGCACATCAGTGGCTACCTGGTCGTTGCGGGAGCGACCGGTGTGCAGCTTGCCGGCCACCTCGCCCACCCGTTCGTGCAGCCGGCGCTCGACCGCGGTATGGATGTCCTCGTCGCCCGGCTTCACCTCGAAGGTGCCGGCGGCGAACTCGCCACGCACCTGCTCCAATCCGTCGATCAGCGTGTCACGCTCGGTCTCGCTGATGAGGCCGGCGCGCGCCAGCGCCCGGGCGTACGCCACCGAGCCGGTGATGTCAGCGTCGTACAGCCGGCGGTCGAACCCGATGGAGGCGTTGAACTGCTCCATCAGCTCGTCGGTCGGTTTTTCAAAACGTCCACCCCAGAGTTTCATGGTTACCCTCACGTCCGATAGTCCGCATTGATCCGCACGTAGTCTACGGACAGGTCACACGTCCACACGGTCGCCTCGTCATCCCCAAGCCCCAGATCGATGATGATGTCGATGTCCTCGCCAGCCAAGATCTGCGCCGCAGCCGCCTCATCAACCCGAAAAGGCCGGCCATCCCTCACCAACTGTAGCGACCGCCCCCCGAGTTCCTCCGAGTTCCCCTGAGTTCCCCCCAGTTCCCCTCCGCCTTCGGCAAACCACAACCCAATCCGCTCCGGATCCACCTCCACCCCGCTGTACCCGACCGCCGCCAGCACGCGGCCCCAGTTGGCATCTTCGCCGTGCAAGGCGGTCTTGACCAGGGGCGAGCGGGCCACGGCCGTGGCGACCTGTTTGGCATCGCCGGCTGATGGCGCTCCGCGCACGTGGATCGTGATGAACTTAGTGGCTCCTTCGCCATCACGTACGATCTTCTGCGCCAGGGTGGTGGCGACGGCTGTCACGGCATCCCGGAACGCGCCGAATTTCTCGGAGTTGGGATGGTCGATGCTCACGCCGGATGCCCCGTTTGCCAGCAGCAGGACCGTGTCGTTGGTGCTGGTATCGCCATCGACGGTGATGCAGTTGAAGGAGCGGTCCACGGCATGGCGCAGGGCCTGATCCAGCAGGTCGGGGGGCACGGCGGCGTCGGTGGCCAGCACGGCCAGCATGGTGGCCATGTTGGGGTGGATCATGCCGGCCCCCTTGGCCAAGCCGGCCACCGTCACGTCGCCGGCGCTGAGCCAGACCCGCACGGCGGCTTCCTTGGGCACGGTGTCGGTGGTCATGATGGCTCGCGCGGCGTCGTGCCCGCCGTCGGGGGCGAGGGTGCTTGCGGCATGGGTGATGCCGGCGGCGATCCTGGCCATGTCCAGCGGCTGCCCGATCACACCGGTGGACATCACCCACACCTGATCCGGCTCACAGCCGGCGGCCTCGGCCGTGAGCTCCGCCATGCGTCGGGCATCCCGCAGGCCCTGGTCGCCAGTGACGGCGTTGGCGTTGCCGCTGTTGACGACCACGGCGCGGATCGCGGTGGGATTCCGCGCCAGCAGTGCCTGATCGTACAGCACAGGCGCCGCCTTCACGCGGTTGGTGGTGAAAACCGCCGCGGCCGTGCACGGTCGCTCCGACACCAGCAGGGCCAGGTCCAGCGCATCGCCAGGCTTCAGGCCACAGTGGACGCCGGCGGCGCGGAAGCCGGCCACATCGGTGATCGATCCGTCCGGAGTTCTTTGCATGATCTGCCTCTTTGAGCTCGCATGTTCGATATGATACAAACGCCCGATCGCCCTTAATCCCGACAACAGCGACCCATCGGATGCCCGCCGTCTTCTCCAGGCGACTTGAGACGAAGGTTGGCCCTGAGCTATTGCGCTCTCTTCAGTTTTCCTGAGTCCCTCCGAAGTTCCTCTGAGTTCCCCTTCTCCTTCAGTCTCGCTTGAACTTCGCGTAGTCCGGCTGACGATAGCGCGACACGCCAAAGCCGTCGATTTCCATCAGGGCCCGCACTTTCATCGGCAATCCGAAAAGATTGATGAAGCCCACGGCGTCCGTCTGGTCGTAGACGTCCTCCTGGCCGAAGGTGGCGAAGTCCTCGCGGTACAGGCTGTGAGGTGAGCGCCGGCCGGCCACGGTGCAGTTCCCCTTGTACAGCTTCAGCCGCACCTCGCCGGTCACTGTCTCCTGAGTCTTCTGCACAAAAGCGTCCAGGGCCTCGCGCAGCGGCGTGAACCATTTGCCGTAGTACACGATTTCGGCGTAGCGTTGGGCGATTACATCCTTGTAGTGGAGCGTGTCACGATCCAGACAGAGCGACTCCAGCTCCTTGTGAGCGATGCTGAGAATCGTTCCCCCGGGCGTTTCGTAGATACCTCGTGACTTCATCCCAACCAGCCGGTTCTCGACCAGGTCCACACGACCAACCCCGTGTTCCCCACCGATGGCGTTGAGCTTCTCGACCAACTCCACCGGTCCATAGACAACACCGTCAATCTTCACCGGGACCCCTTCCTTGAACTCGATGGTCACATAGCGTGGCCTGTCCGGTGCATCCTCGGGGGCCACCGTGAGGATGAACACGTCCTTGTCCGGCTCGTTCCACGGGTCTTCCAGCAGGCCGCCCTCGTGGCTTATGTGCCAGAGGTTGCGGTCGCGGCTGTAGATAGACTTCTCCGTAGCAGCCACCGGCACATCATGGGCCTTGGCGTAGGCCAGTGCATCCTCGCGGGACCGGATGTCCCATTCCCGCCAGGGCGCGATCACCTTGAGTTTGGGGTTGAGTGCCTTGTACGTCAGCTCAAAGCGCACCTGGTCGTTACCCTTGCCGGTGCAGCCGTGGGCGACGGCGTCGGCACCTTCCAGCTCTGCGATCTCGACCTGCCGGCGCGCGATAAGCGGCCGCGCAAACGACGTCCCCAGCAGGTACTTGCGCTCGTAGACAGCGCCGGCCTGCAGCACGGGCCAGATGAACTCCGTGACGAACTCGTGCCGCAAGTCGTCGATGTAGACCTTGCTGGCCCCGGTGGCCAGACCCTTCTCCTCCAGCCCTTCCAACTCCTCCCCCTGGCCGATGTTGGCCGAAAAGGCAATCACCTCGCAGCCGTAATTCTCCTTCAGCCAGGGCACGATTACCGACGTATCCAGACCGCCGGAGTACGCCAGTACCACTTTTTGGATCCGATCTCGCATTGCTTATACCTCCTTGTTAGTGATCAGTGAACAGTAATCAGTGAACAGTAATCAGAAATCGGTGGCCGAAGCAACTGATCACTGATCACTGATTACTGATCACTGATCACTGGTTACTGGATGTCCTGTAGGCACTGCACGGTGAGTGCATTCTCTTTCAGCGCCTGGATGCCGTTGACGGCGGCGCGGGCAGCCGACATGGTGGTGATCAGGGGCACGCCGGCCTGAATGGCGGCCAGGCGAATGGCCAGCCCGTCGCTGTGGGACGTGGTGCCCAGCGGCGTGTTGATGATCAGGTCGATCTGGCCGGCGCGGATGGCATCCACCAGATGGGGTGAGCCTTCGCTCACCTTGTTGATAGTTCCCACGGCCATGCCAACCCGCCGCATAAAGTCGGCCGTGCCTCGGGTCGCCAGCAGCCGGAAGCCCATGCGCCCCAGGTCACGGGCGATTTTTAGCACCGTGCTTTTGTCGAAGTCGTTCACGGTGATCAACACAGTGCCGCTCAGCGGGAGCTCGTCGCCGGCTGCCAGCTCCGCCTTGGCGAAGGCTTGCCCGAACCGCCGTGCACGCCCCATCACCTCGCCGGTCGAGCGCATCTCGGGACCCAGGCGGGCATCGACGCCGGGGAACTTGCGGAAAGGCAGGACCGCTTCCTTCACGAAAAAGCCGTCCACCTTCGGCTCCTCGGTGAATCCGATCTCCTCCAGGGTCCGACCGGCCATCACCTGGGCCGCAATCTTCGCCAGCGGCACACCCGTTGCCTTGCTCACGAAAGGCACCGTACGCGACGCGCGCGGGTTCACTTCCAACACATACACAACGTCATCTTTGATGGCGTACTGCACGTTCATCAGCCCGACGACACCCAGCGCCTTGCCCAGCATCTGCGTGTACTCGCGGATGATGCTCAGGTGGTACAGGCTGACCTTGTACGGCGGCAACACGCAGGCCGAATCGCCGGAGTGCACGCCGGCCTCCTCGATGTGTTGCATCACCCCGCCGATCACGACCTGCTCCCCGTCAGCGACGGCATCCACGTCTATTTCGAAAGCGTCTTCCACGAACCTGTCGATGAGGACCGGGTGTTCGGGCGATGCTCGCACGGCCTCCGCCATGTACCGATCCAGGTCATCTTCGCCGTACACAACCGCCATGGCCCGACCGCCCAGCACGTACGAGGGTCGCACCAACACCGGATAGCCGATATGAGCGGCCACCTGCCGGGCCTCCACCAGCGAGCGGGCCATGCCGTGGGCCGGCTGTGGGATGCCCAGCTCGTCCAGCAACGCGCCAAACCGCTCCCGGTCCTCGGCCAGGTCGATGGCATCGGGCGATGTGCCCAGGATGGGAACGCCGGCCGCCGCAAGGTCCTGCGCCAGCTTGAGCGGGGTTTGGCCGCCAAACTGGACGATCACGCCGAACTCGGAGGAACTCGGGGGAACTCGGGGGAACTCGGGGGAACTCGGGGGAACTTCACGGGACCCAGAGGAACTCCGAGGGTGCCCAGCTCCTCCGAGTTCCTCGCTCACCACATTCAACACATCTTCCAGCGTCAGCGGCTCAAAGTACAGCCGATCCGACGTGTCATAGTCGGTGCTGACGGTTTCCGGGTTGCAGTTGACCATGATGGTCTCGAAGCCCATCTCTTCCAAAGCAAAGGCGGCGTGACAGCAGCAGTAGTCGAACTCGATACCCTGGCCGATCCGGTTGGGGCCGCCGCCCAGGATAATGATTTTGGGCCGGCTGGTTGGGTTCGCCTCGTCTTGTGTCTCGTAGGTCGAGTAGAGATACGGTGTGCGCGCCTCGAACTCGGCGGCGCAGGTGTCAACACGATGGTAGACGGGGCGGATGTCCAGGGCATGCCGGCGCGCCCTCACTTCGCCTTCGGCACGGCCCCAGAGCTGGGCCAGTTGCTCATCCGAGAAGCCAAAGCGCTTCGCCTCGCGCAGGAGGTCAGCCGGCACCCTCTCCAGCGCGTGACCACACAACTCGCGCTCCAGCTCGACGATCTCCTCAATCTGCCACAGAAACCAGCGGTCGATGCCGGTCAACTCATGAATCTCTTTCACGGACACGCCGGCCCGCAACGCATCCCCAATCGCAAAAATCCGCTTCGGACTCGGCACCTCTAGAGCACGGGTGCGGAAGTGAGGGGGTGAGGGGGTGAGGGGGAGACAAGGAGACAGGGAGATCTTCTCCCCTTCTCCTTTTTTCCCCTCTCCCTCTTCCCCTTTTCCCCTTTTCCCCTTTTCCCCTTTTCCCCTATCCCCTCCTATGCTCTCCAGTCCACTGACCCCAATCTCCAACGACCGCAACCCCTTCTGCAGCGCCTCCTTAAACGTTCGCCCGATGGCCATGACCTCACCCACGGAGCGCATCTGGGTGTCCAGGGTGGCCGGCACACCTGGGAACTTGGCGAAGTCCCAGCGCGGAATCTTCGCGACGACGTAGTCGATGACCGGCTCGAAGGAGGCCGGCGTTTCCCGCGTGATGTCGTTGGGGATCTCGTCCAGCGTGTAGCCAACCGCCAGCTTGGCGGCGATCTTGGCGATGGGGAACCCCGTCGCTTTGGACGCCAGGGCCGACGACCGCGACACGCGGGGGTTCATCTCGATGACCACCATGCGCCCGGTGGCGGGATCGACGGCAAACTGGATGTTGGAGCCACCGGTCTCGACGCCCACCCGCCGGATCACCTGGCGCGCCCAGTCCCGCATGCGCTGGTATTCCTTGTCGGTCAGGGTGAGGGCCGGCGCGACGGTGATGCTGTCGCCGGTGTGCACCCCCATGGGATCGAGGTTCTCGATGGAGCAGACCACAACGAAGTTGTCAGCCCGATCCCGCATCACTTCCAGTTCGAACTCTTTCCACCCAATCACCGATTCTTCGATGAGCACGCGGTTGACGGGACTCTCCTTCAGCCCGCGTGCCGTGATGTCGCGGAGTTCCCGTTCATCGTGGGCGACGCCGCCGCCGGAGCCACCCAGGGTGAAGGAGGGCCGGATGATCAGGGGGTAGCCCAACTGGCCGGCCAGCCGCAGTGCCTCCTCCACCGATGCCGCGATGTCACTCTGAGGCACGTCGAGCCCGATTTCCAGCATGGCATCTTTGAACCGCCGGCGGTCCTCGGCCAGTCGCATGGCTTCGATGCCGGCCCCGATCAGCTCGACGCCGTACGTCGCCAGGATGCCGCGCTCGGCCAGCTCCACAGCCAGATTCAGCCCCGTCTGCCCGCCAACGGTTGGCAGCAGAGCGTCGGGGCGCTCGCGCTGGATCACCGCTTCCAGCATTTCAGCGGTCAGCGGTTCGATATACGTCCGGTCAGCCAGTTCCGGGTCGGTCATGATGGTGGCCGGATTGGAGTTGACCAGCACCACTTCGTACCCTTCGTCGCGCAGCGCCTTCACGGCTTGGGTGCCGGAGTAGTCGAACTCGCACGCCTGGCCGATGACGATCGGACCGGAGCCGATGATCAAGATGCGGTGGATGTCCGTTCGCTTTGGCATTGATACTTGTCAGATCGAGAAAAGCCGGCTAAAATACAGTAAACAGTGATCAGTCATCAGTGATCAGAATATCACACTGATGACTGATCACTGATAACTGGACACTGGTCACTGAAAAGGGAGGCTTGATGGATCCTCGAATGGCAGCCCGAGAATGGTTTCTGGATAAGCCGGGCAACAACAAATACGACATTGAAGTTCACGTTCAGCGATCTTTCTGGCATAATGGTTTCGGTGAAGCCTTTTTCCGCTGTACGAAAGCGGATCCTCCGTACAAATGTGTCGGGTTCTGGCGTGGCCAGGAAATCGAGTTCGAGTGGGTGCCTCGCCAATGGCTGACCCTGTCTATGCAGGAATACGATGCCGGTGTTGTCGATGGTTTCAGCGGCGTCATGCACCTTAAACCCTCACTTCGGTACACTGTCGTCGCGTCGTCGAATAGTCACAACCCCGATGAGGGGGAGCCGGCTGAAGCCGAACCCACCACTCAGGAGCAGTTTGTTGTCGAATGGCACGTTCGCGATGTCGAGCAGCGGCTGCGCGAACTGGCGGAGCAGGCCGGCGTGCGAGATGTGCAGCGGGTGTAGGGTGCAGATGCAGCCGCGTTGCCGGCGAGAGCCGCCGAATGAATTCGCCGGCTGATACCGCCAAACCCGTTGAAACGGGTTCGGATCGCTTGTCGAACGCGCTTCAGCGCGTTTTCGGTAGCAGGCCGCGAATTCATTCGTGGCCGGTGTCAGCCACGAATTCACTCGTTGCTTGCATCATCTCTGTAAACCGCCGAAACAAATACATCGCATCGTGCGGCCCGGGCGATGCCTCCGGGTGGTACTGCACACCAAAAGCCGGCCACTCCCGATGCTGCAGCCCCTCCACCGTCCCGTCGTTCAGATTCACGTGCGTCACCTCGACACTGGCCGGCAGCGAATCCGCATCGACGGCGAAGCCGTGGTTGTGGGTGGTGATCTCCACCGCACCGGTGGCCAGCTGCTTCACCGGTTGATTCCCCCCCCGATGGCCGAACTTCAGCTTATAGGTCGATCCTCCCAGTGCCAACCCGAGAATCTGGTGCCCCAGGCAAATGCCGAAGATGGGCACCCGCCCAAGGAGTTGCCGAACGTTCCGCACGGCATAGTCAGCGGCGGCCGGATCGCCAGGACCGTTGGACAGGAACACGCCCTCGGGCCGTAGATCGAGAACGTCTTCAGCCCCGGTGTAGGCCGGCACCACCATCACCCGACAGCCGTGGTCGTGCAACAGGCGCAGGATGTTGTGCTTGATGCCGAAGTCGTACGCGACAACGCGGAACGTCGGAGCATCAGCAACGATTTCCTTCGCTTGACCCGGGAGCGCCGGACGTACTCCTCCACGCCAGGTGTACGCCTCCTTGCACGTGACCACTTCCACCAAATCCCGCCCGACCATGGCCGGCGCCTGCCGGGCTTTACGGACCAGGCTGCCGGAGTCGAGATCCACTGTTGATAGGACGCCTCGCATAGCGCCTTCGGACCGAATGTGACGAACCAGGGCGCGGGTATCGACGTCGGTGATGCCCACCACGCCGTGCTCACGCATCCACGATTCCAGATCGGACCAGGCGCGCCAGTTGCTGGGCCAGGCGTGATACTCGCGCACCACAAAGCCCTCCACCCAGGGCCGGCCCGATTCCAGGTCATCCGGGTTTACCCCCACGTTGCCGATGTGCGGGGTCGTCATGACCACGATCTGGCCGCAGTACGACGGATCGGTCAGAATCTCCTGGTAGCCGGTCATCGACGTGGTGAACACCACCTCGCCGGCCCGCTCGCCAGTCGCCCCGAACGCCCGTCCTGCAAAAACGGTTCCATCTTCTAGAGCCAGCAAGGCCGGCTGCTGTAGTCCCCTCATCTCACCGAATACGCAATACGCAATACGCAGTACGAACGCCCTATCCGGCCGCGACCGACATCGTCTGACCCACCAACTCGTCCGCTGCATCCTTCTTGTCGAGAACCATCGCCACCTCATCACACTCTGGAAACTTGGCGCAGTGCACACAATCCTTCCAGACTTTGCGAGGGAAGCGTTCCATCTCCGTCACCGCGAAACCCAGCTTCTCGAAGAAGCCGACCGCCTTGGTCAGCGTGAACACGGTCGGAACCCTGATTTCCTCCGCATCGATCAGAAGCTGCTCCACGATGGTCCGGCCGACCCCGTTCCCCTGACGGCCAGGGCGGATCACCACCGACCGGACCTCGGCCAGCTCCGGCCCCAACACGACCAGCGCCCCACAGCCGGCGATCCCCTGTTCGTCCTCGACGACGACCCAACTGCGGATGCTCTCGCACACACTGTCCAGCGAGCGCGGCAGCACGTCGCCGGTTGTGCGGAACCAGTAATTGACCAAATCGGTAATCGCTTGTGCGTCAGCCAATGTGGCCCTTCGCAACTTCATCAGGCCGCTCCTTCCACTGCTTTCAACAATGCCGGCAAAACCTCAATCAACGCATCAATGTGTTCGGTCTCAATGATTAGCGGAGGTACCAGGCGCAGTACATCGCTGCCGGCGTTCACCAGGATAAAGCCGTGTTCGTAGCCGGCCTGAATCGCCGGCGCTGCCTCGCCCACGAGCTGCATCCCCACCATCAGCCCACGGCCACGGACTTCGGTGATCTGGGGCGCGTCCATCTCCCGCAATGCACCCAGCAGATAGTCGCCTTTCTCCTGGACGCCGGCCAGGAACTCGGGATCGCTCACCACGTCGAACACGGCGCAACCCATACGGCAGACCAGCGGGTTCGCGGCGAAAGTGCTGGCATGATCGCCTACCTGAATGGCCTCCGCCACGCGCTCCGTGACCAGCGTTGCGCCGATGGGCATGCCGCTGGCCAGCGGCTTGGCCAGGCACATGATGTCGGGCGTGACGCCGTAAGCTTGGTGCGCCCACAGGGTGCCGGTTCGCCCCAGGCCGCATTGCACTTCGTCGAAGATCAGCAGGGCGTTGTTTTCGTCGCACAGGGTGCGCAGGCCGGCCAGGAACGCGGGATTGGCCGGCCGCACACCGCCCTCGCCCTGCACCGGCTCGACAATGACGGCACACGTGTTCTCGTCGATCTTCACTGCCGCATCCTCCAGGTCATTGAAGTCGGCGAACCTGACGCCGGGCATCAGAGGCTCGAACGGCTTCTGGTACTTCTCGCGGTCCGTTGCGGCCAGCGCGCCCATCGTCCGGCCGTGGAAGCTACCGGTGAAGGCGACGAACTCGTATTTGTCGTCCCCGTGTCCTGAGCTTGTCGAAGGGTCGAAGTTGGCGCGTGCCCAGCGGCGGGCAAACTTCATGGCCGCCTCAACCGATTCAGCCCCTGAGTTGCAGAAGTAGACCCGACTGGCGAAGGAGTTTTCGACCAATCGCTGCGCCAGCTCAACGTGGGGAGCCGTGTGGTACAGGTTCGACACGTGGATCAACTGTGCCGCCTGCTCGTGGATGGCCTGCACCACGGCCGGGTGGCCATACCCGAGGGCGTTGACGGCAATGCCGGCCACGAAATCGATATACCGCCGGCCCTCCGTGTCATACAGATACACCCCTTCGCCCCGCTCCAACACAAACGGGGGACGCTTGTAAGTCTGCACGATATACTTCTGTTCGGCATCAATGACAGATTGAGTGTTCATGATTTGCTCCTTCGATGAGAAGTACTGCGTATTGCGTACTGCGTAGCGTGATCTTCGGCGCCACGTTTTACGCAATACGCAATACGCAGTAGGCAATAGGCTCACCCTACGACAGCAGTTCCAGCACCACCCGCCAACCCCGCCAGATCGGTGATCCTCGCCTCCCGCACGCCGGCGGCAACCGCCGCCAGCGCCGAGCGCACTTTGGGGACCATGCCGTCGCGAATCGTGCCATTTTCAATCAGCTCTTCGGCTTCCGCAGCCGACAACTGGCTGACGACCTGGCCATTGGCCAGAACGCCGGCCACGTTGGTCAGGAAGTACAGCGCGGACGCGCCGAGCGCCCGCGCCACGCCCGTGGCGACGTGGTCAGCATTAACGTTGTAAGTCTGGCCGTCGAAACCCAGCGACACCGGCGACATTACCGGGACGATACCCTGCTGTAGCAGCATCCGCAGCGGCTCCGGATCCACTTCGACGACACGCCCGACCCAGCCCAGGTCGCCGGCCGGGTGCACCATCTTCTCAACCCGCACCAGACCAAGATCGACGCCGCTGAGTCCGAGGGCAGGCACGCCGGCCATGGTCAGCCGCGCCACCAGCCGCTTGTTGACCCGCCCGCTCAGCACCATCTCGACAACCACCAGTCCGTCGTCGTCCGTGACGCGCAGCCCTTCGACGAAGCGCGGTTTCAGTCCCAGTGTCTTCTGGAGCCACGCAATCTCCTTGCCACCGCCATGCACGATGACAACATGCTCCTCCATCCGCGCCACCGTTTCAGCCAGCGCGCAGAGAAACGCGTCATCACCTGCCTGACTTCCACCCACTTTAAGAACAATCGTCGGTTCATCCATCGATCGAGTCCTCGGTACAGAGTATTGCGTCTTGCGTCTTACGTCTTGCGTATTTCATAGACGTAAGACGCAAGACGTGAGACGTGAGACGTCTCACGCCTCCAACCCTGCCACCTCCTCCATCCCAAACATCACATTGAAGTTCTGCACCGCCTGGCCAGACGCGCCCTTGATCAGATTGTCAATCGCCGAGCAGACGATCAGTTGGTCGTTGCCGGCCGGCGTGAGCGAGATGACACAGCGGTTGGTGTTGACCGCGTGACGCAGGCTCGCCAGTTGGCCCGGCGGCAGGATGTGCACGAAAGGCTCGCCGGCATACATCTCGCGATACAACGCGTGCAACTTGCTTTCGGACCAGGGCTTCGCCAGGGTGACGTACATGGTGGACAGGATGCCCTGGTTGACCGGCAGCAGGTGGGGGGAGAAGGTCACGCTGAGAGGCCGGCCCAGCGCCGTGCCCAGCTCGGCTTCCATCTCCGGGATGTGTCGGTGGCAATGCCCGATGTTGTACGGCGAGAAGTTGTCGTGTGCCTCCACAAAGTGGGTTTTCAGGTTCAGCCCGCGTCCGGCCCCCGAGACGCCCGACTTGGAATCGACGATGATGGAGTTACCGGCAATGAGCCCCTGCTTCGCCAGCGGATACAGGCCCAGAATCACGCTGGTGGGGTAGCAACCGGGGTTGGCTACCAGCCGCGCGCCGGCGATCTCCTCGCGATAAAGCTCGGTCAGGCCGTACACCGCCTCGGCCAGCAGGTTAGTGGCGGTGTGGGGCGTCTTGTACCACTGCTCGTACACCTTCGGGTCCGACAGCCGGAAATCTGCGCTCAGGTCGATGGCGCGCACGCCGGCTTCGACTACCCGCTGCACCGTGGGAATCGACGCCCCGTGCGGCAGGCACAGAAGCGCGGCATCCACCTCATCGACGGGCGCTTCGTCGGTGGGAATGAGGGGGATGTCCCACGGGCAGGCGAAGACGTCGGACAGCCGGCGGCCGGCGGATCGCTCCGACGTGGCAAAGCGGATTTCGGCGTTGGGGTGCCGGCGAATGATTTTTGCCAGCTCGAATCCGGTATAACCAGTTGCACCAAAGATACCTACTCTAAGCATGATCCTTCTCTCCTGAGGACAACGGGCGATAGTTGGAGGAGACGTAAGCCATTCGGGTACTTGACATGTCAATGCATCAAAAAAGCCCTCCAGGTTATCTGGAGAGCTCCGATTGCGCGTGTTACGACGCCGTCGTCGTGGGTGCAGGACTATCCAGACCCTGGCCGTTTGGTGAGGCCGGGACGACGACGCAGACGAAGTTCAAGCACAAAGGTCTGGATATCCATAGCCATCTCTTGGGGCAACAGTATAGCATGAAAATCCTGTCCTGTCAAACGTGAAAGCGCGGTAGTCAGAAGGCACAAGAGTCCGCCAGTGTACCGCGCAGCGGCATCACGCCAACAAAAGACGGGCACCATCTCTGGTGCCCGTTCTTCGGTCAGCTTCGCCTCAGCTAGAGCTTGACGACACTGACGGCTTGCGGTCCCTTGGGGTTCGATTCCACGGCGAATTCCACGCGATCGCCCTCGTCCAAATTACGGAATCCATGGCCTTGAATCTCAGAGTAGTGAACGAAGACATCCTCGCCCTCTTCTCGCTGAATGAAGCCATAGCCCTTGCTACCATTGAACCACTTCACGGTTCCGGTGATACGCTCGGTCATTGCTGAGTTCCTCCTTTCGTGTGAATTTGTTGCAGGACGGGCTCAACCATGCTCCGAGCCACAAAAAACGACCGCCCTGGCGAGTAGCCTTGGCGGTCGAGACGTGCGCGTTCCGAAACAAAACTTACTGCGTCCTACTGGTACTTATGATAGCATACTTTCGCTTATTTGTCAAATCGCAACGTAGAGGGCTTGCGCAGCCAGTCCAGACGGGGAGATTCTCATGGATGATGACACTTGACGGCCGGCGGCACGACCTTCTGCCCCCCGGATCCCCCGGCGTCCTCGCAGGGCGGGTCTTCGTGAGCCTGACCTTCCACGATGTAGGCGATCACCATCGGCTGCACGAGACGGTGCAGGGGATTGGCCGGCGCTGTTAAGCGACCCATGGTCAGGTAAGGTATCTGCGGACAGCAATGTCCGCACCATGAAGTGCAACCTCCACGATCAATTCGCGATCCCCGATGGCGTAGAACATTTGTCAGTCCCCAACCTGAACAAGGTAAGCGGATTGTTACAGCAGTGAGATGTCAGCCTCTACGAGATTATCAAGCAAGGTTTGAGTTATATCTCGCGCCAAAATAATCAGCCGTCTGTTCCTGTCGTACTGTTCGCCGTCAAATTCCATTTTGCGGCCGTGGAACAGGTTGTTCCGAATCTGTCGCACGATCTCCATCATTGCTTCGAAGGCATCTCCTGTCCAACACTCCGCTATTTCAGGCCGGCAAAGATCTGGATTGCGACGACGCATATTGCCTTCGCAATTAGCCAGGGCGTCCTGAGACACAAAGTCTGCCTTATACAAGAGAAACATCGTAGCTCGAATCACTCTATCGTTCGGTCTGAAGTTTCTCATCGAGTCGCCGACAAAGCCTTCGCAAGCTAATCGGCCCGCCAGTCCCCTCACTTCAGGTACAGAGTTCCAGAAATAAGCCCCGAACCTGTCACAGAAACTGCCGAAGGTGCCTACTTGACGATTGGTGCGCCAGTAGCCCTCCAACCATTCGTATGCTTCGTGAAACGCCCGGCGCGCTTCGCGGTATTCCTCATCACTTTGAAGGCGATGGCGAAAGAGCTGGATCTCCTCGGCGGTCATGACATTCTCCAATCGTCTGTCTGCTCGTGCTCTGTCTTGAGCGTATACTAACCTGCACCGTGCGTCCATAACCTAGGGAGGGGAGTCCAGTTTTCGGGGCTAATCATACAGAGACCGATGGGTGAAAGGACGTTGCCGCCCAGTCCGGCTCCCACAAGCCGACTGTTACCCGATCGACATCGCGGGACAGGGCTCAAGTTTCGTCGTATCTATTTGTGGAAACTCATGTGGTTGTCGCCATGAGCGTACATGAGCCCACCGGTACATCGGACGATCGTAGTGACGCCAAGATCGCTGATTATCGCGACTGATGATTCACCAATGGTAGATAAACCATATATGAGTATGCAACTTCAATGGTCTCCGACAGACCGTTCACAACCCTCCAGTACGAGGGGGGGCCACATACAGTAGGATTACTTGATCTTAATCCTGTTACCTCACCTAAGATCGTGAGGGCAACCTTGGCTGTTCCGGGCTTTATTGTCCGAAAGCTGAACGTGAATGACGACTGGCCACCTGGCACCAATATCAGATGCTGCATGACGGGCCCCTGACCGGAAGGCTCTAGCACAGGAGAGCCTCTGACGTAAAGAGTCAACTGGGGCATTCCAAAACAGAATCGTTCGCTGCTGTTGTAAATATAGGTCGTTACTTCAAGGGGTTCCCCCATGCTAAGGGAATTCCTCGAAGGCACGACTTCCGCTCGGAAGGTGTTATTCTGGAGTGTTAGCGTTGGGGTTGGGGTTGGCGTATTTGTTGGAGTACGGGTGATTGTCGGAGTCACTGTACACGTAGCTCCAGGTGTGGGTACCCCAAAGTGCCGGGCGACGTTATTGGTCTCATCGAGTTCGGCCACATCGTTAAATACGTCTACTACAACCGCAGTGATGGTTCCCCTGCCGGACAAACAGGTTTCTTCATCTGCATCTAGACCACCGACTGTTTCGAGACGCCCCCCAATTCCATACAATTGAACGTCGAACGCAGCTGCCGGGGCTTCTCCTCTGTTCAAAATGCACGCCCTATAGGAATATCCCCAAACACCTGCACAACCGTGTCCGGATCCGCCATTATCTACACTGGATACCATCAAGTCGGGGAGTGGTACAGAGGGCATTGATGTCGCGGTGGCCGTTGACGTGAAAACTTGCGTTGTTTGGTCACTCAACGCTGAGGCATATGTCCGATCTGGTTCTTCCCAGCTGTTTCCCCTCAGATACGCCGGATGGCTTGACGTTGCCGAAACCACATCGATCAGCATAATAATGCTGACCATGCTAGTGACCATCCAAGCTCGTATGTTTCTCATGTCTTCTTTGCTTTCCGCTTCTGCTAGCTGATTGCCCATATGCTCTTAATCGCTACGACGGCATCGTCAAGCCTCCCACGGTCGTCACCCCCCTAGCTGGCATGGCCTAGATCGGCCAGTGCAACAGCCTTTATTCGCAGCCCGCCTGCTCCATGAGAGCCGCACGGTTGTGTGAAACCAGCCCCCACACATGCAAACGCCAACTCTGGACGGGAGACGTCCAGCCGCTGGCGTCGTGTTAAGAGTCTACATCTGTTGTATTGTCTTGGCAAAACCAAGTACAGGGCCAAGATCATTCCAGTTCCCCCTTGCCAACCACGTAAGAGAAGTAAGATCAATGGTCTATCGGATTATACCAGAAGCAATCGGGGCGCGTCAACTGTTTTTTCAGAAGATACGATTCCGTTACCTTTGACCTGGATTGTAAAATCCAGGCCGAGGACAGTCGCGTAACGTAATGTTACGGTGTCGAAACCCGTCATTGTACCTGAAAGGTTACTACTCAGCCACCCTCCCGCAGGTTGCGATGCGCAATGGTTTTGCATCCGCAAGCGGCCTTGAAGCAGCGATTCTGGGCCAGAAAGGCTCCAAACCTGCGGGAGGGTGAGTAGCTACCCTGAAAGGTCGGAAACGGGGCCTGGACCATTCCGATTTCCTGTCAGACTTGCGGCCGGCATAACATACGGCCGAATAAGTCCGTTATTATATGGAAGGGGGGGTCATCATCTTCAACTCCGTCATAGACTCGATAGAGACAGCCCAGCCGGCATGATGGTGTCGGCAAGGCTCTCACATTGTCGCCTGTCGCCGGCGTCGAGGTTCGCAACTCTGACTGCGTTTACACTCTTTTAACAGCCGGCTAAACACCACGTAACACTCGCGTGCGATGATGTCACCGCACCGGACGATGACCTGTAAGTACCTGCCAGGTTTCGGCGGGACGAAGCAGATGCTCTCGCCGCCACAGTCATTCACAGATTTTTCAAAGAATATTTAGCCAGCAGTGCTCGCGGCGTCTCAGTTCTGTGGTATACTATTGACTGCCGCGAATCGATCGTGTATCTGCATTCGGCCGAGGCATGAGATTGCCTGCCCCTCGTGCGTTGACGTCTCCCTGTGGGGAGTGTTGATCGCTCTCTCCAGAGGCTCCTGCTGAGACGGCGAGTTTGTCCAGATGGAGGAGCAAAGCGCATGAAGATAAGATGGGTCACAGCTTGTGTCGCCGCATTGGCCGTGCTGGCGCTCGGCTCACTAACTGTCTTCGCGGAATCGCCCAGACCAGAGTGTGACAGAACCGATTCCGCTAGCCTGTGCCAGGCCAATATCACGATATTCGTGTTTGTGGACCGTGTCACAAGCGGTGGTGGCGCGTTCTACGAAAGTGGCGTTGATTCCCCCCTGGAGGGTGCTCGGATTACTTTCGTCATGCCCGACGGCAGCCGGCAACAGGAAGTCACCGGCCGCACCGGGCTTCTCAGCTTCCCGGACGTCAACTTTTTGCCCGGGGACGAGGCATTCATCGAGGTTGAATACCCGGCCCGGTACCGCGATGCCGCACTTGTTCCATGCCGCAGCAGCCCCGTGCGCCGGCGCATCACGCACGATGCCTTCGGCTCCTTCGGTTCGACGCAGGTTGTCTTTTGTGCCAGGCAGTATCTGTCCACCCCGACCGGGCCTTGAGTGAATCCCTGCTCGGTGGCACGACATGCCCAAACGGAGGTGACGGCCGTCAACGCGGGTCGTCGGTTCGATTCATGATGGACCAGCCGGCCGGCAGCAAGACGGCCGCCAGCACCAGCTTGATGGCATCGCCAATCAGGAACGGCGCCATGCCCAGGGCCATGGCCTGCGCCAGTCCCCCCACGAAGCGCGCCAGCCAGGAGACACCGCCGGCATAGATGATCACGTTGCCCATCACCATGGCCAGCGCGGTGGTCAGCACGCGGCGGTCCCAGCCCCGCTCGGCCAGCCAGCCGGCGGCGAAGGCGGCGGCCGGGAAAGCGATCAGGTAGCCGCCCGTGGGACCAAGCAGCGTGACGAGACCACTGTGTCCCAGGGCGAAGACGGGCAGGCCGGCGGCACCTTCGGCCAGGTACAGCAACAAGCTCCACGCACCCAGCCGGCTGCCCAGCAGCGCCCCGGTCAGCAGCACGGCAAACGTCTGGCCGGTGATGGGCACGGGGGTGAAAGGCAGCGGGATCGACACCTGCGCCGCCGCCGCGTTGATCAGGCTGAACGCGATGACCAGCATCACATCTCGCGTCAGGCTAGTGTGCGGAATCAGCACGTCAGACATGGTTAGCGCACGGGAGTTCGATTGCATCCTTCATTTCTCCTGAAAGTAAACTTCAACATACATAGATGAGACGTTGTCATGTCCTATATGGCTGCCGTTCCACGAACAGCGTGATCGCCTCGAAGCCGGCCTCCCGTGCTATCTCTAACCCCCGTGCAACACCGTCTCCCAGGTGGCTCGTCCTGTGTGCGTCGGTCCCGACGGTCAGAACCTCGCCGCCCAGTTCGCGATACCATTGCACGACCGTCGGGCCGGGTAGCGGCTCTCCCACCGGATAGCGTAGCCCGGAGCAGTTGATCTCGATGCCGAGGCCGCGATCGATGAGGCTTTGAAGTGCGGCACGAATCAGATCGGCGTAGGGCGTCGGATCGAAGGTGCTGTGCCGTTTCGGCAGGTCCAGGTGGGCCAGCACGTCGAAATCGCCAGCCCGGCATAGCCGCACCAGCTCCTCGAAGTAGGCACGCCAGGCAATCTCGGCTGGCCGGCCATCGAAAAACTCTGGTCGGAAGGTGGGACGATCGTCCACCCAGTGCAGGGAACCGATCACGAAATCAAACGGGTAAGCAGCGAGCAACTCCGCTGTCTCGTCGGGATAGCGATGCGGCTCCCCGACTTCCACGCCGCTCCGGATCGTCAGACGATCGCCGTAGCGCCGGCGTGCGACCTCAACGGCCTCGAAGTAGGCCGCCGGCTCGAAATAGCGGTAACAACTGTCAAGATGCTCGAAGTCCGCATGTTCGGTGAATGCAATTTCCTGCAGGCCGACCTCAATCGCCCGCCGACATACGGCGTCCAGCGTGTCGTGGGCGTCGCAGGAAAAGGTGGTGTGGGTGTGGTAGTCTGCGAAAGGGTTCATATCGTATCCAGGTTAGCCGGCAGGGAGGGGCACAGTGAGCGTCTTGCGTCTTGCGTCTTACGTCTTACGCAAGACGCAAGACGCAATTATCAATATGCCTTCGCAAACACCGCCTGCTCCTCGGCTTCCTCGCCGCAGAAGAGGCATTTGCCAGCCCCCTCGGGCTGCTCAAAGGGGACACAGCGGATGGTTGTGCCACCCAGTTCGGCTTTGGCGCGATCTTCGCACGTCCCGCTGCCGCACCACCAGGCGTAGGCGAACCCGTAGCCGCCGGCCTCGGGCACGACCTGGCGGAAGGCGTCCAACGTTTCAGGATAGAAGCTATTCTCGCGGAGAAATGCTTTGGCCTGCTCGAACAGACTGGCCTGGATCTCCTCCAGGAGTTCGGGGATGCGCGCCGGCACCTCGGCCATGGGAACGATGGATTTGCCTTCGCGGCCAGAGACATCGCGCCGGGCGATCACCACCTGGTCGTTCTCCACGTCACGTGGCCCCACATCGATGCGCACCGGCACGCCGCGCATCTCCCAGTCGTTAAACTTGAAACCGGGACGCAAGCCCTCACGCTGATCCATTTCGACCCGCACGTCAGCCGGCAGGCTCCGGGCCACCCGCTCGGCAGCCGGCATGACGATCGCGCGCTCGTCGTCAGTCCGCCAGATGGGCACGAAAACAACCTGGATCGGGGCAACTCGCGGCGGCAGCCGCAGTCCCTGGTCGTCGCCGTGGACCATGATGATGGCACCGACGAAGCGGGTGCTCAGGCCCCAGCTCGTCTGATGGACGTACTGGAGTTCGTTGTTCTCATCCAGGTACTGCGATTCAAAGGCGCGGGCGAAATTGTCGCCCAGATTGTGGCTCGTGCCGGCCTGGAGCGCCCGCATGTCCCGCATCATCGCCTCGATGGTGTAGGAGCGGACAGCGCCGGCGAACTTCTCGCTGTCGCTCTTGCGGCCGGGGACTACGGGCACCGCCGCGACGTTTTCGGCAAAATCCTGGTACACGCCCAGCATGCGGATGGCTTCCTCTTCGGCCTCCTGGGGCGTGGCATGGGCGGTATGACCTTCCTGCCACAGGAACTCCAGCGTGCGCAGGAAGGGTTTCGTCCGCTTCTCCCACCGCACCACGTTGCACCACTGATTGATCAGCAAGGGCAGATCACGGTATGACTGAATCCACTTCGCGAACATGGCGTTGATGATGGTCTCCGAGGTTGGCCGGACAACGTAGGGCTCCTCCAGCTCCTCGCCACCACCGATTGTGACCAGGGCCAGCTCAGGCGAAAACCCCTCGACGTGCTCGCTCTCTTTCTGGATGAAGCTATAGGGAATAAACAGCGGAAAATAGGCGTTCTTGTGCCCGGTGGCCTTGAAACGTTCATCCAAGGCCGCCTGGATATTCTCCCAAATGGCATAGCCGTATGGTCGAATGACCATGGAGCCTTTCACCGGCGCGTAGTCGGCCAACTCGGCCTCGCGGATCACGTCGAGATACCACTGAGAAAAGTCCTCGCTCTGGGGCGTTACCCCTTTACTTGACATGCAAACTCCTTCAGAAGAAAATGTGACCATCGACCGATCGCATCACTTGACCGCCAACCCGCACGTGAAGCTCATCTTCTGTTGTATCGACCGTCACGTGGACCAGACTGGGCCGGCCAATCTCGAATCCCTGCTCACAGTGGATGCGCGTCACCGGCTCCACGGGAATGACCCGGTGGTGTATCAGATAAGCGCCCAGCGCACCGTTGGCGCTGCCCGTTGCGGGATCTTCATCCACGCCCAGAGGAGGCGCAAAGACTCGCACGTGGGCTGTGGTATCCTTCCTGATTGTTTCCAGACTGTATACGAGGATAGAATCTACCTGTGCTACGGCACAAATCTCGTCCAGGATTGCCCGGTGCGGCCGGGCATCTTGAACCGCCTCAAGGGTCTTGAAAGGGACGATCAGGGTCGGCATTCCGGTTGACACCCGTTGAATGGGCAGGGGGAGTTCGAGCAAGGTGTCAACAGGTGTGTTCAGGCCGGCAGCGACCGCACTCAGTGCCTCCAGAGACTGACCGAATGAGGGCGGCTTCTCCGTAAGGACAACCCGGCCGATGTCATCGCCGTCCACGTATAGATCGATCCGCAACAGGCCGATGTCCGTTTCGGTGACAACCTGGGTGATCGGTTCCTGCAGATCGAAACGCCCTTCCTTTGCCAGTACGTACGCTGTGCCCAGTGCCGGATGCCCGGAGAAAGGCACTCGGGTGCGCGGCGTGAAGAAACGCACACAGAAATCGGCATCGTCGCTCTCCGGAAAGGTGACGAAGGCCGTTTCGACTGGCTTCATACCCCGTGCAACCTCCTGCATTTCCTCCCAGGAGAGCCCGGCAGCGTCTGGCACAACCACAACCGGGTTCCCACCGAAGGGGGTTTCGGCAAAGACGTCAGCTTGTATGAACCTCAGCTTGCGCACAATTCGTCTCCTTAACTACCGCGTTGTACGGGTCGGCCGCGTGGCCTCTGTCTTGTGCTCAATCATAGGCAATGGCCGGCCTGTCGTGGCATGCCATGGCCGGCTCAATGTCCAGCACTTTGTAGCCGTAGGCATTGATCACCCACGTATCGCGATACCGGCTTTCGGTTGCTTCCCGAGGGTCATAAACGTGCTGATGGCCGTGAATCAAATATCGCGGCCGGAACGTCTCCATGAACCAACGGAACACGCGGAAGCCTCGATGAGCGGGGTCTCGACCGTCATGGATCCCCAGCGGCGGCGAGTGGGTCAGCAGGACGTCCAGGTACCGCCCATGACGCAAGCGTTGGATGAGGAGATGAGGGATGAGTCCAAGAACCTTGCGCCACATCTCGCCCTCGGTATATTGATGATACGGGCGTCGGTTGTACCGGATGGACCCCTCGAGGCCAGCCAGGATCAGGCCGCGATGATTAACAACGCGACCATCCAGATTCACAGCACCACCAGGTGCCGGCTTGAGCTTGATACCAGGATAACTACCCCGTACCGGCGGACAATGGTTGCCCAGCACGTAATAGAGAGAAACGTTTAACATCGTGACCACATACTCGATGTAGTGGAACGGGAGATCGCCGCACGACAGGACCAGTTCAACATCGGCGAATCGTTCCGTGACCCGCTCGCTGTAGATTTGCCTGGCCACCTTATCGCTGATGGCCAGGACCCTCATCGCGGTGGCCTTTCCATGAGAGATAATGTTTCCATTCCCGCACGTGTATCCAGGACCCCTACCCATGCATTTTGAGGCCCCGATCCTTCAACAGGTGAAGAACCAGGGCGCTTGGTTGACAGAAGATAGTATAACGTAGACAGCAAAGATTGTCAAACTCAATACACTGGCGATGGCTATCGCTCAGATGTTCCGAACGAATTTTCTAATTGACTTGACATAGAACACACGTTCGTGGTATAATAGCGTCAACTTCGGCTTTCCGTGTCTGAAGAAGGAGATCATAGATGACGGATTTCAGCGAACGCTTTGAGAGTTTGTCGGATCGCCAGCAGAGGATCTACCGTTTCATCCGCCACTTCTCCCGGGAGCATCACTATCCGCCCACCATTCGGGAAATTGGCAGTGCCCTTGACATTACCTCAACATCTGTGGTTAATTACAATTTGAACAAGCTTGAGGACGCCGGCCTCATCGAACGAGATCGTGAGGTTTCGCGGGGACTCAAGATCACAGATGATGCTGATTGGGAGTCACGGGGCATGGTCTCGGTGCCGCTTCTGGGCGCTATCGCTGCCGGCGAACCCATCCCGGTCCTGGATGACAGCATCACACCCTACGGCAACGAGGTAATTCAACTGACCCGAGACATTTGCAAGGACGAGCAGGGCATCTACGCGCTGACGGTCAAGGGCAACTCCATGATCGATGCCCTCATCAACGATGGTGACATCGTCATCATGCGGCACGAGGAGACGGCCGGCAATGGTGACATGGTCGCCGTGTGGCTCAAGGACCAGGAGTCCACAACGCTGAAGCGATTCTTCCACGAAGGGGACCGGATCCGTCTGCAGCCGGCCAACCCGACCATGGACCCGATCTACGTCGATCCGGAAAACGTTGAGATTCAGGGCAAGGTCGTTGCCGTCATCCGCAGCCTGAACTAGCGCAGTTCGGCGGAAATCCTTCATCCGCATTTGCTCAATGGGAATCGCCAGATCTCCGTTCCCTCCTTGACACAGAATGTACTTCGACACTCTGACCATCTCGGCGATTGCCGATGAGCTTCGTGCGCAGGTCGTCGGCGGGCGGGTGCAGCACGTGGTACTGCCGGACGAGCTGTCAGTCGCGCTGGAGATCTACGCCCATGGGCAGCGGCGTTATCTGCTGGCTTCAGCCAACGCGCAAACTGCGCGCGTGCACCTGACGGACGAGAAGATCCGGCGCGGCGTGGACACAGAGACGCCCCTGCTTCTGCTGCTCCGCAAATACGTGCGGGGTGGGCACCTGGTCGAGGTGGTGCAACCACCATGGGAACGCATCCTCCGCCTTCGGTTCGGTCACCCGGAGGGTGAAACGACGTTGGTTGTGGAGACCATGGGCCGGCACAGTAACATCATGCTGCTTGTCCCGAGTCCAATCGAGGGGCTCGATGAGGGCAACGTCGTGCTCGATGCCGTCAAACGGGTGACGCCGGCCATGAGCCGCGTGCGCCCGATCCTCCCACGGACCCCCTACCAGCCGCCCCCACCCCAGGACAAACTCCCCCCAGATCAACTCACAGAACGCCGCATACGTGACATGCTAGATGCGGCCGATCCGGATGAACCGTTGTGGCGGGTTCTGTTGCGTGGCATCCTGGGTCTCAGCCCGCTCTCAGCCCGCGAGGTGGCCTACCGGGTGGCCGGCCACCCCCGAGCTCCGGTGAGCGCGGTCGAGATGATCTCCCCTTTGCCCGAAGCGATAGCGGCCTTGTTCGCGCCGGTGGGAACAGGCGACTGGCAGCCCACGTGGGTGCGCGAAAATGACGAAATCATCGCCTTTGCGCCCTACCCTCTGACCCAATACGAGAGCTACGAGCCGGCCAACAGCATCAGCGCGATCGTCGGCGCGTACTTCGCCCAGGAGATCGGGCGTGACACCTACGCGCAGGCACGCGGCAGCGTGCAGGCGCTGATCGACGAGGCTCGCGGGAAGCTGGAGCGCCAACGGCAGTCACTACAGCGATCCCTGGTTAGTCAGGAGGAGATGAGCCGGTTGCGGCAGAGCGGTGAGTTGATCCTGGCCTACCAGTGGCAGATTGGACCGGGTCAGACGGTGCTCGAAGCACCGTACGAAATCGGCGGCGAACCACTCCACATCCAGCTTGATCCGGCCAGGACGCCGGTGGAGAACGCCCAGGCTTACTTCGAGCGATACGACAAGGCGAAGCGGGCCGGCCAGCACGTGCCCACCCGCATCGCCAGCACGAAGCTGCGGTTAGACTACCTGGAGCAGTTGGCAACCGATCTGGCTCTCGCGGAGAGCCGGCCCGACATCGACGCGGTGCACGAGGCGTTGGTGGATGCCGGCTTCGTCCCGGAGAAGCGCCGGCGCCGGCCTTCGGGCCGCAGCCAGCCGATCCGGGTTGAGATCGACGGTTTCACGGTTTGGATTGGGCGCAATGCCCGCCAGAACGATGATGTGACGTTCAAGCGCGGTACGGCCAACGATCTCTGGTTGCATGCCAGAGGCATCCCCGGGGCGCACGTGGTCATCAAGCAGGCCGGCCACCCCGCGCCCGAGCCGGTGATCCTCGCTGCAGCGCAGCTTGCTGCCTATCATTCCAGCGCTCGCAACGACGCGCGCGTGGCTGTAGACGTCACCGAAGTCCGTCACGTCCGTCGCATCAAAGGCGGCGCACCCGGGCAGGTGGTGTATTCGCATGAGCGTACGCTGCATGTGGAGCCCAGGCGGGAGAAAAGAGATTAGAGATTGGAGATTGGAGATTTCTCTACCGTGCACTTTTCGAGGGAAACGAGTTGTCAAGCCACCACCGTAGGTGCTCTCATCCTGAAAAGTGTACGGTAGAGAATTGGAGATTCGAGATCCGGTCTCCAATCTCCAATCTCTAATCTCTCAGGTCGGCATACGAGCCGGCAATCAGGTCAGCCTCACCGATACCGAAAGCTTGCAGCATCTCCTCGGCTTGAGCACGACATGTCTCCTCGCTGCGGCCGTCGATCACCATCACCTCGAACTCGATAAACGTGCCCAGCCCCCGGACCGTGTCCAGGTGGATTCGGACGTTGTCCACCTGCCACAACTCGCGCCGTTTGTGCACCTGCGTCAGCACGCCCAGGGCGTCGGACAGGAGCCGGCGGATACCGGCTGCGTCCTGAACGAGTACCACCTGGAAGTCGCTCGCCTTCGGGGCCGGCTGGTCGGGCCGGCGGTAGAACACCAGTTGGTCCACCCCGGGCTCCTGCTCGCGGAGCTTCAGCCGGCCCGCCGGCACCCGGAAGTACGTGTCCGTCTGCTGGATCGTTGCTACGTGCCGTGCCCCAACGTGGCCGGCGGTCTGACGTGCGCGATCCAGGTTCGCATATCGAGCCTTGATTTCAATGTTCTTCACGTCTCGCTCCTCCACAACTAAGCGCCTGCCTGGAAATGAGTTCCCAACAGACCCTAAAGGTTTCGGAAACCTTTAGGGTCTACGCTAAGGGTTCGTCCAGGAACAGCTTCCGCTTTGGGGAAGTATCAAGGATCGCGTTCTTGTTCAGGCCCAGAACCCTTGAGGGTGGCTGAGCAGCGACCCCGGGACTTAGGATACCCTAAGGATGGTCTGGCGTCAACTGCAATTCGCGTTGGAAAGAGGTAGTTGACATTTCGCTGCCGTGGTAATACAATTAGTAACCACACGGTAGATACCAAGAACCGGGTTATTGAACCTTTTGCGACTGCAATGAGTATTCTTGGTGTAGCCGGAGCTCTGCAGACGCGTCTGTCCGGGCGCTGCTGCGTGATCAACGCTTCCATTGGGTGATAGCTTATGCGTTCACGCAACCATCGACCAAAAGACCAATTGGATCTGCTCATACAGCAGGCACTCATTGACAGTGTGGCCGGCGAGGAGCCGCCGGCCCATGTCTGGGAGCGCATCCGTGCTCGACTGACTCAAACGGATCGCCGCCCCTCGGTTCGCTGGACCGGACTGGTACTCCAGGGAGCCTTGCTGGCTTTCCTTCTGATGTTGGGCAGCATATCCACCTGGCAGGAGCGCCTGGACGAGCCATTCCGGGCAATGCCGTCGGAGGTTGCCCCCGAAGCGTTGCCGGCATTGGGCAACAGTGACGCAATGAAGACTCAGATCGAGTCTACTGGCGCTGTGGTCGATACGGTGGAGATCGCGCTCCTGCGTGAGTATTCATCTCTGCAAACCCGTGCCCTGATCACCGAAGAGATCCATCGACGGGCTCCGGGGATTGCTGTCCCGGCGGTTGACATTCCGCCCCATCCTGACAGTCCGCAGGCGAAGGCGCTGCACGCACAGCCTCAGACAGGGTCCGGGCTGGAGGGGCTGCCGGTGTATACGCCAGGTCCCATCTGGCAGTAACAAGGCGTTGGGGTAAAGGTCGCACTGCGCTCCGGCTGGATCTGGCGATCCAGCCGCTGGGCGACGGATTTGACAATCCGTCGCGAGCAGTAAGTGTCACTTTTGCCGCGATGCAAAAAAGGAGGTGAGACCAGCTCAAAAACACATCTTGCAGTTCGCAGCTTGTCGATGCAATTCGTGAACCAACGATCACAAAAGGAGGAGTAACGAATGCGTAAGTTTCTAATTCTCGCGACCATCGTGGCAGTTCTTGCCGTCTTCGGTGCTGCCTGTGGGCAGCCGACACCCCAGACGGTGGAAAAGGTTGTCAAAGAAACCGTGGTCGTGCAGCAGAAGGTCGTACAGACCAAAGAGGTCGTCAAGGAGAAGCAGGTTGAGGTGGTCGTGACGGCCACGCCGGTGCCCGGGGAGGAAGTGGTCACCGCTGACATCAACTGGGGGACTGAGCCTCCAACGGCCGATCCAGCCCTGGCAACCGATACGACTTCGTCCAGCGTCATTGGCTCGATCTTCATGGGCCTGACAGACCTGGATGACAAGACGCAGAAAGCCGTTCCCTCGTTGGCAACCGACTGGGAGGCGTCAGATGACAACACGGTCTGGACGTTCCACCTGCGTGACGACGTTCCGTGGGTAAAGTACAACCCCACGACCGGCGAAGTGGAGCAGGTGAAGGACGCCGACGGGAACCCCCGCATGGTGACAGCTCAGGACGTGGTCTACGGCGTGAAGCGCACGATTGACCCGCGCACCGCTTCGGACTACGCCTACATCATGTACATCATCAAGGGAGCGGAGGATCTGAACACAGCGGATCCAGCAGCCGAGAACTTCCAGGAACTGCTGGATAGTGTCGGCGTCGAGGCCGTGGACGACCATACGGTGAAGTTCACTCTGGAGTATGGGGCCGGTTTCTTCCCGCAGATTACGAGCATGTCTACCACCTATGCGATGCCCCAGTGGGTCATCGAGGATAAGGGTGAACGCTGGATTGAGCCGGGCTTCATCGCGACCAACGGCGCTTACGTAATGAAAGAGTGGGTCCACGGCGATCACCTGACGCTGGAAAAGAACCCGTACTGGCCACTGTGGGGCTCGGACTGGGCCTCCGGCAACGTCGAGCGGGTCTACGGTGTCATGATCACCGAAGCTTCGACCGCCTTCGCACTGTACGAGAACAACGAGTTGGACACGGCTGGTGTGCCGCTGGAGCAGATTGAGCGTGTCAAGGCGGACCCGCAGCTCAGCAAGGAATTTGTGAACGCGCCTATCAACTGCACGTACTACTACGGCTTCACCACGCAGAAGCCGCCGGTGAACGACGTGCGCGTCCGCAGGGCCCTGTCCATGGCCATCGACCGCGGAACGCTGGTTGAGACGGTGACGAAGGGCGGCCAGATTCCGGCCAACACCTTCACCAACCCGCTGAACTTCGGCAGCCCGGCCGGCGACACCGACATCGCCCCCTGGGCACTGACAAAGGAACAGGGTGGTTGGGGATATGACAAGGCTGTGGAAGAGGGCAAGAAGCTCCTGGCGGATGCGGGCTATCCCGATGGCGCCGGCCTGGACATCACGCTGATGCACAACGTCAGCGAGGGCCACGCCAAGATCGCCCAGGCCATCCAGGCCATGTGGAGCACAGCCTATCCGCAGATGAACGTGAGCATCGAGACCCAGGAGTGGAAGGTCTATCTGGACACTATCAGCGCCGACACCCCCATCGAGGACGTGCCTCAGGTATGGCGGCTGGGTTGGTGTGCCGACTACCCCCACGCCAACAACTGGGTGCATGAGGTCTTCAACCCTGAAGCGGGGGCCAACCGGGTGCGCATGAGCCCCGACGATCCGCAGGTGGGTGATCTGGTGAAGGAATTTGCTGAGACCACAGTCAAAGCTCAGACGGCCTCCCCGGATGAGCAGGTCAAGCTGTATAAACAGGCCGAGAAGCTGCTGGTCGATGATATTGCCGCCATTGCGCCCATCTACTACTACACCCGCGTGAACGTCACGAAGCCGTGGCTACAGCGGAGCTACGACCCCATCAAGCTGCACGCGTTCAAGTGGCAGATCGACTGGAACGCGAAACAGGCCGCGACGAAGTAGTGAGGGTTTCTGGGTGGCTGTGCAACCTGGTTGCACAGCCACCCATCTTCACCAGCGGTTGTGCGCAACCGGCGAGAGAGGTAATGCATGACTAAGTATATCGTCCGCCGAATCCTGTGGTTTATCCCGGTCCTGTTGGGTATTCTGCTGGTTACATTCTTGCTGTCGCACGCTATTCCAGGCGGGCCGTTTGATTTCGCCGGGGATCGAAGCCTGCCAGAGAGCATCCGGGAGAACCTGAAGGCGAAATACCACCTGGATTGGCCGATGTGGAAGCAATTTGCATCCTATCTGTGGGACCTGGCGCATCTGGACATGGGCCCGTCGTTCCGATATCGAGCGCAGACGGTGAATGATATCATTGGACGCACGTTCCCTATCTCCTTTCAACTGGGTGTCATGTCCATCTTGCTGGGACTGATCATTGGGATTCCGGCCGGCACTGTCGCAGCGCTCAAACAGAACACCTGGGTGGATTATTCCAGTTCTTTTATCGCCATTCTGGGTATTTCAATTCCCAACCTGGTGTTGGGACCGTTTCTGATCTACGCCTTTGCCGTGAAGTTGGGCTGGCTGCCGGCGGCGCGTTGGGGGACAGATTATTCTCAACTCTATCTGGGCGTCATCCCACCGCCCACTTTGAACTTCTGGCAACATGCTATCTTACCCGTCATCACGTTGGGTACAGGCCAGGCGGCCGTTTTTGCCCGTTTGACTCGAGGTAGCCTGCTGCAGGTGATTCGCGAGGATTACATTCGAACCGCCCGGGCCAAGGGGCTGCGCGAGCGAGCCGTGATCGTGGGCCATGCCCTCAAGAATTCGCTGATCCCGGTCGTCACCATCCTCGGTCCCCTCTTCGCCGCCCTCGTCACCGGGACATTTGTGGTGGAACAGATTTTCGGCATCCCGGGGATGGGCACGCACTTCATCACCAGCGTGGGGAACCGGGACTATCCCGTAGTCATGGGCACAGCACTGGTGTACGCCGTCCTGCTGGTGATTGCAAATCTGCTCGTGGACATCACCTATGCCTGGCTCGATCCACGGATTCGCTACGAATAACCGTTTGTCTGAGAACAATCTCTGTCGTGAGGAGGATTGATGGCCGCTGAAACCACGATGGGGCCAATGGGCCGACCGGACGACATTACCCAGCGTCCTGCGCGGAGTCCCCTGCACGATGCGTTTCGACAACTTCGCAAGAATCGCGTCGCGATAGCGGGTGGGATCTTTATCATTCTGCTGCTGATCGTTGCAACGTTTACGGATACAAGCGTCATTGCTCTGTTTACGGGTGGAAAGGTGAAGCCGCTGCTCGCCCCCAGGCACTACGCTGCTGCTAATTTCAAGGCCGTCGATGTCGGCCTTTGGGAAACTGCCGGCGGGCAGTTCTACCCTCTCGGCGCGGACTATCTGGGACGCGACATTCTGAGTCGGACGCTGTATGGCACTCGTGTCTCGCTCTCCGTCGCCTTTGTGGCTGCTTTTGTGAGTCTGGTCATCGGCGTCACGTATGGCCTGATCTCGGGTTATTCCAGCGCTCGCGTTGACAATTTCATGATGCGGGTGGTGGATTTCCTCTACGGGTTCCCTATCATCGTTTTCATTATTTTGATGCAGGTGTACTTCAAAGCCCTGGCACGTAGAGGCGGCGGGGGGGGCATTGCCGCGACGTTCATCAACATCGATAAGGCTATGGGTGGCATGTTCTTCCTGTTCATCGCCATTGGTGCTGTTAACTGGTTGGGCATGGCGCGTATTGCTCGCGGCCAGACCCTGTCGTACAAGGAAAAAGAGTTTATCGAGGCTGCTCGATCCATCGGCGCCCGTGATCGTCGCATCATCTTCTCCCACATTTTGCCCAACATTATGGGGCCATGTATCGTGTACGAGACGCTCCAGATCCCCGGCTATATCTTTCTGGAGGCTTTTCTTAGCTTCATCGGGCTGGGTGTCAACCCGCCGACGCCAAGTTGGGGCCTGATGATTTCTGAGACGTACGGAGCGCTGCGCACATTTCCACACGAGTTGTTCGTGCCGGCCATCGCTCTAACGCTCACGACCCTGGCTTTCAACTTCCTGGGTGATGGTCTGCGTGACGCCTTCGACCCGCGACTCAGGGGCACCTGACGCCCGAGGGAAGACCCTAAAGGTTTCGGAAACCTTTAGGGTCTCCATGGCCATCATCGTCTTCGCGATGCTCACGTCTTGTAGCCTCCCAGGTCCCCCCACCTCGAAGATTGAAGCCTTTGCGCCGACGCCGGCAGTCACCTTGCTCAACCCTCGCGATCTGGTGACTGTCCTGCCCCGGGACGCCATTCCGGCGATCACCGACCCCCAGTTCGACAGCGTGGGCACAGCCCAATCCTACATGAATGCCGACGAACAGGTCATTGGCCTGGCGATCCATGGCGAAGTGAGAGCTTACCCCATCAACATTCTCAGCCGGCACGAAATCGCGAACGATGTGGTCGGCGGAGAACCCATCGCCATCACGTGGTGCCCGCTATGCTACTCGGCCCTGGTCTTCAGCCGGCGTGCCAACGGGGACGAACTGACCTTTGGCGTTTCCGGCAAGCTATACCAGAACAACCTGATCATGTACGATCACCAGACCGACAGCCTGTGGAGCCAGCTCCTGGGACAGGCCGTGGCCGGCCCTCTGTCGGGCACGCACCTCCGCCTGATAGTGGCCAGTCAGAGCACGTGGGAGGACTGGCGCGCAGAGCACCCAGACACCCTGGTTCTATCCAAACCCAAAACGTTGAAGGTGTTCCTCGGTACGGCGGACGTCAAGGACCCGATGTACAATTACTCCGTGGATCGATATCGGAGCTACTACGCGTCGCGAGACCGGGGAATTGTGAACCGCAACATCCCGGAGGATACCGAGGCCAGTGTGAAGGAGCGCGTTCTGGGGCTCCGGATCGGAGATGAGGCGAAGGCCTACTTTTTCCGTGATCTGGCACAGGTGGGGGTTGTCAACGACACGCTCGCCGGCCAACCCATTCTCATCACCTTTGATTTGAAAAGCGAGAATGGCGCCGGCTTCGACCGCCGGCTCAACGGCCAGGTCCTCACGTTCTCGGCGACCAAAAGCGGTGGGAATTTGGCCCTACAAGACCAGCAGACCGACAGCCGGTGGAACGGGCTCACCGGGCGAGCTGTGAGTGGGCCGTTGGCGGGCCAGCAACTACGCCGGCTGCCGACAACGTACGCCTTCTGGTTCGCCTGGAAAGCACACTTCCCTGAGACACAGATCTATCAACATGGCGCTCTACCGACAAGAACTCCTTGACGCAACGAATCGGCGTGGTAGCCACTCAGCCTGGCGATTGAAATCGCGGCAACCCTTGCGAAGCCGGCCTGCGCCGGCTGAACACCAGTCGCCGAAGGGCGACTTCGCAAATGTTGGTGCAGTTTCAACTGCCGAAATGTGTTTTACGTTTCACGCGGTCAGAAAGAGCAGCAAATGAAGAAACTCTGGATACTGATTGCAACACTGACCGCCCTGGCTGCGGCGTGTACCAGCCCGCCGCCGGCCCCCGCCGGCAAGATCATCTTCGAGTCCTATCGCGACGGCAACGCCGAAGTCTACATGATGGACGACGATGGCTCCAACCTGGTCAACCTCACGCACAATCCCGCTTACGACGGCGTGCCGGCCTGGTCCCCGGACGGCACACAGATTGCGTTCACCTCCGAGCGGGACGGGCCGGCGAACATCTATCTGATGGATCCGGATGGTGCCAACGTGGTGCAACTGACAAAAGCGAGCGGGAACAACGCCGTGCCGGCCTGGTCCCCGGACGGCTCCAGGATCGCTTTTCTCTCCGACCGGACCTACCACGTGCCGGCCGAAGGCGGATATATCGAAGTCCCGGCAAATAGCAAAATCTGGGTCATGAACACCGATGGCAGCGGAACGACCAGACTGACCCGGGAGCTGGGCCTGGATATGTTCCCGAGTTGGGCGCCGGACAGCCAGCAACTGGTGTACATGAGTGTGCGGGACAATAATCCGGAAATCTATCTCCTGCGTGATGACAACGTTGAGGTGAACCTGACGAATCACCCGGCGCGCGACATGAATCCGGAGTGGTCGCCAGATGGCTCCAGGATCGCTTTCATGAGCAATCGCGGTGGGGATATGGACATTTATGTGATGGACCCGGATGGCAGCAACATCGTAAACCTGACAAACCACCCAGGCAATGATGGAGACCCCACCTGGTCGCCGGACGGCTCAAAGATTGCGTTCATCTCCGATCGAGATGGCAACACAGAAATCTACGTGATGAACGCCGACGGCTCTGACCAGCGCCGGCTGACCAACGACCCGGCCAAGGACCAACACCCGGCCTGGTGGCAGCCGGACTGAGCAGGAGAGCGGGGGAGTGAAGCAGCTTTCTTGACACAAGAGTTTGACTATGCTAGACTTCGCCGCACCGTGATTTTCACGTGCTACTTCGCCCCAGCAACATCCACATTGTCATGAACAAAAGAAGGAAATAGGGGTCTCTCAATATGACGAGAAATCAGTGGATACTGGCAATTGGCGCAGTCGCCGTCGTGTTTCTCCTCGCGGTCGCCTGTGTTGCTATCCTCGCCGTCGGCATGCTGACCAGCCAGCGGGCGAGTTCACAGCAGGCAACGCCGGCCGGCCAACCGCCGGCCCAGGTCACGCAAGCACCTCAGCAACCCGAACAGCCTCCCGCCATCGGGCAAGAACCCTCGCCGACTGAGCAAGCCGGGTCAGGTGAATCCACCCAACCCCAGAAACGACGAGAGGGTGGCACGCTCGTCCTGGTTGGCGCCGACCCGGCCACCCTGGACCCCGATCTGGTCACCGACTTCGACTCGGCCACCTACATCGTGGAAATCTTCAGCGGCCTGGTCAGCCTCAACCCCGACCTGCAAATCGTGCCCGATCTGGCCGAGAGCTGGGATGTGGATGAGTCCGGCACCGTCTACACCTTCCATCTGCGCCAGGATGCGCAGTTCCACGATGGGAAACCGGTCACGGCCCAGGATTTCAAATGGTCCTTCGAGCGGGCGCTGGATCCGGCAACAGGATCGACGGTGGCCAGCCTATACCTCAACGACATCGTTGGGGCCATGGACAAGCTGGAGGGCAGGGCCAATGAAGTCAAAGGAATCCAGGCTATCGATGACCACACCTTGCAGATTACCATCGATGCACCCAAGGCCTATTTTCTTGCAAAGTTGACGTATCCCACCGGCTTCGTCCTGGATCGGGAAAACGTGGAAAGTGGTGGGGAGACCTGGACCGATCACCCAAATGGCACCGGTGCATTCCGTCTGCGGGAATATCGCTTGGGGGAAGAGATCGTCCTGGAGCGCAACCGATTCTACTACGGGGAGCCCAAGCCGGCCCTGCAGCGCGTCCGGTTCCTGCTGAGCGGCGGATCGCCGATGATCATGTACGAGAGTGGCGATATCGACGCCACCCCGGTCGGCCTGGCAGATATTGACCGTGTCCTGGACCCGAGCGATCCGCTCCACGGTGAACTCACCGTCGTGGCACCCACGCTGTCCACATTCTACGTCGGATTAAACAACAAAATCCCCCCCTTCGACGACCCGAAGGTCCGCCAGGCGTTCAACTATGCCATCGACAAGGACGTGCTGGCGAATGTGGTTCTGCGAAAGACACGCGTGCCGGCCGAGGGCATTCTGCCCCCGAAGATGCCCGGCTACAACCCCGAACTCAACGTCTACGACTTCGATGTCGAGAAGGCAAAGGAACTCATTGCCGAGTCCAGGTACGGGAGTGTGGATAAGCTGCCGGACATCACGCTGACCACATCGGGGGCCGGCTCCGAGCCTGGGACGGTGGCCACCGCCGTCATCGGTATGTTGAAGCAGAATCTGGGCATTGACGTATCGGTCGAGCTTGTGGAGTCCGCGGTCTACTTCTCGGAGGTCGGCGAAGGCAAGTATCAGATGTTCGTCCTGGGGTGGAGCGCAGACTACCCGGACCCGCAAGACTTCCTGGACATTTTGTTCCATAGTAAGAGCGCGAACAACCACACCAACTACTCCAATCCTGAGGTGGATCGCCTTCTCGAAGAGGCCCGGGTTGAGCAAGATCACGACAAGCGTATGCAACTATACCAGAGAATTGAGCGCATGATTGTGGAAGACGCACCCTGGATTCCGTTGTTCCACAATGCCGAGTATTGGCTCACCAAGCCGTATGTGAAGGGAATGGTGTACCCGCCGGCGGTTGTGCCGCGCCTCAAGTACGTCTGGCTGGAGCAATGATCCAGTACCTGATACGTCGATTGCTATGGCTCCCGGTGTTGTTGGCCATCGTGACCCTGATCACGTATGCCCTGGGGCTGTACGGGCCGGGCGATCCGGTCAAGATTTCCATGGGACAAAACTACGATCCGAAAACCGCGGCGCGGGTTCGGCATGAACTCGGATTGGATCGACCCTTTTACATCCAGTATAGTGACTACGTGTGGGGGCTCCTGCATGGCAACCTGGGCGAGTCGATCAAGTATCGCCGGCCCGTGATCGACCTGATCAAGTCCCGCCTGTGGATTTCGTTTCAGCTCAACGCCGCCGCGCTGGTTCTGGGAGTGCTCATTGGCATTCCGCTGGGGGTGGTGGCCGCCGTCAGGCATCACACCTGGCTGGACTACACGATTGTGGCCGGCACGGTGGCCGGCATATCGGTCCCCACATTCGTCATAGCACCCATTCTGCTATGGTTTCTGGCAGCCCGTTTTCGCGTTCTGCCGTCTGGGGGTTGGGATGGCCTCCTGAGTACGAAGGCCATCATGCCCGTCGCTGTCCTGACGACAGGCGTCGTTGCGGTGTTCGTTCGACAGACCCGGGCCAGTATGCTGGACGTGATCGGCCAGGACTACGTGCGCACGGCCCGCTCCAAGGGGTTGTCTGAGCGAGCGGTCGTGATGGCTCACGCGCTGCGAAATGCGCTGATCCCCCTGTTCACCATCTTCGGGCTAATGGTGGGCGGCCTGGTGGGGGGCACGTTCATCGTCGAACTGATCTTCGGCATTCCGGGGATTGGCCGGCTGGGGGTGGAGTCCTTCTTCGCCCGAGACTACCCGGTCATCATGGCGTTAACCATCCTGATCGCCGTTGCGTATGCCCTGGCGAACCTGCTGGTTGACCTGGGGTACAGTGTCATCGACCCCCGGATTCGGTACGGATAGCGATAGCGGATGGCAAGAGTTGTTGATCAGCGGATGACAGTGCCGGGACGGGGGCTCGCTGACCAGGCGGTGCATCCTCGCAGCCGGTGGCGGGATTTCTGGCGACGGTTCGCCCGCAACCCCCTGGCGGTCGTCAGCCTGTTTATTGTGCTGGGGATGGTGTTTACCGGCGTCTTTGCGCCCTGGCTGGCACCTTACGATCCGACTGCGGTCAACTACGCCGAGGTCGAGCAGATGCCCACGCTGCGCCACCCCATGGGAACGGATGAGCACGGTCGTGATCAACTGAGCCGCGTCATCTGGGGCGCACGAACGGCGATCATCGTAGCGCCTTCGGCGACGATCCTGGGGTTAGTGCTGGGGCTGTTGTTTGGGTCGCTGGCCGGCTACTTTGGGGGCTGGATCGACGGTTTGATCATGCGGGCCACGGACATTCTGTTCGCCTTCCCGGGGCTGCTATTTGCGATTCTCATCGCCGCGACGATCCAACCCCGTATCGAAGCCTGGATGCTGAAGTTCGAGAGGCTGAAGCCGTTTGTGAAGGCCGGCTACGCCGAATTCATGGTGGTGATCATGGCGCTCGGTCTCGTGAGTTGGGCCGGCCTGGCCCGCCTCATTCGAGGGCAAATTCTGACGCTGAAAGAACAACAGTTTGTCGAAGCCGCGCGGGCAACCGGTGTCCGACCCTGGCAAATCATCACACGCCACCTGTTGCCGAATGCGATGGCACCGATCATCGTGTCCTTTTCCATGGGACTGGGTGGCGCCATCCTGGCCGAGTCCACGCTCAGTTTCCTGGGCATCGGCATCAACCCACCGACTCCCAGTTGGGGAGCCATGATTTACCAGAACTTCAACTTCTGGCGGAGCCCGGCAGCGCCAGTCTTGCTGTGGATCCCGGGCCTGATCGTTGCGTCGTTGGTATTCGCCTTCAATTTCATCGGCGATGGGCTGCACGAGGCGTTGAACCCGCACCTGGAGTAGTATTACGACGCGAGTTTGTCATCTGAGCGACCGTAGGGAGTGAAGAATCTAACATACTGCGTACTGCGTAGGAAAGTGGTCTGTGCAATACGCAATACGCAGTACGCAATGTTTGGGAGGAGACAATGGGCACAATTCTGGAGGTTAAAGACCTCACGACCCGCTTTTTCACCGAGGACGGCACAGTTCACGCCGTCAACGGCGTGTCGTTCACGCTGGATGAAGGCGAGACGTTGGGAGTAGTGGGTGAGTCCGGTTGCGGCAAGAGCGTCACCATGCTGTCCTTGCTGCGCCTCATCCCGAGCCCGCCGGGTAAAATCGCCGGCAGCGAGGTTCTGTTCGAGGGGCGGGACCTGCTGAAGATGACCGATGACGAAATCCGTCAGGTCCGGGGCAATCAGATTGCTATGATCTTTCAGGACCCCATGACCAGCCTGAACCCGGTATTGACCATCAATCAGCAGATCAGCGAGGCATTGCAACTTCACCTGGGGATGGACAAGGAACAGGCCCGCAAACGCACCATTGAGCTGCTGACGATGGTCGGCATTCCGTCGGCGAGCGAGCGTGTGGATGATTATCCGCATCAGTTCTCCGGCGGCATGCGGCAGCGGGTGATGATCGCCATGGCACTGGCCTGCAACCCCCAGATTCTGATTGCCGACGAGCCGACGACCGCGCTGGACGTGACGATCCAGGCCCAGATCGTTGATCTGGTGAAGCGGCTTCAAGAGGACATCGGCATGGCCGTGATTTGGATCACCCACGATTTGGGTGTCGTGGCCAGCATAGCCGATCGGATCAACGTGATGTACGCCGGCTTCGTCATCGAGACGGCCACGGTCAAGGAACTGTACGCGGACCCTCGACATCCTTACACCCTTGGCCTCCTCGGGTCCATCCCCCGGCTGGACGAGGTACGACCGGAGACACTGTACTCCATCGAGGGAATGCCACCGGACCTGATCGTGCTCCCACAGAGTTGCCCATTTGCCCCCCGGTGTGTCTACGCCGTTGATAAATGTTGGGAGGGAAACCCGCCCCTCGTGCCCACAATATCCACGCGGCACCTGTCTGCATGTTGGCGCTGGGAGGACGTTTCCCTGCGTGATCTCTCTCGCTTGAAAGCCCACGCTGAAGTTGGAAGGGCGTGAAGGAACATTCAGTGAACAGTAACCAGTGATCAGTAATCAGTGATCAGTGAATAGGATTCCGATTACTGATCACTGATTACTGATTACTGAACGGAAGGGAGTCATTGATCGAATGGCGGAAGCGCAGATGCAAACAATGGAAGTTCCTGAGCAAGCGGATGGCGACATCCTGCTTGAAGTAAAGGGATTGAAGAAATACTTCCCGATCACCGAAGGAGTCATCATTCAGCATCACGTGGGTGACATCAAAGCTGTGGACGGCCTCGACTTCTACATCCGCCGGGGTGAGACCCTGGGGCTGGTAGGCGAGTCCGGGTGTGGGAAGTCCACGACGGGACGCAGCATTCTGCAATTGTACGAGCCGACCGCCGGCGAAGTCTGGTTCAAAGGCGTGAACATCGCGCAGTTGCGAGGCGAGAAACTGCGCCGCATGCGTCGTGACATGCAGATGATCTTCCAGGACCCCTACGCGTCGCTGAATCCCCGCATGACGGTCGGCAACATTATCGGAGAGCCTCTGGAAGTCCACGGCCTGGCAAAAGGCAAGGAAAAGCAAGAGCGTGTTCAGGAGTTGCTGGAGGTTGTTGGCCTCAACCCCTACTTTGTCAACCGGTATCCCCACGAATTCTCCGGTGGTCAGCGCCAGCGCATCGGTGTGGCCCGAGCGCTGGCCGTCAACCCAGACTTCATCGTGTGCGATGAGCCGATATCCGCGTTGGACGTTTCCATCCAGGCCCAGATCATCAACCTGCTGGAACAGTTGCAGGCAGACTTCAACCTGACCTACCTGTTCATCGCCCACGACCTGGCCGTCGTTCGACACATCTCTGACCGGGTCGCCGTGATGTACCTGGGCAAGATTGTTGAGATTGCCGACCGCGCCGAGTTGTATCACAACCCGTTGCATCCGTACACCAAGGCGCTGCTGTCGGCTGTGCCGATCCCGGACCCCGCCGTTGAAGAAGGTCGCGAGCGGATTATCTTGACAGGAGACGTGCCGAGCCCGGCCCACCCGCCGTCGGGTTGTCGCTTCCATACTCGCTGCCCTATCATGCAACGCCCCATCTGTGTAGAGGAAGAGCCAGAGATGTACGACCGTGGCGGCGAGCATTTCGTGGCCTGTCATTTGGTGTAGCGGGGTTGAACCTTTGCCGGCTGAATCTGGTAGTTCATTATAGATAAGGTCCAGAATTTGTTTAACGGCTTTGTGACTTGTATTATAGAATGCGAATGCCTTTGATGTTCTCTTGACCCGGGAAGGGGGTGGTGCAAACCGACCTACTGTGAGAGTGGCTCCTGGCCCAATCGGTTTCGAGACAGCAGTGATTCCTGGCGACGGTGTAGGCCGGCTGACGTGTCCGACCCAGGTGTTGAGTGGATGATACCCACACCCCTGCCGAATTCTCACGGGTGTGTCAGCCCCGGGACTCCCTAACGTTCAGGAACCCCCATCAACAGTGAAGGAGGAGAAATGAAAAAGCTTGCATTGCTGTTTGGTATACTGGTCGTTCTTGGCCTTCTCGCGGCTTGCGCACAGCCAACGCCGCAAGTCATAGAGAAGGAGAAAGTGGTCGAAAAGACGGTCGTTGTCGAGAAGACCGTTGAGGTCGAGAAAGAAGTCGTCAAAGAGGTCGTCGTCACGCCGACACCACCCCCGCCAGGTGAAAAGACGATGGTCATCTGCCAGGGGCAAGAGCCGGATACGCTGTACATCTACGGCGGTGCCATGCTGGCTGCTTCCCACATCCGGAATGCAGTGTACGACGGTCCCATTGACAACCGATCCTTTGACTACCAGCCCATCATCCTGGAGAAGTTGCCCAGCCTGGAAGATGGGGATGCGGTGATCAACTCCGTTACCGTGAAGGCTGGTGACAAGGTGGTGAACGCCGCTGGCGATCCGGTGGAACTGGCGGAAGGGGAGAGGATCCGTCCGGCCGGCTGCCGCTCAGATGATTGCGCCATCGAGTACAAGGGCGGCGAGGTCCAGATGGATCAGATGGCCGTCACCTTCAAACTATTGGACGGCCTGAAGTGGTCGGACGGCGAGCCGCTGACCGCAGCCGACTCGGTGTATTCCTTCAAGCTGGCGAACGACCCGGATACCCCGAAGCCCAGCAAGTACACTGAAGAGCACACGAGCTCGTACGAGGCGACCGACGACCGGACCACGGTCTGGACCGGCCTGCCAGGATTCCTTGACGCCACGTACTTCACGAACTTCTGGACGCCGCTGCCGGAGCATCAGCTTGGTTCGATGTCGGCCGCTGATATTGTGGAGTCTGAAGAGGCCTCGCGCAAGCCTTTGGGTTGGGGACCGTTCATCATCACAGAATGGGTCTCCGGGGATCACGTCACCGCTGTGAAGAACCCGAACTACTTCCGGGCGAAGGAAGGCCTGCCCAAGGTGGACAAGGTGGTCTTCCGCTTCGTGGGTGAGGAGCCGAACCCGGCCATTGCCCAGGTAGTAGCCGGCGACTGCGACATCCTCACCCAGGATACCCACCTGGACGATCAGAGTGAGCTACTGCTCGAGCTTGAAAAACAGGGTCAGTTGGTCCCGACATTCGTCACCGGTACAGTTTGGGAGCACGTGGACTTCGGCATCAACCCGGTGGACAGCTATGACCGGCCGGACTTCTTCGAGGACGTGCGGGTGCGCCAGGCCATCGCCATGTGCCTGGACCGGCAGGCAGTGGTAGACTCCGTGATGTTTGGCAAATCAAAGGTCATCCACTCGTATATCCCGGAAGAGCACCCGGTATACAACCCGGATGTCAAGAAGTGGCCGTACGACCCCGAGGCTGCCAAGAAGCTGTTGGAGGAGGTCGGTTGGACGGATACTGATGGCGACGGCATCCGCGAAGCCAAGGGCGTGGAAGGCGTTCCGGATGGCACCAAGATGGCCTTCAAGTGGCAGAGCACCACGGCTGCGTTGCGGGTGGCGTACATGCAGATCTTCAAGGAACAACTGGCCGAGTGTGGCATCGATCTGACCATCGAAAACCTGCCAGCCGGCCAGTACTTTGCCGACGGCCCCGAAGGGCCGCTGTTTGGCCGCCACTTCGACCTGGGCTCCTTTGCGTGGCTTACAGGCGTCGAGCCGCCATGTGATCTGTATCTCACCAGCGAGATTCCCAGCGAGGATACCGGCTGGGCGGGCCAGAACGATCCAGGCTTCACGGATCCCGAGTACGATGCCGCCTGCAATGCTGCGTTACAGGCCCTACCTGGCACACCGGAGTATGAGCAGAACCACAAGCTGGCGCAGAAGCTCTTCTCCGAGAAGTTGCCGGTCGTCCCGTTGTTCCTGCGCACCAAGCTGGCAGCCTACCGGCCGGAGGTCACGGGCTTTATCATGGACCCGACCGCCAACAGCGAGACGTGGAACATCGAGAATTTCGGTTTCAAGCAGTAACCAGTCGGAGGGTCGATCTGGATCTCGGGAGCGGACTTGTGTACCTGAGCACTACGTCGGCCTGATGGTTGGGTTATCGCTAGGGATGGCAACACCCGAGGGTGTTGCCATCCCTATATTCGGCCCGCGTGGGAAGGTTGAACGATGACGAATTACCTGATTCGACGCCTGATTCAAATGATACTTGTCGTGCTTCTGGCCACCGTGGCAATCTATTTCTTGCTCAATGTCGCCCCGGGTGGCCCGCTGTCTGGCCTGCGCCTTTCGGCCGACCGCAAACAGCGGGTCAGTGAAGCCGACATTGCTCGCCTGGAAGCCTATCTCGGACTGGACAAACCGCTCTATCTGCGCTACGTGGCCTGGTTGATAGGTGATGACTGGATGGGAGCTAACTGGATGTATCTGGGACTGCGCGGCTACCCGGTGGGCAAAGACCACAAAGCTCGTTTCTGGAGCGAGCCTGGCGTCGCCCTGATCAAACCTGGCTATAAAGTGTGGGTCACGGGAGAGGCGGTCGGCGAGAATGTCATCCGGGCCACATCCATTGAAGCCAAGCCCAGCGGGACCCGGCCAGCCAATGTCCTTGAGGGAACGGTCGTGCGGGTGATTGGCTCGTCGATATCGCTGGATGTAGGTAGCATTCGAAAGGCCACCGTCGAAACCACCCCTGACACACGTTTCACGATCCCCAACGCGACTGCGCGTCCGGCCGGGGGCTCGTGGCTGAACCTCAGTTGGCTGCTGGGGCCGTATGGGCTGCTCGGTGGCTGGGCCGGGTTCCACAGCGACAATGCCGGCGTGCTCCGGCTGGACTGGGGAACCTCGTGGAAGATCGCCACCGGTCAGCCGGTTTCGATGTTGGTCCGCAGCCGGCTGGGTAATACCCTCTTACTCATGACATTGACGACCATTCTCTCATTGATCGTCGCGCTCCCTATCGGCATCGTCTCGGCGGTCAAACAGTATTCCCGCCTGGACTACACGGCAACGACCTTTGCCTTCTTCGGCTCGGCTATGCCCATTTTCTGGTTCGGGTTGATGCTGGTGCTGCTGTTCTCGTACTCCTTCCGGAGTTGGGGACTGCCCTACTTCCCGGCGGGTGGCATCATCAGTGTTCGGGCTGCCCCAAGCAGCAGTCTGTTGGGCGCGCTGAATGCCCCTCCCGGCGGCTTTGTAGATCGTGCCGTCCATCTCATCTTGCCTACCACCGCGCTCTCGCTGCTGTACATGGCCGGCTGGAGCCGCTTCATGCGCTCCTCGATGCTGGAAGTACTCCGGCAGGACTATGTGCGCACTGCCCGGGCCAAGGGTCTCATCGAACGTGTGGTGATCGCCAAGCACGCCCTGCGCAATGCCTTGATTCCGGTGATCACCGTCGTCGTCTTCCAGATCCCGACGCTTTTCGGCGGTGCGATCCTGACCGAAACGATCTTCAGCTACCCGGGCATGGGCCGGCTGTACTTTCAAGCTCTGGGGGCCGACGACTGGCCCGTGGTGATGGTGTTGCTCTTTATCACGGCCATCCTGGTGGTGGTGGCCATGCTGCTGCGTGATATTCTCTATACCATCGTGGACCCGCGCATCCGTTTTGACTGAGGCAATGGAACAAAGAGGGAAGGTAAATCATGGCTGTAACTGAGTTGCAGGCCGAAACGCTGCTAACTGTTGAAGAAGAAAGCCAGTGGGTCGTTGTATGGCGTCGCTTTCGCAAGCACAAGTTGGCTTTCGCCGGACTATTCACAATTGCCTTTTTTGTCATCATTTGCGCTCTGGCGCCGGTCATCGCACCCTACGACCCGATTAAAGATCAGAACCTGTTAAACCGTAATGCGCCGCCATCACTGGAACATCTGATGGGAACCGATCAGCTCGGGCGCGACGTGTTTAGCCGGCTGCTGTATGCCGGGCGAATTTCGCTCTTCGTATCCTTCACTGTGGTACTCGTCAGCGAAACCTTCGGCACAGTGCTCGGGGCGATCTCAGGGTACTACGGCGGCTGGGTCGATGCAGTGATCCAGCGCTTTGTTGAGTTTATGATCACCCTACCTCTTTTGCCGCTGCTCCTGGCACTCTCGGCGTTATTGGGGGGTGTCGCTATTCCTGGTATTCCGCGTGAGTGGAGCAGCGCCGTGATTATTATCATTATCCTCACTGTCTTCAGTTGGACGCAAGCCTCTACCCTGGTGCGTGGCATGGTCCTGTCCTTGCGAGCCATGGATTTCACCGAAGCGGCTCGTGCGCTGGGGATGTCAAACCGACGCATCATCTTGCGCCACATGCTGCCCAACTCATTAGCGCCCATTATCGTCGATGCTACGCTGGGGTTGGGTACGGTGATCATTCTCGAGTCGGCCCTCAGTTTCCTGGGCTTCGGGATCCAGTTGCCGGTGCCTACCTGGGGCAACATGCTGAACGAGTACCAGAAGGACATGTGGACGCAGCCGGCCAAGGTCTTCTTCCCAGGCCTGGCAATCTTCCTGTGCACGCTAGCGTTCAACTACGTGGGCGACGGTCTGCGTGACGCCCTCGACCCACGCTTGAAGTTGTAGGGAGCAGGTTGTTTAATCAGCAAGACTACTCACCCCCTTCGCTACTGCGGTTGCTGGGGGTGATCGCTCTGGTCCTTTTGCTAAGCATCTATGGGCTCATCTCCCTGGACACGGGGGACCTCTTATGGTTCTGGCCAAAGTTTGATACGCAGCCCACGGGTATGCTTATTCACTGTTACGGGCAAGACATCGCGCTTCAGCCGGACACGGTCGCCTTCTCCCGGATTGCTGCCCTGGTGAATCAAGGGTTATCCGGTGCCAAACGCTGGGACCCGCTTAGCCTTTCGGATGCGACCTACCAGGAATACCGGACAAGCCCGCGCATGATGACGCTGGAGTTGTACTACGAGCCTCCTATGCGCATACACTCGCAGTACAAGTTTTTTTCGGACATTGACACGCTGGTTGTTCCTCTGGATGGCCGGCACGCCCGGTACAAAGTGGTCTTCGGTCGTACCCGGGGCATAACCGGGCCAGGGTCTTTTTCCCTTGCCACCGTACCATTGATCGCCGGCTATTTGGAGCAAGAGGGTCTGTGTGTCAAGCCGTAAGACCAGTAATCAGTAACCAGTGATCAGTGATCAGTGATCAGACAACTGATCACTGATCACTGTTCACTGATTACTGAAAAAGAGGGAGCCTGTGACTGAGAACACCACTAACGTATTGCTCGAGATCCGAGACCTCAAGACCTACTTCTACACCGAAGATGGTGTGGTGAAGGCGGTGGATGGTGTGAACCTGGTCGTCCATCGGGGCGAGACGCTGTGCCTGGTAGGCGAGTCGGGCTGTGGCAAGAGTGTGACCTTCCTGTCGGTTATGCGCCTGGTTGGCCAGCCCGGCCGTATCGTCGGCGGCGAGGTCATCTTTGACGGAGAGAACTTGCTGGAGTTGCCCGAGATCGACATGAGCCACATCCGGGGCAACCGGATGTCCATGATTTTTCAACAGCCAGTAAGCTGCCTGAACCCTGTGTTCACGGTTGGGGACCAGATCGCCGAGGTATTCGAGATTCACCAGGGACTCAGCAAAGAAGAAGCGCAGAAACGGGCTGTCCAGATGCTGCATACCGTCGGCATCCCCGAGCCGGAGCGTCGAGCTGAGTCCTTCCCCCACGAACTCTCAGGGGGAATGGCCCAGCGGGTGATGATCGCCATGGCCCTGGCCGCCAACGCCGAACTCCTCATCGCTGACGAACCAACGACGGCTCTGGATGTCACCATCCAGGCACAGATCCTCGATCTGATGCGCGAACTGAAAGAGCGAATCGGGACCTCCATCGTTTTCATCACGCATGACCTGGGAGTGGTGGCCGAGATGGCCGACGCGGTAGCCGTCATGTATGCCGGCCATATTGTGGAGGACGCCGATGTTGACACGATCTTCTCTCATCCCATGCACCCCTACACGCAGGCGCTTCTGAGATCGATCCCTGTCCTGGGCATGATCAAGGAGGAACTGGACGTTATTCCGGGCTCCGTTCCAAATCTGATCAACCTGCCCCCGGGCTGTCACTTCGCGCCCCGCTGCCGCGCCCGGGTGGAGCACGGGCTGGATATCTGCACAGAAGTGGCCCCACAACTACTGCCAGTGGCCCGAGGGCATACCGTCCGCTGCTGGCTTTACGAAAGCGCCCCGGAGCATGGGCATCGGGCACCTATGCAGGATGAAGTGGTGATGGCATAGCTGGCGTTACATCTTTCGACAGCAGACTCGAACTACTCAGCCACCCTCCCGCAGGTTACGATGACCGGTGCTTCTGACCGTGAGGCAAGGTCTTTGGCAGTGGTTTTTTGGCGGGAGAAGGTTCAAACCTGCGGGAGGGTGAGTGGTCACGCAGAATCAATTATCGGGAGCGACGATGACACAGAACGGATACAATCTGCTCGAGGTCAAGAATCTGGTTAAGTACTTCCCCGTACGGGGCGGCTTTCTCCAACGCATTCAAGCCTGGGTAAAGGCTGTGGACGACGTGAGCTTCACGATTCGACACGGCGAGACCTTTGGGTTGGTAGGAGAGAGCGGATGTGGCAAGACCACCATCGGGCGCACCATTCTGAGGCTCATCCCTGCCACCGCCGGCGAGGTGTACTTCGATGGGCAGGATGTCTTCGCAGTGGGCGGGCGACAACTGAAAGACCTGCGCCGGGATATGCAGATTATTTTCCAGGATCCCTTCTCGTCACTGGACCCACGCATGCCCGTCGGTGATATCATCGCTGAGGGATTACTGGTCCACGGTGTTGGTGACAGAAAAGAGCGCCTGCGAATTGTTCAGGATAGCCTGCTGAAGGTAGGATTGCATCCAGAGCACGCCCGGCGCTTCCCCCATGAGTTCTCCGGCGGCCAGCGTCAGCGTATCGGCATCGCGCGGGCGTTAGCCTTGCGCCCCAAGTTCATCGTCTGCGACGAGCCCGTCTCGGCCCTGGACGTGTCCATTCAGTCACAGGTTCTCAACCTGCTGCGGGAACTGCAGCGGGAACTGGGGCTGACCTATCTGTTCATCGCTCATAATCTGAGCGTGGTGGAGCACATCAGCGACCGGGTTGGTGTGATGTACCTGGGCAAGATGGTGGAGGTGACCGATCGTGAGACGCTGTATGCGAATCCCTTGCATCCTTACACCAAGGCCCTGATGTCAGCTATCCCCATCCCGGACCCACATCTCAAACGGGAAAGGATCATCCTGAAGGGGGATGTACCCAGCCCCCTGAACCCACCGTCGGGCTGTCGGTTCCACCCGCGTTGCCCGGTTGCTATTGATGTTTGCAACAAGATCGAGCCTGAGCTTCGGAATGTGGGCGCCGGCGAGACCAAGCACTGGGTGGCATGTCACCTCGTCACCTGACGGTTGGGAGGTATTACCGCCCGTTCCGCGCGATGAGTCGGGCGGCGTTGTCAACGTCGGAACCGGTTCCCACCAGCGTGACGGTGTCGTTGGCTCGCAGTGCAGTCTCGCGGTCGGGGACCAGGATATCTCCTCGGCGCTCGATCATTAACACGATCACATCACCGGGCAGCACTAGGTCGCTTAGACGCTGGCCAACCAGGTCCCGATTTTGCAGTTTCACCTCTCGCACTTCTCGTGCTTCGTCCACACCGGTGGTCAGGGAGAAGGCATCCGGGCTCAGGACCATGCTCTCCATGATAAGCACGGTGGAATAGGCGGGATTCACCACCCGTACTCCCAGCCTCCGGAATCTCTCATTTTGTGCCGGGTCCCGCACCCATGATACGATGTTCTCCACACCGTACAGCCCTCGTGCCATGCGGCATATCCGCAGGTTCTCGTCATCTCTCTCTTCCATCGCGACAACAGCTTTAGCTCTATCGACATCAGCTTCCCGCAGTGCATTCGGCAGGGACTGACGTGGGCGGCAGACGGCTGGGATTCCCAAAGCCAGCACCTGCCGATGCTGATCGCTATCCCCGCAAATCAGGATGGCGTCCAGATCATGTTCGCGCAGCCGGCGCGTGAGCAGGGCTGCGCTCTTGCGTGAGCCGATGACGAGCACCCGATCCCGTTCCACAACCTGCTCTGGTACCAGCCGATTGAACAGGATTGGTGACAGCGTGCACGTGATGATGGCCACGAGAATGATGGCAGAGTTGACGGCCTCGGAGATGGCGCCCAGTTGCAATCCGATGGCCGCGGCAGCGATGATGAGGGAGAGACGCGAACTGAGGAGCACGCCGGCTGCCAGCGTCTCGCGCCAGCAATACTCGGAGCGGTAGAGCAGCGCCGGCACGAGTTTCACGGCGTAGGCGATGCCGATGAGAACGGGCACGAGCAGCAAAGCCGAGCGCGAACCGAGCAAGGCCGGCAGGTCGAAGTCTACGCCGACCATTATGAAGAAAATCGGGATGAAGAATCCGTACCCGACAGCGTCCAGTTTCTCCCGCAGCACAGAGCCGTCTCCCTCTGAGAGGAGGGAGACGATGGTGCCGGCCAGGAACGCCCCCAGTATGTTCTCGATACCCAGGCTCTCGGCCAGGGCAATAAACACCAGCGCCAGCGCGAACGAGCCCCGTAGCTTGATCTGCGAAGTAGCTGACGACAACTCCTCGAAAATGCCCTCTACTGGCAGGTGCCGTTGCAGGTGGTGCGCCAGCCGGTAAACAACCACGAAAGCGAGAAACAAGATCAGTATCAGCAACACATTCAGGGTTAGTCCCTGGCTCAGCAGCAGAACGTAGACGCTGATGAGGAGGATGCTGGCGAAATCTGCGATAAGCGATGAGACCAGGATCGATTGCCCATACCGGTTGCGTGTCAGACCCCGTTCTTTGAGCACCGGTACGACAACACCCAGGGATGTGGTGGAAAAAATCAAAGCCATCATCCACGGGTCGCCGATCAGCTCGCGGCCACGCAGGAAGAACGCAGCAACAGCTGAACCGACGAGTGTCAGGGCGAATAACACCCCCCCGCTCACAAAGGGGTTAATGATTAGTCGCTTCAGGCCGGATGTATCGGTTTGAACTCTGCCACCTGAGACGTCACTAAAATCGATCTCCAGCCCGGAGAGAAACATCAAATAGGCGAATCCCAGAACGGACAGGACTTCGAGCAGGAAATTGTCGTGAACCAACTTCAGTCCGCTCTGACCTACGATCATGCCGGCTATGATCTCCCCGACGACGGCGGGTATGATGAGGCTCTTTATGCGCGAAAGCAAGAGCGGAGCAAGAAAGGCAAGGCCTATGACAACCAGCAGAGGTATGAAGGAGATGTCTTCGTGCACAGTACTACACTCCTACAAACAACAAACGAATAATGTAGTAACAACTTTAGTCGTTGGTGAACGGCCGACGAAGTGCAAGAAATCAATCGGGGTACTGTAGCCGTTATTACCAACAGATTTTCGCCACGCTCCAATAGACTCAGTAGATCCAAATTCTAAGCTCAAAGCGGACCACAGTCCGCGTTTTAGCCGCTGGACTGTGGTCCAGCTAGAGCATTCTTGGATCTACTGAGACTAGTCGCCGGCAATGCCTTCCAATTCGGCTATCTGCGCATCGATCCACGGCAGACCGGCGGCGTACCCAGGACCTTCCTGGAAGAACCGGCGGTTCAGATCGGTGGCGCTATGATGCTCAGGCGGCACGTCTCCTTCAGGAAAAATGGCCTCTGGCGGACATACCGGGACGCAAGCACCACAATCAATGCACACGTCCGGATCGATGTAGAACAACGGCCACCCTTGATCCTCAGGACCAGGCACGATGCAATCGACCGGACACACATCTACACAGTCAGCTTCACGAGTACACAGTTCAGTGATAACGTACGTCATTGATTCAGATCCTCCTCTGACCAGTGATCAGTAATCAGTGATCAGTAATCAGTATTCGGCGATCAGTAATTGGCATCTGCTCACTGATTACTGATCACTGGATACCGATCACTGATCACTGGTTGCCCAGTGTATCGTCGCGCTCCTGGAACAGCCTCAACCAGGTTTCTACTTCTTCGGGTGACAGCGGCTCATCTCGGGAGGAATCCTCTTGTGGTGTGGCCGGCGCGGTGAGTTCGCTGGCAAACTCCTCCGCCGGCATTGCACGCGCCCCTGCCCACCGCGCGGCAGACTGAATCTCCCGATCCGAGCTCACAACCATCATTTGTGCCGGCTGCCGACTCGTCTCGATGAGACGCTTGAGCACAGCATCGGCGCTGGAATTGAAGGGGGCATACCGAACCATGATCCCCGATTGTCTCTGACGCTGTGCACCATGCACGGGAAACTCGCCAGGGTCGAAGACCACGGTGACCGGGGGATTGCCGTGCCGCCACCGCCACCGGGCCAGCAATTGGACCAGCTTCATCTCATCGTAGGGGTCCGCCAGCGAGAGGTCTGGCAGCCGACCGATCAGGTTATGCCCGTCAATCAGGTACCTCATGGCTGAAGCCGGCTGATGTTCTCCTCGAACTCGCGCAGGGCCTGTTTCATCTGCTCTTGCCGCACGGCTGTGGTCAAATCACCCCGAGTGCGCTCCGTCACGCCCCGAACCATGTCGTTGGTGCGCCGCAAATTGCCCGTGATGGCACTGGGGAAATCCACGGTGCTGAGAACTGCGTAGACATCCTGCATGGCATTCAGGATGCGTTCGGCCTCGCCAACATCGCCGCGACGGATGAGGTCCAGCGCGTGCCGGCGCATCTCGCCGGCGGCCTCTCCCAGACCGTTGAGCCACGCCGCATCCTCCACCCGCAACTCCTCCGGCGTGGGCAGGGGTTCGTCGTGCATGAGCGCCCGGGTGATGTGCGCTTCTGCCAGCTCCTTCAGGGCGTCCTGGGTGTAGCCGGCAAACAGGATGTCGGGATGATCGGCCGCCGCCGCCCGAATGTGGCCCGCGATCTGGCCGGCATCCCTCAGAATGCTGTCAGCCACGTCCCACTCGCGGCGATGAGCCGCCCGAATGGCCCGCGAGGCGTGCTGGATCAACTGCCGGCTGAGTCGCAGCACCTCCTCTCGCGCCGTGTTCTTCGCTTCCAACCGTTCCAGAATCTGTTCCGCGATGGTTTCCAGGTTATTCAACAAACGACCTCAATTCAGTACGCGGCTTTGTAGAATCCGCCGTCAACTTGCAGCGCGACACCGTTGATGAAGCCGGCCCGCTCTGAGGCTAGAAACGCCACAACGTCACCGAGTTCCTCGGGACGCCCCATGCGGCCAGCAGGGATGTTCCGCGTGATGCCGGCCGCTGCCTCCTCCACGCTGATGCCGTCTCGATCGGCCCGAGCTTGCAGCAACTGTTGGACCCGCTCCGTCAGCGTCCAACCGGGGAGCACCGAGTTGACCGTGATCCCCTCGCCGGCCAGCTCGTTGGACAGGCTTTTGGTCAAACCAATCACGGCCATGCGGATGGCGTTGGAGAGCATCAGGTTGTCCAGGGGCATCTTCACCGAGATGGACGTGATGGTGATAATGCGACCCCAGCCGGCCTCGCGCATGTACGGCACAGTCTTATATGCCAGATGGACCGCGCTCATCAGCGTCAAGTCGAAGGCAGCCCGCCATTGATCCTCGCGCAGGTCGAAAAAGTTGCCCGGCGGGGGGCCGCCGGCGTTAGTGACCGCAATCAGCGGTGGTCCCAGTTCATCTACCGTCTGCGCAACCCAATGATCGATCCCGTCACGGCTAGAGACGTCCGTGGGCACAGCCAGCACAACACTGCCGGTTGCTCCGCGAATCTCATCAGCCGTCGCATGTAGCTCATCTTCACGGCGGGCACAGATGGAAACCCTGGCCCCTTCACGTGCCAGACTCATGGCGGCCGCTTTGCCCAGGCCTTTACTGGATGCGGCGACCATGGCAACCTTGTCCCGGAGTCCGAGGTCCATGCTTTCTCCTTTCGCGTTGAGAGAGTATTCGTTGAAGTGCCAGGCACATGAATTCTACACTACGGATTACATGTTGTCAACGAGCAACGACTCAGCCGTTCCCGTTGGGCAAAGTCTCCCGACCGCCGCCCCGCCAGCGGGTACTCGTCTCGAGATCCCCTGAATTCCTTGAGGCAGGGAATTCTTAACAAACAGAGCAAGTCTTCCTCACGGATCGAAAGAAACACGGATAGGATCTGACTTTCTCTGTTTTTATCGTTGGCGCGAGTAAGTCCCGGGTTAACTGGGTAGCAGGCCAATCGCATTGGCCGTCACTGGCCGGAGACGCCCAACACGGTTGGGCTTCCACCCATTTATGGGGTATCGCCCCTGAGTTTGTGGGGGTGTCGGATCGAACAGTTCCCTACGGGAAGAAACGCCGCCACAACGCATCCAGTACCGGAATCTCGACCCGGGCAATTGCCTGCGGAGCCGGGTACGGCGCGTACGCCTGGGCTCGATGACTGCGGGAAACAAGGGTGATGTAGAAATTGTAGATGCGCGTCTCCGGCACCATCGTTGCCCCCGGCGTCGCGGTTGGTGTGGCCGTAGGAGGGACTGTCCGCGTATAGGATGGCGTTGGAGATCGCGTGGCTGTCGGCGTGGCCGACGGTGTGTAGGACGGGGTAGGGGATGGTACGGCCGTCCTGGTAGCCGTCGGCGTCGCAGTTGGCACGGGGGATGCAGTAGCGGTCCGTGTTGGTACAGGGGACTCCGTCGGCAAGGGAGATGGCGGCATGGTAGCTGTCGCGGTGGCCGTTGGCGTCATGGTAGGCACGGGAGAAGGTGTTGGGGGAGGGACGCGTGTCCGTGTAGCTGCCGGCGTCGCGGTTGACGGGGGATCAACAACCGCACCCATTGTCACCGAGATCGCTCGTTGCGGCAGGGGACTGCGGTGTGGGCCACCAGTTGGGTCAGACCACTCAAAATACGACCTCTGGGAATCGGTCCAGCTCGTGGAACCCTGGAAGACCGGAAGGAGTGTTCCGGTGATGTTGGTCGATACACGCAAGTGGATATCAACGGACTGAGGTGCACCGATCGTCAGGTTCTCGAAGTTGATGCGCACGGTGCCGGCGCCCGTGCCAACATCAGTCGTCGCGGGTGACAAGACCTGAACGTACTCGGAAGGGGCCAGTACAAGGGATGCCCGAGGAGCAACCAGCGTCCCCCGGTCGATCTGACTCATTCTGCCGTAGAAGTCCCGCATCATCTGGGGGACCATCCTGGGCAACATCGAGAAGTCGAATCGGTCCACAAGGTTGGGATCGTAGTAGACCGATCCCCCTGTTGCTTCAGCTAACTCCCGTAGTGGCTTCAGGTATGGGAACCGCATCAGGGGACCGGGCTCATTCCCCATCGGGACGACATTGACACGGATACCGTATGCCGTGGCCAGGTCAATCATCTCCGGGATCTGGTCCCGGTCCGAATCCATATACGGCCCCCGGTTGACGACAAAAACCTCAACTGGATAGCCCTGTTCGGCATATCGGATTGCGACTTGCAGAGTCTCCGTCAGTCCCCTGGTGAACTCGTACCACCCACTGGGAGCATGTTCGACGAGAGCGTCTATCGACGGGCGCGGGGCCAGACAGGGGTAATGGAGCATCATACTGCCACCATCCCCACCCACGAGCCCCAGCATACCATCGCACAGGCCACTTTCAACCCAGAACCGGCGGAGCATGTCCAGAGCACTCTCCCAGGGTTCGTATCGGAATCCAAGCGGCTTCAATTCGTCAATCAACTCAGACCGTTGGGATTCGCTCAGCCCCCGCCATATCTCCTGCAGTGTTTCGGTGGGATTTGAAGAATCGGGAACGATGCCGTGATTCAGGAGAACCGTGCTCAGGATGGCCTGCTGGTTGGAACCCAGGCTGTCGCCGCCCTCAAAACGCGACCCGTACGTCATGAAGGTACTGATGTCCAAATTCCAGACCTGCACAGCTCCGGTCAGAGGAACGGCGGTAAACCGAAGTACGAAGTCTTCCCCATCGACGTAGGCCAGCTTGGGCATCTGCGTGAACCAGAAGCCTACACGAGGCCCTGGCCGGTCCACGGGAGGTAGTGGGTCAGTTGGAATATCGGGGTCGGCTGTCACAGTGATGGCACCCATGACAAAGGTGCCAAGGACAACAACGACCACAAGTGCGATTCGCGTTATGCCTCGTTTCATAGACAAAGAGTCCCCTTAGGACAGGCTGGGGGGACAACCCAGGGTGTGATGTGAGGCCAGGACACGCGACAGAACCTGAACCAGATGACAGACGCGTGGTGGGCCGTGAACGATTGCTACTCTCATGCTCCAGAACTACATGCAGTTGGGCGCGGCTATTCTGCGCTGGTACGTAGGGCGCCGGCGGCGCCCCAGATCCACGATGAGAATCTCGTGATAGCCTGGCTTGGGTCGGACACGCTACATGTCAGTACAAAGTCCAAGATCCAGAGAACTCAATCTTCGCCAACAAGCCTAACAGGGCACTATATGTGCAACTCTGAAGCTGATGCCGACGTGGGGTGGAGGGAACCCGCGAGGGGCAAGAATCACAAAGGATTCCAGTGTAACAGTAAGGGCCTGGTGAGTTTCAAGCACTGCCCCCTGTCGGCTGCATGCTGCAACCGTGCCTATTCTACCCGAATTCTGGCTCTTCTGTCAATAGCTAACGTGGGCGATGGCCAGAAAATTCGGTCCCGTATCCAACGATTGCTGTACGGCTGCTATACGGACACCCTATGATGATATGCATCCTTTCCGCACCGAGGCCGCTCGCAATGCGAGCGGCCTCTTATGGGCGTAGATTATGAGGTCCGATGCCCTTTGCAGAACCACATCGGATCTCTACCCGAAGTGCCGGCAATCGACCTGCCGGTTATTGATCCGATGGATTGGGCATCCAACAACAGCTATTGTACCCGATTTGCATGCTTTTGTCAACCGGCGCCGTCATCAGTCAAACACCACCGCTGTCACAATTCTCGCCGGCCTTCCAGCGCCCGTGCCAGAGTCACCTCATCAGCATATTCCAGGTCGCCGCCCACCGGCAGGCCGTATGCTGGACGTGTGACCCGCACCTCCAGCGGCTTGATCAGTCGCTCCAGGTACATGGCTGTGGCTTCCCCTTCCAAGTTGGGGTTCGTGGCCAGAATCACCTCGCTCACGGTATCGTGGCGCAGTCGGTCCATCAACTCGTCGATTCGCAAATCGGCTGGACCAATTCCCTCCACGGGCGAAATAGCTCCGTGAAGGACATGGTACACGCCCTTGTACTCATGCATGCGTTCGAGCGCCATCACATCGAGCGGTTCTTCGACTACACAGATGGTTGCGTGATCACGCTCCAGGCCGGTACAGATACTGCATGGGCTGCGGTCAGCAATGTTGCAGCAACGCTCGCAGTAGACGACCTGTTCTTTCAGGTTGTGCAGCGCCTCCGCCAGCGCCAGCGCCTGCTCCTCCGGCGCACGCAGCAGATAGAACGTAAGACGTGATGCAGTTTTCGGCCCAATGCCCGGCAGGCGGCTGAATTCATCGATCAACCGCGAGACGGGCTTCGCCACGGTGCTCATGCTAGAAACCCAGCCCCGGAATGTTCAGCCCACCAGTGAAAGCGCTCATTCGATCAGCCGCCATCTGCTGGGACTTGTCAACCGCCTCGTTGACGGCCGCAACGATCAGGTCCTGGAGCATCTCAACGTCGTCCGGGTCCAGCACATCGGGATCGATCTCAACAGCCTGCAGCTTTTGGTGTCCGGTCATCACGACTTTGACCACACCCCCGCCAACTGTTACCTCGACGGTTTCCTCGCCCAGCTCTTCTTGAGCTCTCAGCATCTCTTCCTGCAGCTTTTGGATTTGCTGCATCATCTGCTTCTGCTGACCCCCGCCAAAACCGCCTCTTCGCCTTGCCATATCATTTACTCCTTCTCTTCGTCCGATGCCGGCAGATGTGTCTCAATCCCCGCAATCCGGGCACCGAACTTTTCAACAGCCGCCCGGATTACCGGGTCCTCGGCCGCCTGCTGATATTTGTCCTTCGGTCGCCGTTTTTGAACTTCCTGTACGGCCGTGCCCTTGTCCATCATGACGCACTGCACCTGAACCCTGGCACCCAGGACCCTTTGTAGCATGGCCGTTACCAGCGACTTGTTTTTCGGCTCTTCCACCCGCTGCCGGTGGAAAGGATAGAAAAAGCCAAGGGTTATCACGTCGCCGTCTACGGCCATGGGCGTGCAATCCTTGAGCAATGCCTCGACCATCCGGCTATGCGGACGAATCGCTGTGAGCAGTTCATCCCAGTTGGCCTTCACTGCATCGATGTCAATATTTCCACTACGCTCAGCCGGTGTCGGCAAAGCCTCATCCTCACCGCTCCCAACAGCCGGCCCGGCCGCAGCGTCTGTCGTCCGGGTGGCCGGCGGCTCAACGGCTGTGGCTGGTGCCGGGGTGGGCTCCGCTGCCGGCGCTGGCTGCGCCCTGTCACGTGTCGCGCCGGACGACTGTGGTGCCTCTCGAACCGCTCGATCCTTCGTCTCGGTGGGGCGTGCTGGAGAGGACACCTCACGCACTGCTGGCCCGGCCGCATCCAACGTCATCTCGACAAAGGCCAACTCCAGGGGCAACTGCGGCTGTGCCCCGATCTTCAGGTTGAAGTCTGCCTCGGCGAAACAGCGGATGATCTTGATCAACCGCCGCCCCGACAACCGCACGACCTGGGCCTGCATTCGTTTCAGCGTAGCATCGGTCACGTTCACCAGACCGCGATTGCCCGCTTGGAGCAACAAGAGCCCGCGCAGGTACTCCAGCAACTGGCGCGTGAATTGCCGGGGATCGGCGCCGGCGTCCACCGTCTGGTTGATGAGGGCCAGGCCATCCGACGGGTTCCGGTCGATCAGGTGATCCACCAGCGTCGCCACGGCATCGCCGGCGACAGTGCCCAGCAGCGTCTGAACCTGCTCCAGGGTCACGGCGTCCTCGGCAAAGGCCAGCAGTTGATCCAGCAAGCTCTCCGAATCCCGGAGGCTCCCGGTGGCAGCCCGGGCGATGGCTTCGAGGGCAGCCGGCTCGGCCACCACACCTTCGGCTTCGCAAATCCGCTCCAGCTTGCCGATGATGGCCTGAAGGCTCACGCGGTGGAAATCAAAGCGCTGGCAGCGTGAGCGGATGGTCTCCGGGATCTTGTGCGGCTCCGTGGTGGCCAGCACGAACAGGGCGTGGGCCGGCGGTTCCTCCAGTGTCTTCAACAGCGCATTGAAGGCCGCGTTGGACAGCATGTGGACCTCATCGATGACATAGACTTTCTGCCGCGCCTCGTTGGGGGAGAAGTTGATCTTGTCCCGCAGGTCGCGCACATCATCCACGCCGGTGTTCGAGGCTGCGTCGATCTCGATGAGGTCCAGGTGGGAGCCATCGCTCATCGCCCGGCAGATGCGGCACTCATTGCACGGTCGTTGACCCTCCGGAGACAGGCAGTTGACTGCCTTGGCCAGGATACGGGCTACGCTAGTCTTGCCTGTACCGCGAGGGCCGGTGAAGAGGTATGCGTGGGCCACCCGTCCCGTCGCCAGTGCGTTACGCAACGTCTGAGTCACGTGATCCTGTCCGATCACATCCTCAAACGCCTGCGGACGCCAGCGACGATAGAGAGCCTGGGTAGCCATTCGATCTCCTTCCTGTGGGACCAATCTAAATATCTAGTTTACCATCGATAACCGGGAAACGCAAGTGCCTTTTTGTCCTACCCCTCGTTTCCTGCTATAATTGTACGCTGGAGGCAAGGCCCATGGCAAAGGCGGAGTCCGTTGTAAGGCGAAAATCGAGGGACCAGGCTGGCCGGCGCGAGGCACAGAGCGACAGTGATCCCGATCCCGGCGCACTCATCCGCCGTTTGTCCACCTTGCGCTGGGTGCTCCCCCTGGCGATTTTTCTGGTTGTCGTTGTACACCAGGCTGCTGAGAACCGAACATTCGAACAGTGGCCGGCCCTCTACCGCTTCTTGTCCGGGGTCGCTATATACGGCTTCATCGGCCCAATCGTCACTTTCTTCACCCTGAGTTGGATCACTGGCCAATTGAGGGAGAAAGAAGAGGCCGAAGGCAGGATCCGACAACTCAACTGGGAGCTGGAGCAACGCGTAGCACAACGGACTGAAGAACTGGCCCGGGCTTATGAAGAATTGCGAGAGCGGAACGAAGCTCTGGAAACCGCCAACGAGGAACTTAAGGAACTCGACCAACTGAAGTCCGATTTTGTCTCCATGGTCTCCCACGAGCTACGGGCTCCTCTCACCAATATCAATGGCTCTATCGAGTTGATGTTGACCGACGGTGATATGGACCCCAATGCCCAGCGAACGATGCTCCGGATCATCGGTGAGCAGACCGCACGGCTCACACGTCTGGTCCAGGGGATATTGAACGTCAGCCGGATTGAGGCCCGCAAGCTGGAAATCCATCCACAGGCCATTGACGTCAAGCCGTTGATGGAAAAGGCCATTGAAAACCTGAGCCGGACTGAGAGTATTCATGAGTTTAAGTTACCCGAGAGGCCGCTCCCCCTCGTGTGGGCTGATCCAGATCGCCTCGAAGAGATTCTGGCCAATTTGATCGACAACGCCGTCAAGTACTCCCCTGAAGGTGGCACAATTAAGCTCTCGGCACGGGAGAGCGATGGCCGGCTTATCATCTCTGTAACCGATCCCGGCGTCGGCATCCCGGCCAAGGAGCTGGACAAGATTTTCGAGAAGTTTCACCGGGTGGACCGGGGTGATGCGCGAACCACCTACGGGCACGGACTGGGACTCTACATCTCCAAGCGTTTTATCGAAGCTCATGGCGGCGATATTTGGGTTGACAGCAAGTTGGGTAAGGGCTCTACATTTAGCTTCACCTTACCCCTCGCGGACCCGGATCGCTTCAGAGCCAGGTAGCCGTTGAGCGCCGGTAGAAAGGACTGTCGAGGATGGCAGCGGGCGATAAGGTCTTGGTGATTGACGACGATACCACGTTGCTGAACCTTCTTCAGCAAAGCCTGGGCAAAGCCGGCTATGAAGTCATCACGGCAACGAACGGGCTGAGTGGTCTACAAAAGATGTACGAGGAACGCCCGGACCTCATCGTCCTCGATGTGATGATGCCGCGCATGGACGGCTGGGAAACCTGCCGGCGGGTCCGTGAGATGTCCCAGGTGCCCATCATTATGCTGACGGCCAAGGATGAGGAAGCTGACAAAATCAAGGGATTTGATTACGGTGTCGATGACTACGTCACCAAGCCTTTCAGCTTTGCCGAACTTACCGCACGTGTAGCAGCCGTGCTACATCGCACGCGCCAGCGACCGCCCCACCGCCGGCCGGCCATCTATCGCATCGATGACCTGGTGATCGATCTGGAGAACCGGCGTGTCACCAAGAACGGCGAAGTTCTCGATCTGACGCCCACCGAATATCGGCTGCTGGCCACGCTGGTGGAGAATGCCGGTCGGGTTCTCTCCCACGAACAACTGTTGAGCGATGTCTGGGGACCGGAGTACGTGGATGATACCGGCTACGTCAAACGTTACATCTGGTATCTGCGACAGAAGCTGGAGGACGACCCCAGCCACCCCAGGTTCATTCTGACCGAACGCGGATTCGGCTACCGTTTCCGCAGAGATTAGTCCATAAAACCGGAATTAACGGTATGTGTAGAGGCCCCGGGGTTCCCGGGGCCTCCTTTCGTTCGATGCCAGGATGGGGGCGTACGGCCGGCTACTTCTGGTCCAGCAAGTACGTGACCAGGGCCTTGATCCGTTCCTTGGAGAGGACCTGGCCAAAGGATTGGGGCATTACACTCGCTGGACAGGGTCCCTGTGGGCACTGGGGTGCGATGAACGCATTGGGATCGACGATGGATTGGCGGATGTATGCCTCCGCACTTTCAACGCCGGCTTTGGTGGCCCGCTCCTCAGCCACCGTCCCGATATGGGTGAGGCTGGGACCAACCTGACCCTGGGATACCCCCTCGATGGCGTGACAACTGGTACAGCCCTCGGACTTGAACAACTCTCCACCCACCGTGACCAACTGGGATTCGGGAATGGGCGTCTCTTCGACCGCCACCACGCCCTGTGGCAACTGGCCGGCTGTCGGCGCCCAGTTCATGATGAAGTTTGCAAGGTCCTGGATCTCGTCGTCGCGCAAGGGGCCACCGAACGTCTGACTCCACGGTTGCATCACGGTACCGGGCCGGCCGGCTGAGATCGTGCTCTTGAGGTAACTCTCCACAGAACCCGTCCAATCCTTCTGGGCGATGCGGCCATTGGGGCCCGTGTCAAACAGGGCTGGCGTATTCAGAGTCGGGCCGGTCCTGCCCTCCCCGTATGTCCCATGGCACAGCGAACAGCGAGCCTCGAACAGGGCAGCTCCGTTCTCAATGGATCGTGCGTGCTGTGCCCGGGTCCTCGCATCCAGGCCGGCCGCCAGGTCATTGACCCCAACGAAGAGGACAATGAACATGGTTGCCAGGATCAGCAACAGTCCAGCAGTAATCTCAAGACGTGTCATGGGATGTCGCCTCCTATGTCAGTCGTGCTTGGCTTCTCGATGTATGTAGGCAACCTTTTCGGCAACCGTATCCTCAGGTTTCTTGGCGGGGTCCTCCCAATCGATCCTCATCGTAACTCGCTTGAGGTCCTGCTGCCACGGCTCAATGATCATTTCGACTTGTGTTCCTTCGCCGAAGGCCTCCAGGGTCTGCGCTTTGAAGTCCGCCAGGATCTGCTCAAAGCGCGTCGGATTTTCAGGGACGACAAACTCATCGACGTCATATACACCGATGGGGAGACTGTCGTAGCCCAGTTCTCGAACCGGACCAGGGCTGGTTACGAAGATACCAACCCCCTCCTCAGGAATGAATGACTGGAATATTTCAGCCTGTGGCGGAGCTGCGATGCCCCAACCAGGCGTACCCATGTAGCTTAACATCAACAGCACGATGACAGAGACCAAGCCCAGGAAGATGGCGATCGGGCGGTTCTTTGCCAGCCGACTCGGATTCCGGTCGATGTACGGAACCGCGAACAGCAGGCCGAAAATCGCTGTCGGCAAGACCACGCCCATGAGTGTCTTGTCACCCAGCTTCAACAGCCCCTGGATCCAGAGGAAGTACCAGGGTGCTTTCGTGTGGAAGGGCGTCCGCTGGGGGTTGGCGTGGTGCTCCAGCGGGGCATGGTACCCGGTTGTCACCAGGAGTGACATGAGGAAGATACCCAATGCTACCAGAAAGATTTCATGCGTGAGAAGATCCGGGATCAGATCGATGCGCTGTTCGGCACGTTTCTTCTCGTCGGGGGGCATGTCCCCTTCCTCGACCACAGCCGGCAGCGAGATACTGTGCTCGCGCGCAACTTTGTAGTAGTGGATGCTGATGAAGACGATGACGACCAGGGGCACCAGCAAGATGTGTAACAGATAGAAGCGCAACAAGCCGCCGGCACCGATGTCCGGTGCGCCCCGCAACAGCAGGTTTGCCTGCGTGCCTCCCACCGGAGCCGCATCGGCCATGCTGGTGCCGATGGTCACGGCCCAGTAGGCCAACTGATCCCACGGCAGAAGATAGCCACTGAAGCTCAACAGGAGGGTTCCCAGCAACAAGACCACGCCGGTAAGCCAGGTAAACTGCCGTGGATGTTTGTAGGACCCGGTCAGGTATACCCGCAGGGCATGCAAGGCGACAGTGGCCACCATCAACTCGGCCCCTAACCGATGCAGGTCCCGCACAAACTGGCCAAAGGGCACGTTGCCCAGGATGTTGAGCATATCACTGTAGGCCGTGGCCGGCGAGGGCGCATAGAAGATCATGAGAATGAGACCGGTGATGGTCTCCACAATGAAAAAAAAGGCGCTGAAAAAGCCCAGGCGGAACGTGTGGGTAAACCACGTTGAGCCCCGCTGGTAGTACTTGGGACGAATGTGGAGCAGGAACGATTTGACGTGTGCTTTGTAGCGGGGGTTGGGACGCTCCGTCGGTTCATCACCTCGCAGGATTGCACGAGCCTCGCGGAGACCGATGCCAGCCAGCACGGCCCGTGTTGTCTCCTCTACCTTCCCAACAACCTGGGCCTGCCACCAGGCCACCGACGTAAAGCGGTTTACGTACGACCGGACTTCGGTGCGCAGATCACGGAGTCTACCGAGACTGATCACGACACCCGACCTCCTTACTTATGCTTGCCCTTCATCTTGGCACCCGTATCAACCATCGCGCGCGCATTCGGGTCCGGGATGGCCACTGGCGCCGGTCCCTGGCCGTCCACTTGCGGTGTCTCGGCCAACACTTTGCCATGTTCGTCTACGACCCGCACGACGAAGCTGTCCAGGTTCCGGGGCGCCGGCCCGGCCAGATACTGACCGGTCCGTGAGAACTGGGAACCATGGCACGGGCAAATGAACCGGTTCTCCGTGGGGCGCCACTGAAACAGACAGCCCAGATGGGTGCATACAATGTACAGCGCGTAGACTCCCTCCTCTGAACGAACAAGCCAAAACCGCCCTTTGCTGTTCTTGTCCGGCGCAGCGGTCGTATCTGGCAGCTTGCTGACCGGTCCCAGAGGGAACACACCCCCAAACTCGCCGGCGCGGAAGCGGGGCATGGCAAAGAGATAGCTAACACCGGCCAGCTCGGCTGTGAAAATCCCGAGAGATGCCAGCCAGGCATAGTTCAGAAACTCACGCCGCGTAATCCCTTCCCCTTCTTCAGCCGCGACTTCCGCGGCCTGCTGATCAACGCTGGTAACCTCAACACTCATGCCGAACTCTCCCTCACAAACCCAATACCGGTTTCACCTCTGCGAGAATTGTACAAGATAGGGTGCACCTCGACTGTAAGAGTGGACCCATTTCATGGTGCAGGTTGGTTGATACCTGGATAGCTTCAAGGGTAAGATTATATCGCCAGAGATTATAGTAGTTGACTCCCATTTGTCAAGGCAAGACGACGCTAAAGACATGGAAGAACAGGAAACCGAAAACTGGCGTGCCGACGGGGTGGAAAGTAACTTCCGCACGGGAGTAGTTGTTCGAGGAACATATCAAACACTGGTCAAAACAGCCCGGTTGCCGTATTGGCGCTGATAGTACGCCCGGTACTCGCCGGATTTGATCTTGCGCCACCACCACTCGTTATCCACGTACCAGGCCACGGTTTTTACGATAGCCTCCTGCGGCGTGTGACGCGAAATCCAGCCGAGGGCCTGGAGCCGGCTGACATCCAGCGCATACCGCCGATCATGGCCGGGGCGATCCTCCACGTGTTGAATCAGGTCATACGGCTTGCCCAGCGTGTCCAGAATCAACCGGGCCATGTCGATGTTGTGCATCTCCTGGCCGGTGCCGACGTTGTACACCTGGCCGATTTCGCCGTGGCGCAGCACCAGATCGATAGCCTCACAGTGGTCCAAGACGTACTGGTAGTCCCGCATCTGCCGGCCATCGCCGTACAGAGGAAGAGGCAGGTCGTCGATGGCGTTGGTGACGAACAGGGGGACCACCTTTTCGGGGTACTGGTACGGCCCGATGTTGTTCGAACCGCGCGTGATCGTGGTCGGGACACCGTAGGTGACGTGGTAAGCGTTCACCAGCATGTCGGCGCCGGCCTTGCTGGCTGCGTAGGGACTGCGGGGCGCCGCCGGGTCTGTCTCCTTCGAGCGCCCCTCGGGCACCCAGCCGTATACCTCATCCGTTCCCACCTGGTGCATGCGCAACCCAAACTTACGGGCCGCCTCCAGCAGCGTGTAGGTCCCATAGACATCGGTTCGGATGAAGGCATCGGGGTCCATGATGGATCGGTCGACATGCGTGTCGGCTGCGAAGTTTACGACGGTATCGATGTGATGCTCCTTGATGGCGGCATCAACTTGCTCCGCATCGCAGATGTCGGCGTGGATGAATGCGTAGCGATCCGCGAACCGCTCCGCCACGTCTTTTAGATTGTCCAGATTGCCGGCATACGTGAGCTTGTCGTAGACCACGACGTTCAGGTCGGGGTACTTCTCCAGCATGTAGCGGGTGAAGTTGGAGCCGATGAAGCCGGCCCCCCCGGTGATTAACAGATTCCGCATCAGATGTCAGTTTCTCCTTCTCTCACAATAGTTGGCTAGATGGCTGGATGGCTGGATGGTTTGCACAAGATCGTCCAGCCATCTAGCTATCCAGCCATCTAGCCATTGCGTGTATCATGGTATCCTCCACAGCGCATTGACCTCTCAAAGCACCCCGACCTTACTGTAGTCCCCCAGCATCAGCTTATACGCCTTGGGCTTGATGGGCGAGCGGGTGATCTCCACGTTGCGCCCGATGAGGCTGTCTTCAATGCGAAACGGGATGCCGGCGATTTTCGAATGCTCCAGGACGATGCTGTGCTCGATTTCGCTATCCTCAATCTCCACATGATGATAGATAGAAGTGAAAGGACCCACGTAGGAATTCACAATCCGCGTGTGCTGGCCGATGATGGCCGGCCCGCGAACCACGCTGTTGATGACCTCCGCCCCCTCCTCGATGGTTACCTTGCCGTCCAGCCGCGAGTCGCGATCGGCGTACCCGTCGATACGTGGCTCCATCTCCTCCAACACCAGGCGGTTCGCCTCCAGCATATCCGCCATCTTGCCGGTGTCAATCCACCACCCCCGATGAACGTACGGCCGCACGCGATAACCATGATCAATGAGGTACTGGATCGCATCGGTGATCTCCAGTTCGCCGCGCCACGACGGCTGAATGGCGTTCACCGCCTCGTGGATGTGGTGGTCGAACATGTAGATCCCTACCAGCGCCAGATCGCTGGGTGGATCTTTCGGCTTCTCCACCAGGCGCACGATGTCGCCGTTTTCCAGTTCAGCCACACCGAAGTGTTGCGGCTCGGCGACGCGGGTCAGCACGATCTGGCTGTTCCACTCGCCGTTGGTAAACTGCTCGACCAACGGGCCGATGCCCCCCTGGATCACGTTATCGCCGAGGAACATCACGAACGGGTCGTCGGCCAGGTAATCCTGGGCCACCTTCACGGCATGGGCCAGGCCCAGCGGTTCCGCCTGGTGAACGTACGTGATGTCAACTCCCCATCGACCGCCCCGACCCACCGCCTGCTTGATCTCTTCAGCCGTGTCGCCGACAACGATGCCAATATCCATGATGCCCACATCCCGCAAAGTCTCGATGACCCGGAACAGGACGGGCTTGTTTGCCACCGGAATGAGTTGCTTCGCGCTGGTATACGTCAGGGGGTACAGGCGCGTCCCCTTGCCCCCGCTGAGGATCAACCCTTTCATGTCACTCCTTGCATTGGCAGTGAACAGTGATCAGTGATCAGTAAACGGAAACTGGCGACTGATCACTGATCACTGATTACTGGTTACTGTAGTACCCGTACAAACTGGTGTCCAGCTTCACATTGTTCAGAACGGTGCCGACCAGCCGCGCGTTCACCTTGTCCAGGGCAGCCCTGGCGCGCTGGGCGTGTTCGCGCCGGGTGACACCGGCATTCAGCACCAACAACACGCCATCGACCTGCGAGGCCAGAATCGCCGCATCCGTGACGGCGATGACGGGGGGTGCATCGAACAGCACCATGTCGGCCTGCTCGCGCAGCGTCTGGATGAGGCCGGCCATGCGACGGGAACCCAGGAGTTCGGCCGGGTTGGGAGGCAGGGGACCGCTGGTGAGCAGTCGGAGGCCGGCCACGCCCGTCTCCCGCAGCGGTGGCGTCGATGTGATGTCGTCCAGGATCACGCTGGTCAGCCCGGTGGCGTTGGGCACGCCGAAGATGTCGTGCAGCGATGGCCGGCGCAGATCACAATCCACCAGGATGACCTGCTTGCCGGCCTGGGCCAATGTCACCGCCAGGTTGGCCAGCGTTGTCGATTTGCCGGCCTCCGGGGCCGGCGACGTCACCACCATCGTCCGCAGCGGCTCGTCCAGGCTGGAAAACTCCAGGTTCGTCCGCAGACTGCGGTACGCCTCCGCCACCGGCGAACGAGGATCGGACAACGTTATGAGCCTTTGTCTGTCATCCTCAGGCATGAACGACAACCTCTTCACGCTTTCTGCCACACCTGCCACCAGGCGCGGGACTGGCCGGCAGTTGACGGCGCAGGACGCTGCCCCGACGGCGGGATCAGGCCCAGCACTGGCGTTTCCAGATACCGTTCCACGTCCTCCGGCGAGTGGATGATGCCGGCCTCGACGAATTCCAGGAACAGCACGATGAGGCCACCCAGCAACGCACCCAGGACACCGCCGGCGGCGGCATTCACCTTGGTCCGGGGTTTGAACTTGCGGCCGTCTCGGGCGTGCTGCACGATTTCCATAATGATGCGATCACGCTGGTCCAGCTTCTGGTTATCCAGGACCCGGCGCTCCACGGCTACCTGGGCCCACGTTTCCGCCAGGTTCTTAGCAATGATCGGATCGAACTCCTCGGCGTCGAGCCGGATGAGCGACCGGGCCTCGTCGGGGTCGGTGGTGATGCGGCCCTTGAGGGTATCCGGCGGGAGGTCCATCTGGAGCCGATCCCCGACGGTCTGGGCGATCTCGTCAGACAGGCGCATCCGCTCGCTCAGGTTCCAGAGGAAATTCTTGATGCCGAGGCCGGAGCCGTAGTCGGCGCCCCGCCCGGGATTCACGCTGAGGATCACCGTCGAGCGATACTCGGGGGTGATGAACATCTTGCTGAAAGCGAAGGCGCTCACCCCGCCGATGACCGCCACCAGCAGGATGATCCAGCCTCGGCGAAGTAGAATTCGAATGTACTCTTGTAGTTCCATGCACGTTACCTCTAACGTGATGTGTATTGCGTACTGCGTCTTGCGTGCCTCAATGCGAACGGTGGCCGGCCATATTCTACTACAACCACTCGTTCGGGTAAAGACCGCAACGTGCCATGACTGACAGGCCGGCCTCACTCCTGCCGCCCAGTTCCCCCCAGTTCCCCCAAGTTCCCCCGAGTTCCCCCCGTTCTCCCGAGTTCCTCCGAGTTCCTCCGAGTTCCCTCAGTTCCCCTGAGTCCCCCCGAGTTCCCCCGTTCCCCTAGTTCCCCCGAGTTCCCCTTCTCCTGGCCGGAATCTCGCCCATCACCGGTGCACCCAGCAACGCTTCGGCCTCTGCCGGCGTGCGCACCGAATCGTCCAGGTAGTCCAGCAGGAAAGCAAGCCCCAGGCCGGCCAGCACCCCCAACACCACCCGCAGTGGCAGGTCCAACTGCCGGCGCAGTGGCTGCGCCACCGGCTCCACCCGTGGCTCCCCGATCACCGACACGACACCACTGCGGGCGAAGTAGCGGTCGATGCCCGTCTGCGCTGCGTCACCAGCAGCGCGGGCGATGGCGCCGGCCTGGTCCGCGTCGGGCCACGTCACCCACAGAGTCACGACGCGATGCCGTGTCTCCGACGATTCTGAGGCGCTGATGGCCCCCGCCGGCACCTCGATCCCCTGATCGGCCAACCGCTCGCTGACCAACTTCGCGAAAGCATCCCGCCTCACAAACTGGCTGAAATCATCAACCAGGTATTCGGCCGCCTTGGCAGCGCTCTCCCTCGGATCGAAGCCCATCCCGGGCTCGGCCGGCAGGGGGGGAACATCGATCAGCAGGCTGGTGGTCGCCCGGTACAGTTGTGGGGCCGGCCCGCTGAGCACCCTCAGCCCCAGGCTGACGACCAGCACGACCAGGGGCAAGCCCACGGCTACCGGCAGGTGCCGGCGAATGACTGCCCAGTAAGCTTTCAATTCCATCGCTGAGAACTCGATCTGGGTGCTGACGAATGACGAATGCGGCGTCCTTCGCCCGGCTGAGGGCTCACGGTCGATGGTCGATGGTCGGCGGTCGCATCCCTGATCCACCGCCGCAACCTCATCTGGAACCGCTCTACATCGAACTGCAACGCGTGCTGACGAATGACCTGGGGATCGTAGGCTGACGGATCAAAGCCGGCCACCGCCTCTGCCAATGCTTCCGACGTTTGCTCGTGGAAGAATGTTCCCGTCATTCCATCGATGACGGTGTCCAGCGCCCCGCCGCCGGCAAACGCGATGACAGGCCGGCCCGAAGCCTGGGCTTCAACCGGCGCCAGCCCGAAATCCTCCAGACCCGGCCAGATGAGGGCCTGGCAGTGGGCCAGATGGTCCTGCACTACCTCGGCCGGCTGCCGTCCCAGGAATCGGACGTTTGGGCCGGCCATCGCCTCCAGATTGGGCCGATCCCGCCCGTCGCCGATGACCACCAGTGGCCGGCCCAGCTCGGTAAACGCTTTCACGGCCAGGTCGATCCGCTTGTACGGGATGAGCCGTGAGAGGATCAGGTAGTAGTTCCCCGTCCCGTTCGCAGAGGGCCGGAACCGTCGCGTGTCAACCGGTGGATAAATCACCGTTGATTCCCGCTGATAGAAACGCTGGATGCGGTGTTGAATCTCTGTTGAGATGGCGGCGAAAGCGCCCACGCGCGTGCGCGCTGCCCGGCGATCCCAGCGCCGGAGCCATGGCAGGATTAACCGCAGGCCCGTTCGCCCGAGACGCCCCGCTTGTTCTCGTGCCAGGTACTCTGTGGTCTGCCACAGGTATCGCGTGGGCGTGAGGCAGTAGCACAGATGCGGGATGTTGGCCGGCGTGATGACGCCGTGGCAGAAACCGCTCTTGTTGCTCAGAACCAGGTCGTAGTCAGAGAAGTCGAAGCGTTCAAAAGCCAGGGGATACAGCGGGAGGTAGTACTGGTGACGCCGGTGGATGGCCGGCAGCCGATCCATGAAGGAGACGCGGATGTCCCAACCGTCCATGTCAGGCACGGCGGCCGGCCAGTACATGGACGTATAGACCGGCGCCTGCGGAAACATAGATTTGAGGGCGTGCAGCACGATTTCGGCACCGCCGGCCTGGTTCAGCCAGTCGTGCACAATGGCAATCCGCAAGCCGCGAAGAGAACTTTCCATACCGACGGAAGTATAGCAAAAAGCAAAGCGCAGAGCAAAGAGGCGGGGCCGGCCTGTGGCAGGGGCAGGCAGCGAAGCAACCCTCCCGCAGGTTATCGTCTCCGATGCCCAAATACCTGGTTTTGCAGGGTGCACTTGCATACAAAGCGACTTCGCGCTTAACCTGGGGGAGGATTCCCAACGCATTTGAGACACACCCAATTGGTGACGCAGATAGAAATGTGATATAATCCGCGTGAGGCACCCAAAACTCGACCCTCACCAAGGAGAAGGGCATGTATCCCGATAGCCGGCAGATCATCCATATAGGCGTTAACTTTCGCATAGCCCCGATGCCCATCCTGGACGTGCAGAGCAATCTGAACTTCCAGCAATCCCTTGTGACCCACGGCATCGATTTCACCCGGGTCCAGTTCACAGAACGGGAGATGGTTGTGGCTCGGGATACAGCGGCACGTCTGGAGGTGAAGCTCGCGGCCGTTGGTCCACCATCAGTGGGACAGCTTCTGATCCTGGCTCCGCACCCGGGACGTGACCTGACCTTGTTTGCCAAGGAGGCGGAAGCCGTTGTCGAGGCGTTTGAGGCGACGTGGCCGACGCAGCCGCGACAGATTATATCTCGCGACGCGACGATGCGTGACTTGTATGAAACTTCGGCCGAACACGCCTTTCGGGAGCTGTGGGAAGTGCGTCTGCACCAGCCGCCGGACTCCCTCGCTGCGCTGGGCCGGCCTGTCCTCGGCGGCGGCCTCAGATTCGTGATGCCCCCGCAGCCGGACGATCCCGAGCCGGTCCAGATCGAAGTGAAGATAGAATCTTTCTTGAGAGATGCGAAGAAGATCTTTGTGGAAGCCCAGTTTACGTGGCCTTCGCCAAAGCCGCCCGGCTCACCCTTTGACCCGGCGGACCGGCTGGAGCAGGTCAACGAGTTCATTGAGACCAGGGTCGTTCCGTTCATGGCGGACGGCCCCGATTAGTAGTGGTTTGGAGTCGTGGACGTGCTGGATGCTATGTGGTTTGAAATTCTGAAGGTAGAGGAGAGATAGCGATGACTTCAACGACTCTCAGACAATCGATTCAGCGAATGTTGGATGAACTTCCGCCTGAGGTTCTGCCAGAACTGGTAGACTACCTTGACTTTCTGCGATTCAGGACCAGTCGAAGGACGACTGATCCACAGGTTAAGGAAGCGATACACCTCTACGCGACGGGGGAAATCAGCCTGGGTCGGGCGGCAGAATTAGCGGGGATGAACTACTTTCTCTTCGAGGAACTGCTCCGCCGACAGGGGATTTCCGCCATGGAACCTGAAGTGACAGACAGTTGAAGCGATGGGTGAAACTGCCGGCGACCGACGTATGATTATGGGATCGACAATCATCAGAGGAACAGAAGCATGGCCGAGCGCATACTGATCGTCGAAGATGAGGTATCCATCGCCGACTTCATCCGCCGTGGCCTGCTGCTTGAGGACTATGCCGTCGAGGTTGCCTACGACGGATACGAAGGGCTGAAAAAGGCGTTAGAAAGCTCGCCAGGCCTGATCATTCTGGACATCATGTTGCCAGGAATAGATGGCCTGGAAGTATGCCGGCAAGTCCGACGTCAGAGCGACGTGCCGATCATCATGCTTACGGCCAAGGATGCCATCCCGGATCGCGTGGCCGGCCTGGAAGCCGGCGCCGACGACTACCTGGTCAAGCCCTTCGCCTTCGATGAGTTGGTGGCGCGTATCCGTGCTCTGCTGCGCCGGCATCGCCCCACCACCAGCGCGGAGCTTCGCTTTGCCGGCCTGCGGCTCAACCCGGCCACTCGCGAGGTGTACCGTGGCAATCGCCCCATCGATCTGACGGCCAAGGAGTATGATCTCCTGGAGCTTTTCATGCGTCACCCTCGCCAGGTGCTGACCAGAGACGCCATCTACGAGCAGGTTTGGGGCTACGACTTCGGCGGCGAATCGAACATCATCGAAGTGTACATACGCTATTTGCGCTCCAAGTTGGAAGCCGACGGCGAACCCCGGCTAATCCAGACCGTGCGCGGCGTTGGCTACGCCCTTCGGGAAAACTAGACGCTGGTTCATCATGTCCATTCGAATTCGACTTGGCCTCCTTTATGGTGCTGTCATGGCCCTGGTCCTGGTCGTCCTGGGGACTGCGCTGTACTACTTTCTTTACTTCACGCTGAACGCCGAAGTGGATCGAACGATGGAACAGGCCGCCGAAACGGTGGCTGCCTCGGCGCGGCCGGCCCTGATGCCCCAGATGGGGCTGGTAGTGGGGTTTCTCGAATTCGACGTATTTGCCTCCCCGCCCATCTACGTCCAGGCTGTCAACCCCAAAGGCGTTGTCAGGCGGACGTCCAGCAACCTGGGTGGGGAGACCCTGCCAGAGCTACCCGACGCAATAGCGGCAGCGCTTCAGGGCAACACAGTCTGGCGTGACGTACACACCGCCGACGCCCACCTCCGGATTCTCAGCAAACCGTTGGCATTGGGCGGCAAAACGGTGATCGGCGTGTTGCAAGTGGGAGCCTCGCTGAACAACATTGATCAGACCCTGCACCAACTGCTGACCATCCTGGGGGCCGCCAGCCTGATCTCCATCGTCCTGTCGGCCGGCCTCGGCTTCTTCCTCGCCGACCGCGCCCTGGCACCCATCGACCGCATCACCCAAACGGCACTCCAGATCTCGCGCACCGAAGACCTGAGCCGGCGCATCCAACAGGTCGGCCCCCAAGACGAAGTGGGACGGCTGGCAACCACCTTCAATGAAATGCTAGAGCGCATCGAGCGCCTGTTCCGCACCCAGCAACGCTTCATTGCCGATGTATCACACGAACTACGCACGCCTCTCACGGTGATTCGCGGCAACCTGGACATCCTTCGACGTGTCAACAGCACGTCGGAGCGCTCCTCGCCGACGAAGGAGGGCGGGAATGGCCACCATCAGCCGATGCTCGATGAATCGCTGGCCGCTATAGAGCAAGAAGCCGACCGCATGGCCCGGTTGCTCAACGACCTGTTACTCCTGGCTCAGGCCGATGCAGGCATCCAGCTTCACCATGAACTGGTTGAAATCGACTGCGTGCTGCTTGATGTGTACCGCCACGGCCAGGCCCTGGCCAACGGCGTCCAGCTTCAACTCACGGCTGAGGATCGAGCCCTGGTGGCCGGCGATCCCGATCGACTCAAGCAGCTCTTGCTGAATTTGGTTGACAATGCGATCAAATACACGCCGGCCGGCGGCCAGGTGTCCCTGGGACTGGCGCGACGCGACGGATGGGTGCGGATTGACATCGCCGACACGGGGATTGGTATCCCGGCCGACGATCTCCCTCACATCTTCGAGCGTTTCTATCGCGTTGAGAAGGCCCGCACCCGCAAGTACGGCGGCACCGGCCTCGGCCTCTCCATCGCACGCTGGATTGCCGACGTCCACGGCGGGTACATCGACGTCGAAAGTGAAGTTGGCCAGGGAACGACCTTCACCGTATGGCTCCCCGAGGCGACGGACGAAGAATGAGTAAGGTTCAAGGAGCAATCTATGTGGCGTAAACGCATGACGATCATGGTGGCCCTGCTGGGGTTCACTATGCTGGTGGCCAGCCTCAGTTTCACGGCCGGCATCCATGCGGCCGGGTACCCAACAAGCACAATCGTCTCACGCATCCCGCTTGCCGACGATATCGTCGGCTTCGTCAACACGCATCCGGCCGCCGGCGCCCCCGATGACCTGGAAAAAGACTTCGCTGTCTTCTGGGATGTCTGGCACATCGTCGAGAACGACTTCTTCGGCCAGATCGACCGCCAGGCCATGATTCAGGGCGCGATCAAAGGCATGGTCAGTGCGCTGGACGACCCCTACACCCAGTATGTCAATCCGCAGCAGAACGCGATCATGCGTCAAGATGACAGCGGCGGATTCGAGGGCATCGGGGCCACGGTTGACATCATCGATGGCCAACTCACCATCGTTTCTCCGCTCAGGGGCAGCCCGGCTGACCGTGCAGGTCTCAAGGCCGGCGACATCATCCTTGAAGTCGATGGACGACCCGTCAAGGGCCTGGACTTGATCGAGGCTGTGTCCCTTGTTCGTGGCCCCAAGGACTCCACCGTCACGCTGACCATCGAGCGTGAAGGCATTGCTGAGCCGTTCACCGTCTCCATCGTTCGCGCGGCGATTCCGCTGATCACCGTGGACAGCCGGATGCTGACCGACCAGGTCGGTTACCTTGCCATCCACAGCTTCGGAAGCCACACCGTTGAGGAACTGGACAACAACCTGCGGAAGTTGGAGGAACAGGGCACCCGAGCTCTGATCCTGGACCTGCGAGGCAACCCCGGAGGCTTCCTCGACGCTGCGGTTGAGACGGTGAGCCGGTTCGTCGAGAGTGGGCCGGCCCTGTGGTGGCAGAACGCAGACGGCACCAGCCGTCCGATTGACGTCAAGTCACGCCGCACCTTCAAGTGGCCCATGGTCGTGCTGATCGATGGAGGCAGCGCTAGCGCGTCGGAGATCGTGGCCGGCGCATTGCAGGATACGGGCCGCGCCACCCTCATCGGTGAGCGGAGTTTCGGCAAAGGGTCCGTGCAAAACGTGCATCAACTGCGGGACGGGGGCAGCGTCCGCGTGACGACCGCCCATTGGCTCACGCCGGACAAACATGAGATCAACGGTGTCGGTCTGGAGCCGGACGTCCACGTCACACGAGACGAATCCCGGCCAGACGTAGACACCCAGTTGAGCTTCGCCCGCCGGCTGTTGCAAAACCGAATTGCTGTGCCACGCCACATCCCGTTCAAATAGGTCTCGAATATGAAAAGGTGGCTCGCCGGACTTCTCATCGCCCTGGTGGCCTGCTCGGCCGCAACGGTCATAATGGCCGGCGGGTGGGCCTGGCACCGCTATGGTCGCCCGGAAGCGGTACAGACAGCCAATCGAGCAGCCACGGTGCCCCCTCCACTCGCCGCAGATGTCTCGTCAGACCAGCCGGCGCAACCCACGGTGCGAGCAAAGCGCCCATCCGGGGCGGCGCGTCAATCGGGTGCAGCCACCGCTTCGCCGAAGCCGAGCCCAACCCTTCGACAGGCTCAGGATGCCCTTCGACAGGCTCAGGGTGGTACGCGACCGGCACCAACACCGACCCCGACGCCCGAGCCATCCACGCTCGAAAAAATTCGAGCGGCCCGTCCCTTGCCAGTGCGTGACCTGTTCAGCCTGGCCCAGCGCCTGGGGCGAGTGGGCGGTGGTGCCCGGCGCGTCATCAATCCGGCCCCCCCTGAGTACCAGGTCGGTGATCAGACCACATTCTGGATCTCGGAGGAGGCCGGCAAGACCTACTCCGAGATCACGGCTACGCTACGCTACATCGGCCAGCACGCAGCCTGGTGGGTCGAGGACGGGGCAGACTACGATGAGGATGGCCTGGTCGCAGCCGCGAAGCGATTTGATGAACAGACCTACCCGACCAACCATCACTACTTCGGTGAGGAATGGCTCCCGGGGGTTGACAACGACCCGCGCATTCAGGTCGTCAATGGCCGGCTGTCCCAGGGCATCGGTGGCTACTACTCCAGCTCGGATGAATATCCCGACGCGATCAATCCTCACTCAAATCAGCGTGAGGTGATCTACATCAACCTGGAGGCCTACTCACCGGGCGAGGAACGGTACGATGCGGTGATCGCCCACGAATTTCAGCACATGATCCACTGGCATAACGACGCCAACGAGAGCACCTGGGTTGATGAGGGCCTCTCCGAACTGGCGGTCTACCTGAACGGCTACGGCCAGCAGCGCTGGGCATCGGTCTTCGCGCGCGAGCCGGACACCCAGCTTAATGCGTGGGTGGATGATACGAGCACAGCCGGCGTCCACTATGGCGCCAGCTACCTGTTCATGCGCTACTTTGCTGAACGCTTCGGCGCGGAGCGTGTTCGCAAACTGGTTGCATCCGACGAAAGCGGCATGATGGGATTCGACGCCGTGCTCTCCGACGATGGGTTGAGTTTCGACGACGTCTTTCGCGACTGGGTCGTGGCCAACTATCTGGGCGATACATCTGTTGCGAACAGTCAGTACGGCTATCAGGATGTTCATATCGCCGTTCACATCGAGAAAGATCTGCAAGCGGACGAGAGTTGGGGAGACGTCGTTCAGCAATATGGCACGGATTACGTGGAACTGAAACCAGACATCGGCCCACTCTCTGTCCGGTTCAAGGGGCGCGTCACCGTCCCGGTGCTGGCAACGGAGGCTCACAGCGGCAAGCATTTCTTCTGGTCCAACCGGGGTGACGGTAGTGTCACCTCCATGACGCGCGCCTTCGATCTAACCCACACCGAGCAGGCCACGCTGGAAGCCTGGCTGTGGTACGATATCGAGGAGTTCTTCGACTTCGTCTACGTTGAAGTCTCAACCGATGGCGGTGAGAGCTGGCAAACCCTGGCCGGCCAGCACAGCGTCACCGAGAACCCCACGGGCAACGGACTGGGACCCGGTTATTCGGGGCAGAGCCAATCGGAGGGGAAACACGACTGGGTGAAGGAATCCATCGACCTGTCGCCGTACGCCGGCCAGAAAATCTTGATCCGCTGGGAGCAAATCACCGATGACGGCTACAACGCCCCCGGCTTCGCTATCGACGACATCGCCATCCCCGAAATCGGCTATTTTGAAGACTTCGAGAACGGTGATGGCGGGTGGAAGACCAGCGGCTTCGTCCGCATCGATAACATACTCCCACAGCATTGGTCCCTGCAACTGATCGAACCAGGTGACACGCCTCGCGTCCAGCAGATCCCGGTGTACGATGGTCGTGCCACCTTCAAAGTCGATCAACCTGCTGTACTCGCTATCTCAGCCATGACGCCATTCACGACCGAGCCGGCGAGTTACACCGTCTCAGTGGACTGAGTGTGTGTGAAGAAATCACTCTTTCTTCTCGCCTGCCTGGTCGCCACACCTGTCCACGCTGATCCCTCCATCGACCCACGCTTCGGAGTTGTCCAGGCGTACGAGGCAGCCGAGGCAGCCGACGAGGTCGAAGTTGGCTGGGAGCGATTGTTCTTTTCGTGGCCGGACATGCAACCCGACGGCCCGGATCGGTGGGATGAGCCATACTACGGGGACGCGGCCATCGATCAGGAGGTGGCCGCCGGTCGCGAATTGGTAGGGCTCCTCATCAACACGCCGGCCTGGGCCACCGACGGGTCATCGTTCGCCTCTGTCCCCCGCGGCCTGTATCTCCCCTACGACGACCCGGAGAACACCTGGGGCCGGTTCGTGGCCGGCATGGCCAGGCGTTACGCCGGCCGCATCGACCGCTGGATCGTGTGGAACGAACCGGACATCTGGGACGCGGGTCATCCGGCCTACACCTGGGAGGGCAGCGTTGAGGACTACTACCGGCTGGTTCAGGTGGCCTACCTGGCGGCCAGAGTCGCCAATCCTGACGCGAAGATCCATCTGGGCGCTTTCACGTATTGGTGGGATGTCAACTACGGACGCCGGCCCTATCTGCTGCGCTTCCTCGACGTCGTCGCCGCCGATCCCACCGGGCCGGCCAACGACTACTATTTCGATGTCGCCACCGTCCATGCCTATTTTCGGCCCGAGCAGGTCTACGATCTGGTTCGGTTTACCCGCCAGGCCATGTTGGACCGTGGGATCGACAAGCCGGTGTGGGTCAACGAGACCAACGCGCCGCCGTCCAATGATCCGGTCAATCCCATCAACGGGCCGCTGTTTCCCGTGCGCCTGTGGGAACAGCCGGCCTTCCTCATCCAGGCTTTCGCCATGGCTTTCGCTGCCGGCGCGGAGCGGGTGGAAGTCTACAAGATGTACGACGAGGCACGGCTTTACAGCGGCGAACCATACGGATTGCTGCGTCACGACTTCAGTCGCCGGCCGGCGCTGCGAGCATTCGACACCATGACCGATTACTTCGCCGGTTTCACCACGGCCACGCTGCAGCGCGCCGGCCCGGTCAACGCGGTGCGCCTGGAACGCCCAGCCGACACCACCACCGTGCTGTGGAACCGCAGCGATCGCGCCCTGCTGGTTTGGGTGCCGGCAACGAGCGCCAATGCGTGGCTCATCGATGCCATGGGCCGGCAGCGAATCGTCAGGGCCACGGACGGCGTGTACCGGCTGCGATTGCCCGGCACCATCTGCCGCCAGGGCGATTGTTTCATCGGTGGGCCGCCGCGTCTGCTGGTCGAAGCGGGTCAGTCGCCGGCACATCCCATCACAGTCTTGCCGTCACGGCTACAACCGTGGGCCGGCGCTGGCCGGCGACCGGTTCCTCGTTGATGGGGTGCCTGCCAACATTGAGCGCATTGATCGCCGAAGGTCTCCGACCGAGGCGAAAAGGGCTCGGTCGGAGACCTTCGCCCATCGTAGTGAAACTGTGCTAGCCCCGACAGGCGATGACCCCGGTACAACCATCCCGAACAACAGCGTAGTCCCACCCCTTGGGAAGGCCGTTCTGCCGCACCAGAATCGCGTAGATGTCCTCACTCTCATTCCGGTCGTCTGTCCACACAACGATGAATTCATCTCGCCTGGGATTGTACGCAATCGCCGGGTCGGACTGGTTCGCTTCAACCCGCGTGATCCCAGAAGTCCGACCTCGCGGCAACCCGTTGGGAAACAGATTGACGCCGAACAGGTCCAGGCCGGTCTCCGCAGCGTTGATGTCACTCTGCCAGATGGCCACCGACGTGGTTGGCGCCAGAGCCGGCGACTCCTGGTTCCCCGGACCGCCGGCGAAGCCCCAGTCGCCGCCCTCCGGTCCGCCAATGGGCAGGCCGGCGGTGAACAACAGCTTGGCCCGAATATCCCTGTCGCCCGGGTAATCGTCGGTCCACAGGACGAGCAAGCGATCGCCGTTGGGTGCGATGACCGGATCGATCTGGTCCCCGGGGGCCACATGCACCGGGAAGGCCTCGCTGCCGTGCGGCAGGCCGCTGGTGAATAGGGTCTGGCCGAAAATGTCGCGCCCGGTGTCGGGATTGCGGTCGTCCGTCCACACGGCGACGAAGTCTTCCCGATGACCACTGAAGGCAACGGCCGGATGCGTCTGGTTGCCCGGTCCAACGTAGATCTCGAAAGGTCGTCCCTTGGGCAGCCCGTTAGTGCGGATCAACTGCCCATAGATGTCCCAGCCGTTGGTCTGATCACGATAGGCGCTCCACACCATCATGTATTCGTTGCGACGCGGGTTGTAGGTGATGGCCGGGTCCACATCGTCACCGGCCTCGCGCGTAATCCGAAAGGACGGACCAAAGAACCCGCCCTTCGGCAGTCCATTCGTGAACAACAGCTTGGTGTACAGATCGGTCCCCTGATTGCCATGTGCCTCTGACCAGATCAGGATGTACTCATCTCGATAAGGGTTGTACACAATCGTCGGGTCCCGCTGATCGTACGCTTTGTCCCTGGCAGCCGACACCGGGCCGGCTGTGGCCGTACTCACAGCCAGAACAGACAGCACCAATGCTGCCAACAGCAACTTCGCAATTCTCATATCCTTCTCCACCATCAGTATTCCACTTTTATATATGAATGGTCACTCATGTGATGGAGGCAAAGCCTTGCTTCTTACCGCGCTTATCGTGACCCATGCCCATCGCACAGGTGGAACCCGTACCGTAAGAATCACACGCTGCTGCCCATCTAATAACGAATAAATGTGGCTACTCGATCACCCTCAGGGGGGCGGAAAGGAGAGGTCCATGAGGAACGTGGCTATAGAAGACCCGGGCCTGGATCTGGAGGCACTGCGCGCCGCTATTCGCGAGGAGTATGAGATGGTGGCACTGACCCCCGATCAAGGCTTTCACTTCCACACCGGCCGTCCGCTGGCCCGGATGTTGGGCTATCGGACCGAGTGGTTGGCCGCCCTCCCCGAAGGTGCTATCGAGTCCTTCGCCGGCACCGGCAATCCCTTCAGCCTGGGAGAATTACGTCCTGGGGAGCGCGTAGTAGATGTCGGCTGCGGCGCCGGCATGGATAGTCTCATCGCCGCCAGAATGGTCGGCCCGGCCGGTCATGTCATCGGTGTAGACATGACCCCAGAGATGCTGGCCAGTGCCCGCCACAGCGCCCGAGAGACTGAGTTCACGAACGCTGAGTTCCGCGAGGGCCTGGCTGAGGCCCTACCTGTGCCCGACGGTTGGGCGGATGTGGTCATATCCAACGGCGTGCTGAACCTGATGCCCGATAAGTCGGCCGGCCTGGCGGAGATGGCGCGCGTGCTGAAGCCCACTGGCCGCCTGCAGATCGGCGACATCTTGGTGCAGAGGGCCGTTCCCGAAAGTGCCAAACGCAACATCGAGCTGTGGACGGGTTGAATTGCCGGCGCTCTGCTTCCAGCAGAGCTCGAGGCCACGGTCGTGGCGGCCGGATTTGTGGATTTCGAGATCACCTGGCGGGCAGATGTCTTCAGCGGCGCGCCGCAGCAGTCGAGTGCCGCCGCTTATGGTACTCTGGGGATCAACTTCCGCGCCCGCCGGCGCCAGGCGAATGAATTCGCGGCAACCCTTCGACAAGCTCAGGACGTCGCCCTTGCAAAGTCGGCCTACGCCGGCTGACTCTCAGTCGGCGTAGGCCGACCCTTCGACAGGCTCAGGACGTCGCCTCGCAGCCGTAGGCGCGGTTTCCGGTTTCAACCGCCGGCAGCAGGAGGCTGGGTAGTCACATTTCATGCATTCATTGGGCAACCACCGCCCCTTGAAAAAGGCCGGCCTTTGCTGTATAATGGCTCAAGGGGTAAGCCAACACACGCTTGTACTCAGGTCCAGCCACGCGCGTCGCCGCGAAGGTCGGTGAGCCGGGGTGTGGCGTGTGCCAGGGGGCAGGCCAATCCCTCGATCTACACTGTCGGCACGGACCAGGGGGTTTCAGGGGGTAGAGGCACCGTTGGGTAGGAGCGCCGGTCTTCCGCTGGTCGTTCGCGACCTGTCTTTCCGCTATCGCAACCGGTCGGAGCACGCTTTGCGAAACGTCTCGTTCCAGGCTGGGGCGGGGGAGGTTGTCCTGATCGCCGGCGCCAGCGGGTCTGGCAAGACGACTTTGATGCGCTGCATCAATGGCCTGATTCCTCGCAGCTACAAAGGGGGCGAGCTATCGGGGGAAATCCGCCTGTTCGGTCAGGACCCCACGCCTCTCAGCCTCCCCCAAATCTCCCAGATGGTAGGCACCGTTCTTCAGAACCCCGAGAAGCAGATCGTGAGCAGCTATGTGGCCAATGAAATCGCCTTCGGCCTGGAGAACCTGGGTGTGCCCCGCCCGGAGATGCGCAGCCGTGTAGACGCCATCCTGGACTACCTGGGGTTAGCTCACCTGCGCGATCGCGAGACCTTCCAACTGTCGGGGGGCGAGAAGCAGAAAGTGGTCATCGCCGGCGTGCTGGCTATGGAGCCGTCCATTCTGCTGCTGGATGAGCCTTTGGCCAACCTGGACCCCGTGAGCGTGCAGGAGACCCTCGCCCTCATCCGACGACTGGCCGACGCGGGACGGTCGGTGCTGATCATCGAACATCGGGTCGAAGATGTGCTGAAGATTCGGCCCGACAGGGTCCTGTTTCTGGCGGATGGGGAGCAACGCTACTTCGGTGAAGTGGAAGGCTTTGAAGCCGTCGCTGACTACCGGGACGTCAAGCTGCCCGCGCCCCTGGTGGTACAGCGATTGATGCACGGGGCACCCCGGGTGATGGTTAATGGCCAGGCCCCGACTGTTCGCCAGTCGCAATCCGTCCCTCGCAACTCACCGCTGGTTGTGTTCCAGGACGTCACTTTCTGGTACGAGCCCGAAAAGCCAGTGTTGCACGATGTCAGTTTCACCATCCAGCCGGGTGACGTGATCGCGATACTGGGACCCAATGGTGCCGGCAAGACCACCCTGGTGAAGCACGCCATCGGGCTGCTCAAGCCGCGACGGGGACAGGTGTTGGTGGGTGAGCGGGATACCCAAACAGTGAGCGTGGCCCAGGTGGCTCGCACGTTGGGTTACGTCTTCCAGAGCCCCAGCCACATGCTCTTTGCGCCAACGGTGCGTGAGGAACTGGCCTTTGGCCCGCGCAACCTGGGGTACGACGAGGCTACAATAGCCGCCAATGTCCAGTCGGCCCTGGAGACGGTCAACCTGGCGGAGCGGGCCGACGATCCGCCTCTGGCCCTCAGCTTCGGGCAGCAGAAACGGGTAACCATTGCCGCCGTACTGGCCATGCGGTCCAGGATTCTGGTCATGGACGAGCCCACAGCCGGCCAGGACTACCGGAACTACACCGCGTTCATGGATGCCATCCTCAACCCAGACAGACAAAGCGCGTGGGGTGCTGCTTTCGACGCCGTGATCTTTATCACCCATGACCTGGACCTGGCCATCAGCCACGCCAATCGGGTGGTCTTGCTTAACGAAGGCTACATCGTCGCCGACGGGCCGCCGCACGCGGTTCTGGCCGACCGCGAACTCCTGGACCGCTGCCGCCTGGTGCCCACCTCGTTGTTGGAACTGAACCTGGCGTTGCTACCTCAAACTGGCCGCTTCATGCGGCCTGAACTGCTGGCCCGATATGTCCAAAACACCGACCCCGGCTGGGCTTCATCAGCCGGAGTCGGCGAAAAGGGCGGGCCGGCGTGATGATGATCTGTTCATCCGTGATCGTCCGTTCATGACAAAGGAGGGGTCATTATGTTCGCTTCGGAGAATCGCTATCTGCGGCCGCTTCCGCCCCTGGTCATCGGGCTGGTTGTCAGCATTGTCTTGCTGTACATCGGCAACGTAATCGCCAGTGTGCGGAGTTCGGATGCCTTCGGCCTGGCTGCCCAGGCTACCTTCGGTGCCGGCGGCTGGGCTACCTGGCTGATCATTGCTGCCATCGTTGTGTACGTCATTTACATCTACTTTGCCGACCGGCCTATCTGGTCCGTGGGCACCCGCGAAGTGGTGTACATGGCCCTGGGCGCGGCTTTGTACGGCCTGTTGTCGTGGGCCTTCAACGCTATCCCGGTCCCTTCGGTGAGCCTGGTGTCACTGCGTCCGACGGTGGTCATCCCCATCTTCTTCGGCTATGCCTTTGGCCCGGTGGTGGGCTTTTTCACCGGCTTCGTTGGCAACATTCTGGGCGACGCTCTCACCGGCTGGGGGGTGTTCCCGGCATGGGACGTGGGCAATGGCCTGATGGGGTTGATCCCCGGTCTGGTCCTGGCCTTCACGCATCGGGATCGGGCGGTGAGAGTCTTGATCTGGGTGACAGCCGTTGCTCTGCTCATAGCGACTGCACTCCCCATCATCAATCCGAATATCTCTGATCCCTTCAGCGGGGAGCCGGCCAACTTCGGCAACTGGTGGTGGGTGCCCCTGGTGGGCCTGGTTCTGCTGCTGGTCACGGCTTTCGCCACTCGCTTCTGGCCGGTGCTGGTGGGGCTGTTGGCATTGGGCTTCCTGGTGCGAGCCGTGCAGAGCCTGGCGAGCCAGGGGCTCAGTGGCGGTGTTATCCTGCTCTTGCTGATGACCGTCGTTATCATCCTGCTCGGTTGGTACCTTTTCCGTCGCCGGGAGGCGATTGCCGAGGCCCTGTCCGACACAGACACGAAGGCCATCGTCGTGTGGGGTACACTGGGCATCATCATCGGCATCGGCTTCGCCGCTCTGGCGGACATCTGGATCAATGGCTATACGTTCTTCACCGCCTTCGTCGGGGAGTTTGTTCCGGCTGCCGGCCCTAACACGCTCTTCGCCATTGTGCTGACGCCACTGCTGTATGGTGCCTGGCGGCAGGCGCAGGCGCAGACAGGACGCTAGTTTTGAGCAGGGGGGCAGGGGAGCGGAGGTGCAGAGGGGCATCCTCCGCTGCTCCCCGGGCTGCCGGCAAAGTGAGCAGTGGCCTTCGATGATCAACGGCCGGTTACTGCTCAGCCACCCTCCCGCAGGTTGCGGTGCGCAGTGGTTTTGCATCCGAAAAACGGCCTTGAAGCAGCGGTTCTCGGCCAGAGAGGCTTCAAACCTGCGGGAGGGTGAGTAGCTACGAGGTAAGCGTTCAGGGATAACTCAAGGAGCATCCCGAGTAGGCCGAGACGAAGTCGAGGCCGTATCGAGGGGTGCGGCTTACGCTACGAGTTGTAAACGATGCTGGTTACCTGGAAGTATCGCGAACGAGACACGATCATCCAGCGCCTGGACCCCCGGGCGCGGATTATCTTCATGCTGTGTGCTTTCTTCAGCATCATTCAGTTCTGGGACCTGCGCTTCCTGTTGGGATTTCTGGTTCTGGCTCTGGCCCAGATGGCGCTGGCACGGTTGGGATGGCGGGAAACGCGACGGTTCTGGCTGTTCATCACCGTGATCGCCTTTGCCCTGTCACTCATGACGGCACTGACCGGCCGGGGTGGAGTGGGGGTGTATGCTCAGGAGCATACCCTCTGGCGGGGTGAGTTCCATCTGCTGGGGGCGACCTTCGCTCTGGCCGTCAGCGCCGAACGCCTGACGTTCATGGTGGCGCAAATTGTGCGCATCTTTTCCTTCGCCGCGCTGGCCGTGGTCATTCCCTACACCATTCACCCGGCTCGTTACGGGATCACCTTCCGCCGGCTGGGGGTGCCCGACAAGTTCGCCTTCGCCATGGACCTGGCCTTCCGCTTCATCCCATCCCTGGGCCAGGATTTCCAGATGACCCTAGACGCCCAGCGGGCGCGGGGCTACGAGCTGGAGCGCATCGGCGGTGGGATCATCCGGCAGATTCGCAACATGGCTCCCCTGCTGATTCCGGTCACCATCGGCGCTATTGTGCGGGGTGAGGAGGTCATCGATGCCATGGACCTGCGCGCGTTCGGCACCGGACCGCGTACCTGGCTGGAGGAGTTGCACTACACCCCTCGGGACTACGCCCTGACCGTGTTCAGCGTCCTGTTGCTCCTGGGATCGACGGTACTCCACCTGTTAGGCTACGGTGGCTTCTGGGTGCCGGCGTGGCTGTTGGCCCTGGCCCGGTGACACTTCTGAGCAGTCGCCATGCCCCTGCGGGGCACCATGAAGCATGAAAATAGCTAGATGGCTAGATGGCTCAAAGCCATCCAGCTATCCAGCTATCCAGCTATTCTCAGACGAGATGGGATGATCCGTTTGACAAATCGGTGTTGGTTTGGTATACTATCGCCCGCAATGAATATGTCGGTTGTTTTGGGCGCTTTTGACGCCAAGCAGGGCAAGAAGGAGAAGCCGGACGACTCGTCTGGTTAGCTGTGCTTGCCTGAAAACGCCCACAACGCGTAGCCAACGCCGGCCACCAGACGAGGTGAGCCGGCGGTTTTTGTTTCATGCCGAAAGTGCAAAAGGAGGTTCTCGGAAATGGCAACTGCAACGTGTCCCGAATGCGCCGGTGAGGTTCTCTTCGGCTCTGACATCGTGGTCGGCGAGATTGCCCAGTGCCCCGACTGCGGTGTGGAGCTGGAGGTTCTGAGCGTCGATCCGCTCGAAGTCGATCTGGCACCGGAAGTCGAAGAGGATTGGGGAGAGTAGTACGTGAAACGTAAAGCGTGAAGATCGGTGCAGTCCCCGTTCCTCACGTTTCACGTTTTACGTTTCACGCCTTCTCAAACCTCATTCTGGTCTTGAAAAGGAGCGTGTCCATGCGCATAGGTATTCTACATTCTAGAATCCGGCTCGAAGAGAAGCTGATCCTGCAGGAATTGGATCGGCGCGGTCTCAACTACGACATGATCGATGTGCGCCGGATCGTGTTCAATCTCCACGAGAACGGGTGGGCCGATTATGACGTGATTCTGGAGCGCTGCGTCAGCCACTCGCGGGCCTTGTCGGCGCTGCGCATCCTGGATGCCTGGGGCGTGCCCACGGTCAACCCCTTCCAGGTGGGCGAGGTCTGTGGCGACAAGCTGAATACATCCCTGGCGCTGATCCAGGCCGGCGTGCCCACCCCCCGCGTCGAGATCGCCTTTACCCCCGAATCCGCTCTGGAAGCCATCGAGCGGTTGGGCTACCCCGTTGTCCTGAAGCCGGCGGTCGGCTCGTGGGGCCGGCTGTTGGCCCGCGTCAACGACCGCGACGCCGCCGAAGCCCTGCTGGAGCACAAGTCCACCCTGGGATCGTACCACCACTCCATCTACTACATCCAGGACTACGTTGATAAGCCCGGCCGCGACATCCGCAGCTTTGTCGTCGGCGATGAGACGATCTGCGCCATCCTGCGGGAGTCGCAGCACTGGATCACCAACACCGCCCGAGGGGGTCGCGCCAGCAACTGTCCGGTGACACCCGAAATCGATGCACTTTCTCGGGCTGCTGCTCGGGCCGTGGGAGGCGGCATTGTGGCCGTGGACATCCTGGAGAGTCCCGACGGGGAGTTGCTGGTGAACGAAGTTAACTACACCATGGAATTCCGCAACAGCATCGAGCCGACGGGGGTGGACATTCCGGCGAAGATTGTGGATTATGTGGTGGCTGTGGGGGAGGGGCGACAGGAGTTCGGAGAGCGTCGGGAACTCGGGGGAACTCGGGGGAACTCGGGGGAACTGGCGGTGCCGGCGCAGGGTGTGGAGGAGAGCGGGCGTGGTTAGGGCGAGCATTGTGGGGGGGTCGGGGTATGCCGGCGGTGAGCTGTTGCGGTTGCTGCTGAGACACCCCGAGGTGGAAGTGCAGCAGGTGACGTCGGAGCGGTACGCCGGTCGCTACGTCCACAGTGTGCACCCCAACCTGCGGGACCAGACGCGGCTGCAGTTCAGCCGACTGGAACAGCTTGAACCCTGCGATCTGCTCTTCCTGGCGCTGCCCCACGGTCAGGCAGCCCGGCAAATCGACCACTTCGCCACGCTCGCCGACCGCATCATCGACCTGTCGGCCGATTTTCGGCTGCGCGATGCCGGCGCGTACCAGCGCTGGTACGGTGCGGAGCACCCCGCCCCGGCATGGCTCGACCGGTTCGTGTACGGGCTGCCCGAAGTGTACCGCGGCGAGCTTCGCGACGCCCACTACGCCAGCGGCGTCGGTTGCAACGCCACGGCGGTCAACCTGGCCCTGTGGCCCCTGGCCCGCGCGGGTCTCATCGAGTGCGTGGTAGCTGAGGTGAAGGTCGGTTCGTCCGAGGCCGGCAACAAGCACAGCCTGGCCTCCCACCACCCGGAGCGCAGCGGCGCGGTCCGCTCCTTCGCCCCCACCGGCCACCGCCATCAGGCCGAGATGCAGCAGGTGTTGGGCGATTTCGAGCTGCACTTTTCGGCCACGGCTGTCGAGTTGGTGCGCGGCGTCCTGTGTACGGCTCACTGTTTCCTGCGGGAAGACTTGCAGGAACGCGATCTCTGGAAGCTTTACCGCGGGGCATACAACGACGAGCCCTTCATCCGCATTGTCAAGGATCGAACCGGCGTGTACCGCTACCCGGAGCCCAAGGTCCTGGCCGGCACCAATTTCTGCGACGTGGGTTTCGAGCGCGATCCCGACTCGAACCGCGTCGTGGTCATCAGCGCGCTGGACAACCTGGTGAAGGGCGCGGCCGGCAGTGCTGTCCAGTCAATGAATGTGATGATGGGGTGGGGGGAGACGACGGGGTTGGAGTTTGTGGGGCTGCATCCGGTGTAATGCGTCTTACGTCTTACGTCTTACGCAGTACGCAAGACGTAAGACGCAAGACGCAATGGAGGAAATAGGGACATGATCGTTGTGAAGGTTGGCGGCAGCGCAGGCATCAATCTCGACGCTGTGTGCGCTGATGTCGCATCTCTCGTGCAGGCGGGTCAGCGACTCATCCTGGTCCACGGCGGGTCACACCAGACGAATGAGGTGGCCGAGAAGTTGGGGCATCCACCCCGGTTTGTGACGTCGCCGTCGGGCTACACCAGCCGGCGCACCGACCGGCGCACCCTGGAGATTTTCGAGATGGTCTACTGCGGCCAGATCAACAAGGGTGTCGTCGAGCGGCTGCAGCAGCACGGTGTGAACGCCGTCGGGCTGTCGGGCATCGACGGGCGCATCTGGGAGGGCCGGCGCAAGAAGGCAATCCGCATCGTGGAAAACGGCAAGACGTTGATCGTGCGCGATGACTACACGGGGGTCGTCGAGCGAGTCAACACTGGATTGCTCCAGACCCTGCTCGATGCCGGCTACCTGCCGGTGCTGACGCCGCCGGCCATCAGCTTCGAGGGCGAGGCCATCAACGTGGACGGCGACCGCGCCGCTGGCGCCACCGCCATCGCATTCGGGGCCGAGGCTTTGCTTCTGCTTTCCAACGTACCAGGCCTGCTGCGCAACTTCCCCGACGAGAGCAGCCTGATTCGCCACATCTCCGGCGACGAGATCGAAGCTGCGGCCAAACACGCCGAAGGCCGCATGCGCATGAAACTCCTGGGCGCCCGCGAAGCGCTGGCCGGCGGCGTGGGGCGGGTGATCCTGGGGGATGCGCGGGTGGAGCAGCCGGTGAGACGGGCGTTGGCGGGGGAGGGAACAGTTATTGGAACTCAGGGGAACTGAGAGGAACTCAAGGGAACTTGGCCAACAATGACTGTGGGCTTCTCTCAAGTTCTGCTGAGTTCCCCCGAGTTCCTCTGAGTTGCCCTTTTTCGGGATCTGCAATGAAACCAAACATGGACGTGATCGAATTGGAACGGCAGTTTACCAGCGGTGTGTATCCCAAACGGGACGTCGCCATCGTGCGGGGTGAGGGTACGCGGGTTTGGGACGCTGAGGGACAGGAGTATATCGACTGTGTGGGCGGGCATGGGGTTGCGAATCTCGGGCACTGCCATCCGAAGGTTGTCGAGGCCATCGCGCAGCAGGCGCGGACGCTGATCACATGCCCCGAGGTGTTCTACAACGACCGGCGGGCGGAGCTGCTGAGCCGGCTGTCGGCCCGCCTGCCCGACGGCTTGAACCGCATTTTCCTGTGCAACTCGGGTGCTGAGGCCGTCGAGGGGGCCATCAAGTTTGCGCGTCTGAGCACGGGCCGGCCCGGCATCGTCGCCACCATGCGCGGCTTTCACGGTCGCACTCTGGGCGCCCTGTCGGCAACGTGGGAGCGCAAGTATCGGGAGCCGTTCGAGCCGTTGGTGCCGGCCTTCTCTCACGTTCCGTTTAACAACCTGGACCGGATGGCGCAAGCTGTGAGCGACGACACAGCAGCGGTCCTGGTCGAAATCGTCCAGGGCGAGGGGGGGGTGCGACCCGGGTCAGCAGAGTACTTCCAGGGGCTGCGGAAGTTGTGCGACGAACGGGGCGTGTTGCTCATCGTCGATGAGGTGCAGACCGGCTTCGGGCGAACCGGTCGCTGGTTTGCGGTAGAGCATGCCGGCATCATCCCCGACCTGATCTGTCTGGGCAAGGCAATTGCCGGCGGAGTGCCCATGGGGGCCGTGGCCATCGGGCCGGCGGTGGCCGAGCTGCCGGCCGGAACCCACGGTTCGACCTTCGGTGGCAATCCGCTGGCCTGCGCTGCCGCCGTCGCCGCCCTGGAAGCCTACGCGCGCGAAAGCCTGATCCAGCGCTCGGCCGAGATGGGGAGGTATCTGCTCGACCGGCTGCAGACCATCGAGTCGCCGTTGATCCGTGAGGTGCGGGGCCTGGGGCTGATGGTCGGCATCGAGCTCAAGACGCGAGTGACGCCGGTGCTGCAAGGCTTGATGGAGCGGGGGGTGCTGGCGCTGCCGGCGGGTCCAACGGTGCTGCGGCTGTTGCCGCCGCTGGTGATCAGCCGTGAGGAGATCGAGACGGTGATTCGCGCTATTGATGCCACCCTGCGTCAGTGATCAGTGATCAGTAATCAGTATTCAGATTCTCATTACTGACCACTGATCACTGTTTACTGTTGACTGATCACTGATCACTGATCACTGAGACTTAGAACTGAGGACCAAATGGATGCCGTTGAGCTTCTGCGACGGATGTTGGAAATCGAGAGCCTGTCGGGCCAGGAGGGCGAGTTGGCCGAGTTCCTTGTGGAGCGGATGGCCGGCTGGGGGTTTGATGCGCGCGTGGACGAGGCTGGCAATGCTGTCGGCGTGGTGGGCGATGGCCCCAACGAGATTGTGCTGCTGGGCCATATCGACACGGTGCCGGGGCGGATTCCGGTTCGGATCGAGGGTGAGCGACTGTACGGACGGGGAGCGGTGGATGCGAAGGGACCGATGGCGGCCTTCGTTGTCGCAACCGCGCAAGCCGGCCCGCTGCCGGGCACGCGGGTCATCGTTGTTGGCGCCACCGAAGAGGAGGCGGCTACCTCGAAGGGGGCGCGCTTCGCCGTTGAGCGATATCGGCCTGCGTTCTGCGTCATCGGCGAGCCCAGCGGCTGGGATAGCATCACGCTGGGCTACAAGGGCCGGCTGCTTATCAACTACCGGCTGGAACGCTCCATGGGCCACACCGCCGGCCCCGAGGGGGGCGTGGCCGAGGAGGCGGTGGCCTGGTGGCAGGCGCTCAAGGCCAGGGCCGAAGCCTTCAATGCTGAGCACAACAGCGCCTTCAGCCAACTGTTGCCATCCCTGCGAAACATTGTCACCCACAGCGATGGGCTGACCAATTCAGTTGAAGCCACTGTCGGGATTCGGCTGCCACTCGACTATGACGCCAGCGCACTGGAGCGCGCTGCTCGTGAGCTGGCCGGCGACGCCCGGGTCCGCTGCTACAGCTACGAGCCGGCCTTTCGCGCCTCGAAGAACACGCCGCTGGTGCGCGCCTTTCTGCGAGCCATCCGCGCCGAAGGTGGCCGGCCCACATTCAAGTTGAAGACCGGTACGTCGGACATGAACGTCGTCGGACCGGTGTGGAACTGCCCCATCGTCGCCTACGGTCCGGGCGATTCCAGCCTGGACCACACGCCGAATGAGTACATTGAGATTGCGGAGTACCTGCGGGGGATTGAGGTACTTCAGCGAGCGTTGGATTTGTTGGTCGAACAGGAACTCGGAGGAACATAGGGGAACTCAGGGAAGCCAGGGGATCTTGAGTTCCCCCGAGTTCCCCTGAAATCCTCCGAGTTCCCGCTGCGCAAGTTCTCCCATGTAAAGGAGCTAACCATGAGTCTAGAGAACTTCTCAATCATCGAGTCTACCCTGCGCGAGGGTGAGCAATTCGTAAATGCTTTCTTCACGACGGAGCAGAAGATCCAGATTGCCCGGTTGCTGGACGAGTTCGGGGTCGAGTATCTGGAGCTGACATCGCCGCTGGCGTCGCCCCAGAGTCGGGAGGACTGCACGACCATCGCCGGCCTGGGTCTGCGCGCCAGGATTCTCACCCACACGCGGTGTCACCTGAAGGATGCCCAGATCGCCGTCGAGACCGGCGTGGATGGCGTGGATGTGGTCATCGGTACCTCATCATACCTGCGGGAATTCAGCCACGGCAAGAGCATTGACCAGATCGTCGATCTGGCGCGCGACGTGGTGGCATACCTCCAGGAACAGGGCGTCATCGTGCGCTTCAGCACCGAGGACAGCCTGCGCAGCAATCCCGAGGACCTTTTCCGCGTCTACGAGGCAGTGGACGAACTGGGCGTGGATCGGGTGGGGGTTGCCGACACAGTGGGCGTCGGCACGCCGCGCCAGATCTACGCTCTGGTGAGCGAGCTGAGGCAGCGGGTGAAGTGCGACATCGAGTTCCACGGGCACAACGACTCCGGCTGTGCCATCGCCAACAGTTATGCCGCACTGGAGGCCGGCGCGACTCACATCGACACCAGCGTGCTCGGCATCGGCGAGCGAAATGGCATCACGCCGCTGGGGGGCCTGGTCGCCCGGCTCTTTGCCACCGACCCGAAGCTGGTGGAGAAGTACAACCTGCCCGTCATCCGCGATCTCGACCGGCTGGTGGCCGATTTGGTTGACGTAGACATCCCGTTCAACAACTACATCACGGGGTTTTCGGCTTTCACGCACAAGGCCGGCATCCACGCCAAAGCCGTCCTGAACCACCCCTCGACCTACGAGATTCTAAAGCCCGAGGCCTTCGGGCTGACACGCTACATCCACATCGCCCACCGGCTAACCGGCTGGAACGCTGTTCGCCACCGCGCTGAGCAGCTCGGTCTGGAGCTGGACGACGATCAGGTGAAGCATCTGACGGCTCACATTAAAGCCCTGGCCGACGAGCGCGCATTGACCCTGGACGACGTGGATGCGCTGCTCCACCACTGGGCAGATGGCAAAGCAGAAGAGCAAGGGACCTGAGGTGCAAGGGGCTAGCTGAGCCCTTCTTCGATCAATGTCCGGACAGCCTGCACGAACTCGGCCGGTGTCTCGATTCTCAGTCCACTCTCCTCTGCTACTTGAACTGGCTTGATGAAGTCTTTGACATCCAGGGTCAGAAAACGGTCGGGGGCGGCTGTCACTGCTGCTGCAAGGATGGGGGCGTCCTTGGGATCGATCACAGATTCCCAGTGAACGACCTCCTCGCTGCTCGGATCGGGGACAATCTCGGGACCAATGGCTGCCATTAACTCTGCGAAGACGGGGAGAGCTGCCGGCAATTTCTTGCGCAAGTTGCGCTCAGTTTCGTCAAGGACCTGTCGGGAGACAACCAGCCGGTACAAACCAATCTCGGCCATGGTCAGCACGGCGCGACTGGCACCGGTGCGTGAGCCTGCACCGGCTACTAGAACGGTGGCGTCAGCGAAGACCCTGGTCACGGGTTGTCTTCTCCTGACGGGCCCACCGTTCCTGATAAATTGCCGCTCGTTCTTCCTTCAACCCAATCAGCAAGTCAGCCAGAGTTACGCCTTCCGCTTCCATCAACTCCACAATCCGATCTGCCAGCAGAGGTACAACGGGCCGTTTCGGGGTAAGCAGCAGGGTCGAACCCACCTGGACAAGCGCTAGCGTATCGCCATCCCTCATATTCAATTGCTTGCGCACTTCTTGTGGCACCGTGATCTGGCCTCGCTGCCGCAGACGGACGTCATACGTTTTCAGAGAGGTAACTTCGCCCGACACTTGCGCAGTAGTCATTTCGGCTCCTTCTGACTATCATACTTTCAGATTATCTGATAGTAGTATACCACTCTACAGGGCCACCGTCAAGCAGTGAAAGGTACTGGTCACAGGATCCGCTGGCCGAAGAGGGACGCGGCGAGTTCCACGCCCAACCGGGCGGTGCGGTTGCGGTCGTCGAGGATGGTGTTGACTTCCACGATGTCCAGGGAGGCGACTTTGCCGGAATCGGCCAGGATTTCCATGAGCAGGTGCGCCTCGCGGTAGGTCAGGCCGCCGGCCACCGGCGTGCCCACACCCGGTGCCTCGTCCGGGTCCAGGGCGTCCATGTCCAGGCTCACATGTAGCCTGGCGAGGTGGTTGAGGTGGTCAAGCGCGTGGCGCGTGGCCGCACCCATCCCCATCTCATCGATCTCGTGCATGGTCACGACGTGGATGCCGGCATCGCGCAACGCAATCCGTTCTTCGGGGTCCAGGTCGCGCACCCCGATAAGCACGACATCGGAGGCTTTGAGTCTGGGGCCGGCCTGCCCGATGTCGGTGAGCGTCGTCGGCCCGCGTCCCAGCAACGCCGCCAGGGCCATGCCGTGCACATTGCCGGAGGGCGTCGTTTCGGGCGTGTTGAAGTCGGCGTGGGCGTCCACCCACACCACCCCCACATCCCCGCCGTATGCAGCCATGGCCGACACCGTGCCGATGCTGATGGAGTGGTCGCCGCCCAGGAAGATCGGGGCTTCGTCCTGCTGGAGGCAGGTAAGGGCATGGTCGTAGACATCCTGGCACACGCCGGCGATGCTGTGCAGGTACCGCGCTTTAACGGGCACCGGCTCATTGGGTGGCTCACTCTCCGGCTGTGGGACAGCAAGATTGCCCCCGTCGATGACCGTGTGGCCGAGGGCACGCAGGCGGTCGCCCAGGCCGGCGTAGCGCAGCGCACTCGGTCCCATGTCCACGCCACGCCGCTGCTGCCCCAGGTCCATGGGGACGCCGATGATGCGAATCGTGCGCTCAGGAGAAGAAGTCATCAGGCACCTGCAAGTCCGTTGTTTCGAGTTATTCAGCCTGTGTAGGCTGCACGCCTGTGGCCTCCTGAAACAGGCGGTGGATTTCTCCCGGTTCGGCGTGCCGGCCTGTGGCCTTCTTGCTGTAGATCAACTGGTCGTCCACCTTCACCTCGAACCGCCCTCCACCCGAGGGGATCAGGGTCAGGGACTTTATCACGGGCGCGAAGTCTGCCAGTAGCTCTTCCGTCAAACTGACGGCGCGTGGCCGGTAGTTTCACACCTCGCAGTATTCGATGCTGATTTCGTACTGATGCATGGGTAGTCTCCTTCAACACGTTGTCACACCCGGCAGGGGAGCAATTGTACCACAGGGCAGGCCGGCCATCAAAACAACTGGAATACCCGGAGCGATTCCCTCTGGTGTTCCGCAGCTAGCACTCAGTTGGTCAGAACCAGGTCCTGGGGACTAATCAGCATCACGCCCTGGCGGCCAGCAACCTCCTGCAAAGCTTCCGTGAATCCAGCACGGGAGAACAGCGCATAGTGGACCCGATCCCAGGGCCCCTCACGCTGCAAGAGCTGTGCTTTCGCCCGCAACCTCTCCAGGATGTTTACGCCCACAGGCTTGGTGCGCCATTTGCACTCGCCGACCAGCACAGCCTGCTCCTCGTCGCTAATGGCGACCACGTCAATCTCCCCCTTCGGGCTCCACCAGGCACCAACCCGCTCCGGCGTGAAAGGTAACCCCAACCGCCAGACGTGCCGGCGGCAAATTTCCTCAAAAGTGTCAGCCGCAAACTCACCCAGCCGGGGCACAACCTGCTGCTCCAGTACCTGATCCGTCCTTCCTTCTTCAAGGGCGCTTCGATGAGGGTAGACGAAACGGAACCAGAAACGGAAGAAGGGATCGCTGATGCGGTAGATGCCCTTCCGGCTTTTGTGGGGGTGGCGCTGCGTGGCCGGCACCCTCCGCTCTACAAGCCGCAGATCCATCAACATCTTGACATACGGCATGGCGGCCGGTCCACCCCCCAGGCCGGCAGCCTGCGCAATCTCGTTCGGACGGGTGTTTCCTCGCGCCATGGCTTCCAGTATGGCGAAGTAGGAGCGGGGCTCCCGTACCTCTTGCAGCAGCAGGAAACGGGGCTCGTCGTACAGGTAGGTCTGGGAAGTCAGGATCCGGTCCCTGATATTATCCAGCAGGGAGTACTGATCGTCGAACTGGCGCAGGTACGCCGGCGTCCCGCCCAACACTGCGTAAGCGTTGACCAGGTCATCCGGACTGTAGCGAGGGAAGAAAAGGGCAGCTTCGGGAAAATCCAGTGGCGTGAGCAAGTATTGGGCCGTTCGCCGGCCATACAGCGGAGCACGGTAAGCCAGCACTTCTCGTTCCATCAGGCTCACATACGAGCCACAGAGAACCAGAACGATACGGGTATCTTTGAGGCGTGTATCCCACAGCCGTTGCAGGATGGAGGGGAAGGCCGGGTTGGCCTGCGCCAGGTAGCCGAACTCGTCCAGCACGACCACCAGCCGTTCGGCCTGGGCTGCGCCGGCCAGGTACTCAAAAGCGGCATCCCAGGTAGGGAAGGCCAGCGGGACACCGGCCCCCAGCAGGTGCTCCCCGATGACCCGCGAGAAAGCCGCCAGCAGCAGCGCCTCGGACCCCAGGTCAGCCACAAAGAAGACGTGCCGCTTCTCCTGGCAGAAAGCCCGCAGCAGTTCTGTCTTTCCCACCCGACGCCGACCATAGAGGACAAACAACTCCGCCTGGTCCGAGTTGTACCGTTTCTCCAACATAGCCAACTCCCGTTCGCGATCGATGAACATGTAGCCCTCCTCACGCCTCGCCTGTTTATTGAAGCCAGCTTAATTTAATCTTGCTTATTTTACATCAGATCAGAGCGAAGGGCAAATCCTGAGCCCGACCGGCCGCTCTCCGTCGTGGATATGGATGTGTTGTGACCGGCGTTGCAGTCCATCTCAATCCGGCGTATAATTGGAGTCAACTGGTATCGCAAAGTTCTGGCTGGAGCCGATTGTTGCCCTGGCCAGGTTCCACAATTTGAAAACCAAGGATCTGCGCAAGATTGAGGCAATCGTCAAGGAGCACGAGGATGATTTCAGAGATGCCTGGCGCCGCCATTTCTTACAGTGAAGTGACAAACATTGGAGCGACCGGTTTTTGGCTGTTGGTTGATGACAAGGAATATTTCGTTCCTTTTGACGACTACCCGGTTTTCTGGGATGCAACGGTAGCTCAAATCTACGCAGTTCAGCGTCTGGGTCCCACGCAGTTTCACTGGCCGGAGTTGGACGCCGATATCGAATTGGAGGCCCTGGAATATCCGGAGCGATTTCCCCTGGTGTTCCGGTGAGCGTTCAGGAGAGTAGGGCATTGCGCATCGCAACTTTCGGGAGCGTGGCCGAGTAGTTAGTAGTTATCCAATGGACACTTTGCACGCTGAAGGCAGCATACTCGTCAATCACTCCGCCGGCGACGTCTTTGAGTTTCTCTGCAATCCGCACGTCGATCCGGCCGAGCTGACGCCGTTTGAAGATCGGGTAACGGAGCGCAGCGAGACGCCCGGCGTCGGCGCCGTGCTCCGGACAACGGTAGAACTCGCGGCACGTGAACTGGATTGCCTGGCGCGATGCGTCGAGTTCGAGCCTCCACACCGGCTGGCCATGCGTTTGGAAGGTGATCTGGAAGGAACGCAGACCTGGTGCCTGTCGCCGGAAGGGACGGGCACCGTCGTTCAACTGGACATCCGTATCGCCGCGCCGGAGTGGCTGCCGGCCTACCTGCGGGATGAGACGGCGGCGTCCCGCTGGACACAGATGTTGGTTGACCAGACGCTGGAAAACGTCAAGACAGCCCTGGAGCCAGCCGACGAATGAGCTGGTTTGAGCAAGTACCCAAGGTCGAACTCCACCTGCACCTGGAGGGCGCAATTCCCCACGACGCCCTGTGGGAGCTGATTCAGAAATACGGCGGGGACCCGTCGGTGCCTGACCTGCCGGCCCTGGAGCGGCAGTTCGAGTATCGGGACTTCCCGCACTTCATCGACACCTGGGTGTGGAAAAACCGGTTTCTGCGGGAATACGAGGACTTCACGTTCATCGCCGAAGCGGTAGCACGGGACCTGGCGTGCCAGAACATCTGCTACGCCGAGGCCTTCTACTCCCCGCCGGACTTCACCCGCCACGGCCTGGAGACCGGGAAGCTCACCGAAGCGATCCGCGCCGGCCTGGCTCGCGTCCCGGACATCGAAATCGCACTGGTGGCCGACCTGGTGCGCGACTTCGGGCCGGAGCGCGCCGCCGGCACCCTGGCAGAGGTGAGCGAGGTGCAGGACCTGGGCGTGATCGGCGTCACTATCGGCGGGTCGGAGCAGGATGTTCCGCCAGAGCCCTTCGAGGCGGTCTACGAGGAGGCACGGCACTTCGGGTTTCACACCAGCGCCCATGCCGGCGAGGCTGCGGGAGCCGAAAGCATCTGGGAGGCCATTCGCACGCTGCGGGTGGAGCGCATCGGCCACGGCACTCGCGCCTGGGAGGACGAATCCCTGCTCGACTACCTGGCAGAGCACGGTATCCCGCTGGAGATGTGCCCCGTATCCAACGTGCGGACCGGCGTGGTGCGCTCCCTCGACGAACATCCCGTGCGCAGCTACTTCGAGCGCGGGATCGTCGTTACCATCAACACCGACGACCCCAGGATGTTTGGCAACTCCCTGGCCGGGGAGTTCCGGCTCCTCGAAGAACGCCTGGGCTTCTCCCGCGATGACATCCGCACGCTGATTCTCCAGGGCGTCCAGGCGTCCTGGCTGGCGGAAGACCGGAAGCAGAAGCTGATCGAAGCGTTCCGCAGCCATCCGGCCTGGCCGGCGGCGTAACCGTGCAGCGAAGCCGTGCCTCAAACGGACAGTTTTCTCCCACGGATAGAAAGAAACACGGATAGAATCTAAGTTTCTCTGTTTTCATCCGTGTTTCTTTCTATCCGTGAGGAAAACCTGTTTGGGATGCTCCGTGGGCTATCCCTGGACGCCTGCCCGGCTGCTGCTTGAGCGATGGTAAGGCAGCGACGCCCCCACCAGTCCTATTCCATGGGACCAAACTTGGACCTGTTTTTGACTTGCGTGTGCCCAACTTTGTGGTATACTTGAGACAAACAAACGCCCGTTAGTCTGCGGCCCATTCGAGCAACGTTTCGGCAGTTGAAACTGCACCAACGTCTGCGAAGCATGTCCTAAGCCTGCCGAAGGATCTCCCTTGGGCGACTGGTTGGTCTTCAGCCGGCGAAGGCCGGCTTCGCGAGGGTTGCCGCGATTTCAATCGCCAGGCTGAGTAGCTACGTCACTGCTACACACTCCTCGGGCGGGTGCCGGCGACAACGGGAAATGTTGCATCGTTTCAGCGCACACCCAGATCGCTTTACACTTTTGCTCGCGCTGGACAACAGTCCAGCGCTCCGAAACGCTTTGGAAGCTGCCGGACTGTTGTCCGGCAGGAGCAAATTGTAAAGCCAAGTTCCCCTTACGGTGAAACGATGCCGGAAATGTCGAAGTCCTCCAAAACCGAAAGGAGATAGAATCCAATGGCCGACACGACTTCTGAACTAGCCTTCTCCCAACCGTCGCCCGACGTCGTGACCATGGACGGCGCAGTCGTCCTGGACGGCGCGGGCTTAACCATCGATGAGATCGTTCGCGTAGCGCGCCATCACGCGCGCGTGCGCATTGCCAATGACGACACGATCACCCGGCGTATCCTGGCCTCGCACGACTACGTGACGAACGCCGTCGAAGCCGGCCAGGCCATTTACGGCGTGACAACTGGCTTTGGCGGCATGGCCAGCAAGGTGATTACCGTCGAAAACGCGACCGAGTTGCAGAACAATCTGATCTGGTTCATGAAAACCGGCGCCGGCCGGCGCATCCCTACCGCCGACGTGCGCGCCGCGATGCTCCTGCGCATCAATTCCCACCTGCGGGGCGCTTCTGGCCTGCGGTTGGAGCTGATTCGACGGATGGAGACGTTCCTGAACGCCGGCGTCACACCTCACGTGCACGAATATGGCTCCATCGGCGCCAGTGGTGACCTGGTGCCCCTGGTCAGCATCACCGGCGCGCTGATCGGCCTGGACCCCAGCTTCACAGTCGATTACAACGGCCAGGAGCTGGATGCACTGACGGCCCTGGATCGGCTCGGGCTGTCCCCCATGCGTCTGGGTCCCAAGGAAGGACTTGCCATGGTCAACGGCACGTCGGTGATGACCGGTATTGCTGCCAACAACGTGTATGATGCGCGCATTCTCCTCGCGCTGTCCATGGGCGCGCATGCGCTGGCCATTCAGGCGCTGCGCGGAACCAACCAATCGTTCCACCCATTCATCCACGACAACAAGCCGCACCCGGGCCAGAGGTGGGCCGCCGCCCGCATGCTGGACCTGTTGGCCGGCTCCAGGCTGGTACGCGACGAGCTGGATGGCCGGCACGACTACCGCAACGGCGACCTGATTCAGGATCGCTACTCGCTGCGCTGCCTGCCCCAGTACGCCGGTCCCATCGTTGACGGACTCGCCCAGATTGCGCGGCAGGTTGAAGTCGAAGCCAATTCAGCCACGGACAACCCGTTGATCGACCCCGAGACGCAGGTGAGCTTCCATGGTGGCAATTTCCTGGGGCAGTACATTGGTGTGGCGATGGACCAACTGCGCTACTACATTGGCCTGCTGGCCAAGCACCTGGATGCCCAGATTGCGCTGCTGGTGGCACCGGAGTTCAGCAACGGGCTGCCGCCGTCCCTCATCGGCAATCCCGACCGCGAGGTGAACATGGGGCTCAAGGGCTTGCAGATCACCGGCAACTCCCTCATGCCGCTGCTGACCTTCTTCGGCAACTCGCTGGTCGATCACTTCCCGACCCATGCCGAGCAGTTCAACCAGAACATCAACAGCCAGGGGTATGGTTCGGCCAACCTGGCGCGCCAGTCCATCGAAATCTTCCAGCAGTACATGGCAGTTGCGCTGATGTTTGGCGTACAGGCGGTCGATCTGCGGACGCACGTGGTGGCCGGCCACTACGACGCCCGCGAGGTTCTGTCGCCGGCCACATCGCGATTGTACGAAGCAGTGCGCCAGGTAGTCGATCATCCGCCATCGGCCGACCGGCCCTACGTGTGGAATGACAACGAGCAGCCGCTGGATGCCGACATTGCGCGTATTGCGGCTGACATCGCTGCCGGCGGGCACATCCCCCAGGCGGTCAACGAGATCAGCCATCCAGCCATCTAACAAACGATCTTCGAGGTAGACATGCCAAAGACGCGAGAAGATGCCTGGGTGTTGGTGAACGAGTTCACCAAGAACAAGAACCTGGTCAAGCACATGCTGGCGGTGGAGGCCGGCATGCGAGCCTATGCGCGCTACTTCGGCGAGGACGAGGAGACGTGGGGGATCGTCGGATTGCTGCATGACTTCGACTACGAGATGCATCCGACGATCCCCGATCACCCGCTGAGAGGCGCGCCGATTCTCCGCGAGCGTGGCTGGCCAGCCGAGATTATCGACGCCATTTTATCCCATGCCGACGAGAGCGGGGTCCCCCGTGACACCGACATGCGAAAGGCCCTGTATGCTGTAGATGAGCTCACGGGGCTGATCGTTGCCGTGGCCCTTGTCCGTCCGACACGGGATATTCGGGATGTTGACGTGTCGTCGGTGAAGAAGAAGTGGGGCGAGAAGCGGTTCGCCGCCGGCGTGAATCGCGAAGAAATCGAGCGGGGGACCGAGGCGCTGGGTGTTGCGTTGGACGACCACATCCAACGGGTCCTGGCAGCCATGCAGGGCATTGCCGGCGATCTGGGGCTCGACGGGCGGTAGGTCAGTCAGGCGGGGATACGCCTGTGAACCAGCGCAGCGACTCCGTACATCGGAAATCAAGCCGCCAACACGTCGGCCTGTTCGTGAATGGCATGGGCCTGTTGGCGACTCTGTACCTCCTCGGGTGGGTCGGCTTTGCATTGCCAGGTGCATCGGAGCGGCCGCCGGCGCTGGCGGCCGCTCCGACACATCCCTTTCAACATTCTTCGCCGGCAACCGCCACGCCCACCGTCACGCTCACCCCAACGGCGACAATCCCACCGTCCCTCGAAGATCACACCGCTTATCTGCCGTTGATCCAAAAGCAGATCCTCATCCCCGGCTCTCTATCCATCGCAGAGGTGTACACGACCCGCTTCGACGGTGAGCGGGAGACAACCTTCCGCCCCTGTCAGGCCATCGCGCTCTGGGTCCGCATGCGAAACGAGGCCGACGCCACTCAGCCGGCCACCCTCTTCTGGGAGACAGAGGGGCCAGAGGGGAAGACACACCCCCATCTGAGCGCCCATCGCCAGGTGAACGTCCCACCGGGCGACAGCAGCCGGCGTTTTCTCGGTGCACCGGACCTGGATGCGCCGGCCGGCGAGTATCGATTTACCGTACGGTTCACCAGCGGAACGGATCGACAGGAAGTTGTCGGGGAGTTCACACTGGCCGGCGAGCCGGTGCCCACCCACTATCTGGAGGGCTTCACGGCCACGATTGATCCCAGGCACTACGACATGGTGTTGGGGCGTAGTGTGGACCCACCGTGGGTGTATGCCACCCATCCGGTGCGGGTGACCGATCTGTTTACCACACAGGACAAGTACGTGGTGCAGAGCACGGTGTGGGAAGGGGTGCGGCAAGACACGGCGATCCTCACGCGGCGCTATCGGCCGGATGGCCGGCCGTGGGGTGTCGCCAACTACGCATTCCGCTACCACGGTGAGTACCCGAGGTGTCTCCGTCGCCACACGGTGTGGTGGGAGATCGATGAGTGGGTGAAGCAGACGCCCGGGCAGTGGACCCTGGAGTTCTCATCCGATGGCGGACAGACCTGGCAGGGCCGGCTACTTTTCACGCTAACCGACTAGCAGCGGCTTCAGAGTTTCTTAACTGAAGCTTTATCTTCCTCCCATCCATTAACTTCCGCTATCAGTTACAATAGTGGTGATGCACCATCCTTGGTCACGTGCCCACGGGCGTGGGCTTGCCCAGCCGCAACTACTCGGGCATAGAACCCTTACGAAGGTTTCGTCGTGAGGCTCAGCCCGAAGGGTTACGAATCGCCTTGCCGACAGAGCGATTCTCGGCTTGCGAGGATACTTCCGGCCCAGAATCTGCTCGCGAACCGTTCGGCTGAGTCCTGGGCGGAACCAGGCCTCACGACGAAGCCTTCGCAAGGGTGACTGAGTAGTTGCGAATCTTGCATAGGGAGCTGTTAATGAAACATTGGACCCTCCGCCGGAAGATTATTAGCTTCGTTCTCGTTGTCATGGCAGTGTTCCTCATCACGCGTGCCATCGGCGAGGCCCGCAAATCATATAACGTGTATCTACATTTCGTCATTGAGGAAGCACGCAGTACCGCAGAGACCCTGGCAACCTCCATTTCGCAGGGTGGCTATTGGGACGATCCGGATCGGATGCAGGGCTTGCTGTCGGCCTTGCGCAGTCGGGCCGGTCAGGGTGAACGTAACGTGCTGGTGGTAGACATGAGCGGCCGCGTGTTGGCTGCCACCGATTCTACAATGCTCGGCTCAGTGGTCCCTGGAGATGCACAACGCAAGCTGCACGAAGTGATCGACCACGGCGCGTCGGCGACTTTCGGAGTGTCAGATGGTTCCAGAACAACCAACGAACTCGCCGTCCCTATCGAGGTAGACGGCCAAACGAAAGGTGCGTTGCTCGTCGAGTATTTCCAGGACTCCGCGAGACTGCTGGCGCGCGACACTGCGAGGTCCGAGGTCTTTATTTTCGCCGTTATGACGATGGGGCTCGTGCTCATCCTTTTGGTAGGACTTCGCAAGATGGTGCTCCAGCCCCTGGCCATTCTGGAACAGGGGGCGGCGCATTTTGGTAAGGGTGACCTGGACGCTCGAATCGAACTGAAAACGGGTGACGAATTGGAGACCGTAGCCAACGCTTTCAATCGCATGGCAGGGGCATTGAAAGCCTACCATGCAAAACACGTGGCCCAGGAAAAGCAAGCCACGCTGGTGGAGGTGGCCTGCACCACCGCGTTCGAGTTGAGCCAGCCGTTGACCGTCGTCCTGGGATACGCTGAGCTTCTCCGTGAGCAGGAGGTCCCCAGCCCAGAACTGCTGGACGAGGCGGCCCGGTCGATTCAACGAGGCAGCCAGAAGATGGCCGGGATTGTACGCCAGCTCTCCAGTATGGGTGGCGAACATGGCGTTCCAGATGCACCGATGAATGGCCGGCCAGCTACCGACCGCAGCCTCGAAAGGACTCCACGAGCCGGAGCCAGGGTGCACTCGAGCGCCGCCGGCATGCTGGACCATGCTTACAAGGCGTAGTTCAAGGCACCGACTGGCGGAGCAATCCGCCAGGTGGTTTGCATGTAGGGATGCACCTCCGCGCCCGTAGATCGGGCTTGAGCCGCGTGAGACGTGCTGAACTACACAGAAATGGCGTGCACTGAACATCAGTGCACGCCATAGTTTTGCCGTAACTTTGCCCAAATTCACGCCCTGGGTCGGTTCTATTGCCGGGCACATTGTGTCCTCTGCAGCATCAGTCTAACAGAGCCGGCCCGGGGCTTCGACTTGTTTTTGACCAAAGCAGCAAAATCCTTATCATTAGTCGTAGCATGAGTGCCATCGACGTAACTGACGTTTCCAAACACTATGGCAGCTTCGAGGCTGTCAAGAATCTCTCGTTCAGTGTTCAGCCCGGTGAGATATTCGGCCTGCTCGGTCCGAACGGTGCCGGCAAGACCACGACGATTCGGATGTTGATGGACATCATCAAGCCCGACGCCGGCCACATTCGGATTCTGGACGAATCGCCGTCGGACGCGACCAAGAACCGAATTGGCTATTTGCCAGAAGAGCGTGGGCTTTACAAGGGCCTGAAAGTGATGGACACGCTGGTCTACCTGGCTGCGTTGAAGGATATGGACCGCCACAAAGCCGAGCGGCGGGCTGAAGCTCTGCTGAAGAGGGTCGATCTGTGGGGCAGTCGCAACCACAAGATCAGCGCGCTCAGCAAGGGGATGCAGCAGAAACTTCAGTTCGTCGTGACGATTCTGCACGATCCCGATTTGGTGGTGCTGGATGAGCCGTTCCAGGGACTCGATCCCGTCAACCTGGAGCTGATTCAAGAGATGATCGCGGCGCTGCCGGCCCAGGGCAAGACCGTGGTGCTCAGCACGCACATGATGAACCAGGTGGAACGCCTGTGCGATCGAATCTTGCTCATCGACCATGGCCGGTCGGTCCTGTACGGCCAGATCGACGAGATCAAGACCAGATTCGCGAATAACGCGGTCATCCTGCGGACCGCCGGCCACCTCGACGGCATGACCGGCGTGAAGCGCGTCGTGAACCATGGCCGGTACTACGAGTTGTTTCTGGAAGAGAACACGACCCCCCAGGACATCCTGCAGCGGTTGATCCACGCCGGCATTGAGGTGCGAGAGTTTGAGGTGGCCACGCCGGCGCTGAATGAGATCTTCATTGAGGTGGTGGGCAGATAAAGCCGGCTTGATAAGAGTGAGCCCTATGCACAAGATCCTGACTGTGACCCGCCATGAGTTGTTTGTCAATTTGCGGCGACCCAGCTACATCATCATGACGCTGGCTGTGCCGGCGTTGGGGCTGGTGGGCATTCTGGTGACAGTGTACTTCGGCGGGCACATTGCCGGAACCGTGGTATCTCAGTTTGAAACGGGCACCAGCCGGCACATTGGGTACGTGGATCGATCAGGCTGGATCAGGGATGGGGAGTATGCTGCAAGTGAAGGCTTTCGCGCCTTTGACAGCGAGGACACTGCCCGCGCTGCTCTGGATAGGGGTGAAATCTCCGGCTTCATCATCCTCACCGACGATTACCTGGCGACGGGAAAGGTGATTCGCTACGTCAGGGGAAAGGGTGTCCTCGGTTTCGATGAAGTGGATCGCGAGCGCATCCACGATTTTTTGATGGACAACCTGTTGGAGAACGTCGATGATTCAGCGCTGCGAGCACGGCTACGCAAGCCCCTCGACCTGTCCACCGTCGATCTGGCCGGCGGTGAGGGGCGAACACTGAACCCGCTGGACTTCGTGATACCCTACGCCTTCTCTGTTCTGCTGGTCATCTCGATTTTCACCTCATCCGGCTTCCTGCTCCAGAGTGTGACCGAGGAGAAGGAGAACCGGGTGGTCGAGGTGCTGCTGTCCTCGGTGTCACCGCTGCAACTCATGGCCGGCAAGATTCTGGGGCTTGGCATCCTCGGCCTGGTGCAGGTCATCGTCTGGTTTGGTGCTGTTTGGGCAGTGGGTGGTGTTGCGGCGGCCAGTTTCGCCGTGCTGTCCGGTTTTCGTATCGGTCCTTCCGTTGTTGTGCTGTCCATCGTCTACTTCCTGCTGGGCTACCTGCTGTTTGCGGCGTTCATGGCGGCTGCCGGCGCTGCTTCCACCACGCTGCGCGAGGGCCAGCAACTGGCCGGCATCGTGTCGTTCGTAAGCGCGATCCCCTTCATGCTGGCCAGTCTGCTGTTTGCAAACCCCGATTCCCTTGTCATTCGGGTGCTCACCTACTTCCCCCTGACAACGCCGATCATGATGATGCAACGTCTGGCACTGGGCGACGTGTCAGGCCTGGAAATCGCCGGCAGTATTGTGCTGCTGAGCGCCAGCATCGTCGTCGGCACGTGGGCTGCGGCCAAGATCTTCCGTGTCGGGATGCTCATGTACGGTCAGCGGCTCGGCGTCCGGCAGCTCTGGACATCTCTCCGGCAAGCGTAGTTCTGCTCAGCTACCCCGCTGTCAACATGCAAATCTCAGACTCTCTCTACGGCAAAATCCTCCTCGATCCATGGGCAGAACGGCTCGTGCGGACGGCGGCATTCGACCGCCTGCACGACGTCTCCCTGTCCAGCCTGCCGCCCGAGTTTTGGCCGGATGTCGCGCGGGCGTCTCGATGGGAGCACTGCCTGGGCGTGTACCACCTCGCAAAGATCGCGCAACCCGACGATCTGGAACTGCAGGCAGCAGCGCTGCTGCACGACGCCGGCCAGCCCCCCTTCTCTCACCTGGCCGAACATCTGATGATCGAGATGCGGGGCGTCGATCACGAGGAGCGGGTGGCCGAACTCATCGAGAGGATGGGTGCGCGCCGGCTGGCGCCCGACATCGACTGGGATGTCGTGCCGGCCTTGATCCTGGGCAAGGGTCGCGGCCAACTCCTCAGCAGCACGATGGACCTGGATAACATCGACTATCCGCTGCGTTCCTTCGACGACCTGCGAGATGCGTACGATGCGGTGCGCCTGGCCAGGGGCCTGGTGGTGCACGACGGCATTCTTGCACTGCGCCCCGAGGTCAGACCCGACGCCCTGGCCTGGCAGCAGACGCGACGCCGGCTGTACGACCGCTACTGGAGCCACGGCAACCTCGTCCCCCACGCCATGCTGCGCAAGGCCGTCGAGTTGGTGGCCGCTGACGGCGCTCTCCCCCTGCGCTTTTTCGATCTGGCAAACGCGGAAGCGCTGGATTTCCTGGCCAGCTTCGATGCAGTCCGACCACTTCTGGACCGACTGTGGGCATTGGACGTCTACGTCTGCGTCTGGGAGGCCGTGACTGCACCGAACCTGCACATCCCGTGGCGTGACATGCTGGCGCTGGAATCCGAGATCGCGGAGCGCGCCGGCCTGCGTCCGGTTGATGTCGTGCTGGAACTGAGCACCTCGCGCGCCGCCCGTGCGCTGCCGCCGGTGCTGGCCGATGGCGGGCTGTCTCCCACACGCCCACCCGACCCCTCAGAACGAATCCTCCACGTCTTCGCCGCGCAGACCACCGGGCAAGTCGCGGGGGCCGCCGAGGCGGTGCTTGGCCGGTGGAAGCACTGCGGATAGCCAGGACGACCACGATCTGGCGATTGCCGGCAGCACAGAACGGAACTGACTCCCCGGCTCCTTTCCATTCGACCCCTTCAATCCGACTTGCCTCATTCCTGTCCAGGAGAGACCTCAGGACAGGATCTTCGCCGACCAGCCGCCGTAGGGCGGCTTTGCAGTTGTTGCCGCGAATTCATTCGCCAGGCATCCGCTCTTGACGCCGCCGCCCTTCCCGGCTACACTTGGGCAATCATGTCCGCCATTCGAGCTGTCACCTTCGACTTCTGGTCCACCCTGTACGTGCCGCGAGATCGTGCCCAGCTTCAGACGGTCCGTGAGCAGCGCCCCATCGTGCTCCGAGATGTGCTGACTGAGGCCGGCTTCCCCTTCTCTCTCGACGCCGTGCGCGCTGCGTATCAGCCTCCCGCCGAACTGGTGGGGCCGGCGGTGACGCTGGGCGATACGATTGATGCAATGTGCCAACGGCTGGACATCCGGCCCTCTGCCGAGGTGCGACGCCGGCTGGTGCGCGTGCTGGATGAATTGGCCGGCAAAATTCGCTGGGTTCACGCGCCGGGCGCGCCGGCTGTGCTGCGCCACCTGCGGCAGCACGACTACTTGTTGGGTTTGGTAGCCAACGCGTACTTCCCCTCGAGTCGCGTCATCCGCCAGGTACTGGGCGCCGACGGCACGCTCATGTACTTCCAGGCCTTCGCATTCTCCGACGAAGTCGGTGTCTACAAGCCCGACCCGGCGATATTTCAACACGTTCTGTACCACCTGGATCTCGACACGGACCCTGGAGTCGTTGTGCACGTGGGCGACCATCCCGAGGCGGATGTGGCCGGCGCGCGTGCAGCCGGCCTGCACACCGTGCGCTACGCCGGCTACCGGGATCGCGCCGCCGCTCCAGAGGCCGACGTCGTGCTCCGCGATTTCCGCCAACTGCCGGACATCATCCACAACTGGACGTTTGGATCGTTTGACAATCAGCCAATTGGCTCTTGACATTCCTTTTTTTTCCGCTATAATGCCAATTGGTATGGTCCAACTGATCCAACTTGACCGTGGAAGTCAAATCCCGCTCTACCTCCAGATCAGGGGTCAACTGCGCGAGATGATCCTGGCCGGCGTTCTGCCGGAAGGAACACGGCTCCCGCCGGAGCGCACACTGGCCGAGCGGCTGGGCGTCAATCGCGGCACAGTGACCAACGCCTATCGCGAGTTGGTCGCCGATGGCCTGGCGGAGGCGCGCGTGGGGCGAGGGACGGTCGTGCGCCGGCTGGACATCAACACGGATGTGACCGGGCTGGCATTGCTGGCCGCCCCCCCGTGGGCGGAACTGTTTGCCCAGCAGCCGCGGTGGTTGCGCCATCCCCTGCTCGGTGACCTGGCGGCGCTGGCAGCCCACAGAGACGTCATCTCCCTGGCCGCCGGCGTGCCGGCCCCCGACCTCTACCCGACCAGGGCTTTCGGACAAGTCGTGGGCGACCTGCTGGCACAGGGCGATCCGGCCAGGCTCGGCCCCTGTCCCACCGAAGGGATCGAGCCACTACGCCGCGCGATTGCTGAGCGACTGATGGACCCGGCAGCCGGCGTCAGTCCGCACGAAATCTTGATCGTCACCGGTTCGCAGCAGGGTCTCGACCTGATCGCGCGCGCCTTCATTGATCCCGGCGACGCTGTTGTCATCGAAGCGCCGACCTACCTGGGCGCTCTCCAGACCTTCGGTGCAGCCGGCGCGCGCCTGCTGAGCGTACCTCTGGACGAACACGGGCTACGCCTGGACGTTTTGCAGGGCCTGCTGGCGCGACACCGACCCAAATTCATCTACACGCTGCCCACCTGCCAGAATCCGTCGGGAGTGACCCAGAACCTGGAACGACGACGGGGACTGTTGGACCTGGCAGGCCGCTTTGGCGTGCCTGTTGTCGAGGATGATCCGTATGGCCCGTTGTACTACGATGTAGCGCCTCCGCCGACGCTCAAGGCATTGGCCGGCCACGACCGGACTATTTATCTGAGCACGTTCTCCAAAATTATGTTTCCGGGGCTACGGCTCGGGTGGGTGGCAGCCCCACGACCGGTTATCGAGCGACTGGCGTCGATCAAGCAGCGGGTCGATCTGTATGGCAACAGCCTGGCACAGTGGGCCACAGTGACCTTCATCCAGGATGGGTATCTGGATGCTCACCTGGCGTGGGTGCGCGGAATCTATCCCCGCCGGCGACAGGCTATGGTCGATGCGCTGCGCCAGGCATGTCCCGAGCTGCGGTTTCAAGTCCCCAACGGCGGATTCAACCTGTGGTGCCGGCTGCCGGCTGGCTTGAAATCGCGGGCCTTGCTGATGGAGGCCGGCCGGCAAGGTGTGGCCTTTGTCCCGGGGGAGGTTTTCTATGCCGAGGCCGGCGGGGAAGACGCCCTGCGTCTCAATTTCTCGTCTCAACCCGGGCCCCACATCCATGAGGGGATCGCACGACTGGGCAGGGCGCTGGAAATCCTGAAATCGCGACGCGAACAGGAGCCAGAAATCACCCGATTGGCTCAGCCGCTGGTGTGACAAAACAAACTCACTTTTCGAAAGGGAGGACTGTCGAACATGCTCAAAGAACGCTCAACACTAGACCCACGCACCATCGCCCTCATCTCCATCATGACAGCGGTCACGATTGTGTTCACGCTGGCCGTGCGTGTGCCGTTCGCGCCGACGCGAGGTTACTTCACGCTGGCTGACGTGGGGGTGTATTTCACCGCCTTCGCCTTTGGTCCACTGATCGGGTTCATCGTCGGGGGACTGGGCACCGGCCTGGCCGATGTCCTGGGTGGATATGCCCACTTCGCTATCTGGTCGTTTCTGATCCACGGCTTTCAGGGGCTGGTGGCCGGCTACCTGGGCTATCGGCGGGGGTGGTCTGGCATGATCGCCGGCTGGTTGGCCGGCGCTGTGGTGATGATTGGCGGCTATTTTGCGGTGGAGTACTGGCTGGAAGGATTCGGACCGGCCGCCGGCGAGGCGACGACCGTCAACCTGCCCCAGGTTGCCATCGGCGGCCTGGTGGCTCTGGCCCTGCTCGTTGCCGTGCGCCGCGCCTATCCCCAGATCGACACATTCGCTCAACCGCGCAGATGGCGTGAAGGGTAGACTCAGCCCTGATTCACGTTGACAACCTGCACTACAGTTATCCCCCGGTGATCCCCGGCGGCGATCCCGTGCCCGCCCTGCGCGGCATCGACCTGGAAATCGGGCGCGGCGAATTCGTCGCTGTGATGGGAGCAACCGGGGCCGGCAAGACCACGCTGTGCCTGGCTCTCACCGGTCTCGTACCCCATGCCACCGGTGGGATCATTCGCGGCGATGTCCGGGTAGAGGGCCGCAACACGAAACAGTGCAGCGTGGCTGACCTGGCAACCCTCGTCGGCCTTGTGTTCCAGGACTCTGAGAGCCAACTGTTCAACATGAGCGTGGAACAGGAAGCGGCGTTCGGGCCAGAGAGCCTGGGTCTGCCGGCGGGTGAGATCGAGCAGCGCATCGATTGGGCGCTGGAGGCCGTCGGGCTGTCTGAGCTCAGGCAGCGGTCGCCGGCTGCGTTGTCGGGTGGACAGCAACGCCGGCTGGCCATCGCCTCCGTGCTGGCCATGCGGCCGGCTCTGCTCGTCCTGGACGAACCGGTGGCCGGCCTCGACCCGCTGGGGCGTCAGGCTGTCCTGTCGGTGATCGCTGACCTGCGCCGGCAGGGAACCACGGTTCTCATGGCAACTCAGGACCCGGACACTGTCGCCGCGCTTGCCGATCGCGTGGTTGTTCTGGACGAAGGCCGGCTTGCCGTGGTTGGGACCCCGCGTGTGGTTTTCAGCCAGGTTGATCTCATGCACGCCCTCGGGCTGGAAGTCCCACAGGTGACCGAGGCCGGCTGGAAGTTGGGATGGGACCCGCTGCCGCTGACGTTGGAGGAAGCGGAAAAGAGGGGAACTCGGGGGAACTTGGGGGAACTTGGGGGAACTCAGGAGAACTCAGGGGAACTCAGGGGAACTCAGGGGAACTCAGGGGCATTGGACAACAAACTCCATGTTCCCCTGAATTCCCCCAAATTCCCCCGAGTTCCCCTGAGTTCGGGTTCTCCTTCCGTTCGCGTTGACGATCTCTGGTATCAGTACGACGGGGTTCAGGCATTGGCCGGGGCGACCTGTTCGTTCGAGGGCGGCGGGTTTGTGGCGCTGGTTGGGGCGAACGGGTCAGGGAAAACAACGCTGGCGAAGCACCTGAACGGTCTGTTGCTTCCTCAGCGTGGTCGGGTGGTCGTGCTGGGGGATGACACGCGGTCGCTGCCGGCCGGCGTTCTGGCACGTCGGGTGGGCTACGTGTTCCAGAATCCAGATCATCAGATCTTCGCGCCGTCGGTGCGCGACGAGGTGGCATTCGGCCCGCGCAATTTGGGGCTGCCGGCCGACGAAGTCGAGGCGCGCGTCGAGGCGGCCCTGGCGACTTTCGACCTGACCGATGTGGCGGCTGTGCCACCGGCAACGCTGGGCTACGGGACTCGCCGGCTGGTTGCTCTGGCATCTGTGCACGCGATGGATCCCGAAGTCCTGATCCTGGACGAGGCAACCGTCGGCCTGGATCGCCGGCTGGCGGGCCGGCTCATGGCATGGGCCGAAGAACGCCAGCGTCAGGGGGTCACGGTGATCATGATCACCCACGACATGCGGCTGGTCGCCGAGCGCGCTCAGCGCTGCCTGGTCATGCGTGCCGGCCAGGTCCTGGCAAACGGCACGCCGGCCCAGGTCTTTGCTGACCCGACCAGCCTGACGACAGGCCTGAACCCGCCGCCGGTGTTTGAGCTGGGCCGGCGACTTGGCCTGTCTTCTCCAACATTGACCGTTGCCGACTTCTGCACGCTCTATGCCGGCCGGCTGAAAGAAGACAGAGGACGTGAAACATAAAACGTGAAACGTGAAGACTGGTCAGAGGGAGAAGCCATCACGTTTCACGTTTTACGTTTCACGTTTCGCGCCGTTGTATTGAGTCGACAAAGTCCATAGCAGAATGGCTATCACCACACCGATCTACGTCCACGGCAATTCCTGGCTTCACCAACTGGACCCGCGAGTGAAGTTGCTGTTCGCTGTTGGTGGGATGGCGACGATGTTAGCGCTCGGGAATCTGCCTGTGTTTCTGGTGTTCCTGGTCGTGTGCCACGTCCTGCTGTTGTTGGCCGGCGTGCCGGTGAGTCGGCTGGCATGGGCCTGGCGGTTGATGCTGCCGATCACCATCCTGATCCCGGTTCTGTGGCCCATTTTCTCCACCGCCGGCAGTTCCGTGCTCCTCAGGCTGGGTCCGATCACGGTCACAACGCTGGATGTGTGGCAGGGTCTGGCTATGGCAGCCCGGGTCGATGCCATGGCTTTTGCCTTTTTCGTGTGGCTGTTTACCACCGACCAGGAGTCGATGGTTGCGGGACTGGTCGGCCTGGGGATACCCTACGAGTGGGGGCTGGTGGTGGCCATTTCGCTGCGCTACGTGCCAACGCTGTACGAGTCGTTCCAGCGAGTGCTGGACGCCCAGCGGGCGCGGGGGCTGGTGATTCCGCGGTCAAATCCGGCGAAAGCGGCGCGAGCTTACCTGCCGGCCCTGGTAGCCACACTCATCGGGGCACTGCGCACAGCCGAGCACCTGTCGTGGGCCATGCAGGCGCGGGCATTCGGGGCAACGGGCCGGCAGCGGACCATCCGGCGGGAGTTGCGCTTCAGGCCGGCAGATGGGGTCGCGACGGCAGTGGTGGTTCTTGGGTTTGGAGCGGTTATCGTTGCGCGTGTCCTCTTCGGTTTTGGCCGGCTGCCGTTATCGCTGTTGTAACCCACCTGGCCATTTCAGGTCGCAGTTCGGGGGGAGGCACGGGACGCTCGTAGTTGATGCGCCAGTCGTAGCCGGCGCGGCCATAGACAGCCCGGATTGCAGCATTCTGCCTTCAATCAGGAACACTTGCCTGGTCGAATATCAGTAAATGAGAATTCTCGCTCCTGACTGGTCACGGACCAGTCAGGAGCGTGTTTTCCCAGGTACTGAATATCGTCAAGTGGATTATAGGTCGGGGGAAGCAGACAGACAAACTGACGTACTTATCGTGTGTAGCGTATCGAAAATGTATCGAACGCTCCGGTATATTCGCCGTATTCCACATCCACGTGAGTGACCAGGGCTCGCGGCGGGCCTTGTCGTGCGAACCGGACCATCTGGCGCACGGCGTCCTCTTCCCCCTCAAACACGGCCTCCACTCGACCGTCGATCAGATTGCGCACCCAGCCGGTAACGCCGAGGGCCTGGGCGCGCCGGCGCGTCGTGTCGCGGAAGTAGACACCATGCACATGCCCCTCGATGTAAACGTGCGCTCGTGCCTTGCTCACATCTGTTCACCCCTTGCTTCAGGATTCGCCGGCATCTACGATGTGAAAGCCAAAAGCATCTTCGATCAACTGTTTCTCCGGCTCGGCGTCGAGATCGGGATCGCCGTGCATCTGGTAGACGTAGCGGGCAACTTCGTGGCCGGCCGGGTCAAACAGAAGCGCGACGTCGCCCCGGTTGACCCAGACAGGCTCCGAACTCCAGTACAAATCTGATGGGGGGTTCTGCTTCAGCGTCGCATTCGCGCCGGTGTGAATGGTCACGGTTCTGCCCGGCCCCAGTGTAAAGCCCGGCGGGAAGCGAAACACTTTTCCCTCTTTCAACGCGCCCAGAGACCAGCCACCTATCACCTGGGGCCGATCGCCGTTGTTGGTAACTTTCGCGTGCTCTGACCATCCCCAATTCCAGATCTCGGTGATTTCAACGCCAACCCGGGATCGCGAGCGAACCTGCGTCGTTTCAGCATACTGTGTCGTGGTCATGATGTACTCCTTGGTTGTGGATTACTGCTATCGAGATTATAGGGAATGTGGCCCCAGGGTCAAATACAGTTGAAACCGGGGCTTGCGTAGCGCCTCAAGGTACGACCTGGAGGATGACCAGCCACCACAGCACGGCGTGCAGCACCACCGTCGGCGCAATGGAACGGGTGCGCCAGCGCACCAGCCCCAGGATCAACGCCAGGCCGTAGAGTTCCAGCAGACGCGCCGACCAGCCGGCCAGCCCCGCATGCCCCTCATACAGGTCCAGCGGCAGGTGACGCAGGCCGAAGAGCAGGGCCGGCAGCAGGATGCTGAGCCAGACCTGCCCACGAGCCTCCAGTTGGGTCTGCATCCACCCCCGAAACATCCCCTCCTCGCCGGCAATGGCGGCGACCCACAGCGCCAGCAGGCCGGCGAACACCAGCAAGACCTGCGGGAAGGGGTAGCTTTGACCTCCGGTGCCGGCCTCGGTCACGGGGATCAGCCGGCTGATGATCCACGCCCAGGCCAGGAAGACGGCCAGCCCACCGAGTCCCCACGCCAGGCTGCGCCGGCCCGCCCAGTGCCAGGCCAGCCCCTCGCGCCAGGGGATGCCGCGCCGGCGCAGCCACCAGAGCGGCAAGCCCAGGTTCAGCGCCATCAGCCCGACCTCAGCCGGCACTTCGAGATACGGCGGAAGGGCGAAGTAGGGTTGACCGAAGATCAGGTAGATCAGCAGGTGCGGGCCGAAGTTGGCCACAACCCACAGCAGCAGGATCCAGCCGATGAGGCCAGCGGGCGTATCACGCGTCACTTTTGCTCCAGGCGGATCCAAAAAGACAGGCCCGACGCACGTTCGGAAAGCCCGGCAAGATGACGGCCGCGGACCCGCGCACCGCCTGAGTCACCTGCTGCCGCAACGCCTCCTGCCTGTGAGCCTCCTGCTGCTGTCGCGCCTTCAAACAGGCCCGGCCGGCATCCAGATTCACAACCGATCTCGTCAGTCGTCCTGAATGATGCTGCCATCCGCCTGCCGGCGGTACAGCCGGCGCTTGAGGAATACCTCCGCCGCACGCTCGGCGGCCGCCTGCGATTGCCGGTCGCCGGCTATTCGAGCATGCAACGCCAGGGCACGCAGCGGAATCAGGCTCTCCATGAAGGATGAGTTGACGGCCTCGGGCCGCTTGTCGCAATTCCAACCCCCGTCCGGCCATTGCCACTGGCGCAAGCGGGCGGCCAACTCGTCGGTTCGCTCGTCGGCCAAGCCGAGAGTGAGCAGATAATAGAGGGCGTTCCCTTCCTGCGAGGCACACCGACGCACCCGTCCGGCGATCGTCTTGATTCGTCTCTGGTGGCTCTGGCCGAAGAGCCACTTGTAGACCCGCTCTCGCAGGGGAATCAGGGACTCGTCGCCAGGCGGGTAGCCGATGTCCGCCAGATCGGCCAGGACCCAATTCGCGCCGATCCATTTGGTGTAGGGATGGGGGGGCAGGTTGCCGGCCTCGTCCCGCTCCAAGAGTAACCGTCGCACCCGTGGCGACGACCTGATCTGCTCCGGCAACTGGCGGACTTCCGCCGACTGCGGATCTCTGCCCAGAACATGGACCAGGACCTTGTACCTCACTGACGGCTCATCAGATGCAAGCAACGTCTCAATGATGGTAGTCATCATGTCACCTCCCCTCCATCAACCAACGCAGACACCCGAACGCGACGACGTACGTGAGCAGACTCCAGCCCGCGTGGTGGAGCAGAGCAAAGCCGCCACGCTCATCGCGCACCTGCACAATCTGGCGCACAAGTTCAGCATTGACGCCTGGCACGGTGCGCAGATCAATGACCGTCGCCGCGTTCAGGTTGAAGTGATAGGGCCTGGGCAGACTCCGGAGACGTCGAACACCGCTCTTTCTCGAGTGACCCCCACAGCACTGTTCCAAGGCCCAGCAGCGCGAACGTTCCCATGCCGAAGAAACCGGCCACCGCCGGCCCGGCCCACCCCATCTCCAACGCAATGGCCACGTTGCCGAGCCAGGTGACGGCGTAGGCCCACAGGGGCAGGTTCCGGAAGCGTTGGCTGCTGTTGCCCCAGGGTTGTGGTGCGCGCCGGCCCACGATCAGCCGATACAGCAGATAGATACAGAAGGTCGTGACCAGCCAGCCGGCGTAGTTGCGGACCGGAATGCCGAAGTAGGCACCTTCCACCTCCCACACCCAGTGGTCGCCGGCCACCATGATGGGATCCATCACCAGGTCCCAGGCTGTCATCGCCAGGGCGCTCAGGCTGGCCAGCCACACGGTCCGGCTCAAGCCCGATCCACGATGGCCCGCTGCCAGTCGCTCCACCAGCACGTGGGAGGGGTAGATCATCATGAACCAGGCGATGGGGATCAGCAGTGGCACCAGCCCGAACACCTTGACTCCCAGCCGATCGGTGTAGTGGTAGGGGCCGTACACCCAACCGGTGAGCACACCGACGCTCTCGAACAGCAGGCTGACAGCGAAGGCGAGACCGAGAAAGAGGAGCGCCTGCCGGCCACCCAGGCTCCACACCGCATGGCCCACGGAGAATCCAAACAGGATCAACGTGGACAGGATGAGCAAGATGGGGACGAAGGGAAGTCCCAGCAGCGGACGAATCACAAAGTAGGCCATCAACAGAGCGTAGAGTGCCCACAATGCTGTTACTGTGAGTTGCCAGTAACGTCTCATTGTACCCCCTGAGAGTATGTCCGAAAAGCTCACTCCTGGCGTCGTAGTAACGACTGAAGTCGTCACTACGAACAGATGCCTCAGGCCGGGGACTCTCGCCGGCGCAGTCGGTCCACACCCAGCCCAACGGCGATCAGAGCGATGCCGGTGATCAGCAACACCGCCGGCAGCCCAAGCCGGTCACTGAAGTACTCGAAGTTGATGTCGGCGATATACACCAGCAAGAACAAAGCGCCGCTATACAGCAGGACCCGCGACTGCCGAACCACGCTCCAGGCGATGATGGCCAGACTCTCGATGAGCAGCAGCGTCTCCCAAGCCGGCAGCTTATCCTGCAGGCCGATGACCAGGGCAAAAAACAGCCAGGCCCAGGCGCCGGCCAGATTGAAGAGCCAGACCAGGTTGCCCTCATCGTGCCGGCGAGCCACCTCAGCAGCGGCTAACCCGACGGCTCCCGCGACTGCCCAGGGTGAATAGAGTGCCCACCGGGCGTCGGGAGCCCACGTCTCGCCGACCAGGTTGCTTATGCTCATGGCGATGGTTGTGACCAGGGTCACAGCCGCCAGCCCCTGGGGCAATCCCGGCAAAACCAGCAGCACGATGATTGCCAGCGGCAATGCACCAGCGCCGGCCCACAGCGCCAACCACGCGTCTCCCAGGTCGAGCCCGGGCCATTCGTTAAGGATCACCGCGATCAGGATGGCTGTAAGCCAGGCGGCCACCATCCAACAGACCTTGGCACCACGAATTAGCGACGCTCCACCACGGCGGCGCAGCAGTTCTCCTGCACCCCACAGGATTGCGGTGGGTACCGCCACGACCATGACCCGGCTCAGGGAACCCAGGTCGTCCCACAACACCTGGAGGCCGAAGCCCACGGCCATCAGCACGAAGAAGCCACCTACGTAGACGAAAACCTCTCGCAGGGCCACGCGGCGAGCTTCAGCCAGCGATTCAAAGCCGGCGATGGACTCGGCCTGGTCAGCCGTGATGAGGCCGGCCTCCTGCCAGTTTTCCAGTCGTTCCTTCAGATCGGTCATTGCCTCAACCTCCTTCCACTATACATTCACAATACATTTATACATTCTATCACACGCAGGTCAAGGCTCGGTTACCGCCCGGTCCAAACGCAGTCCACGACATTCGGGGGAACTTCAACAGACGGCAGAAGAGCCTGGGTAGGTGGTGAAGGTCAATCATTGGGTATCGACGGGTGTCTCACGCTTTCCGCGCCGCAGCACCCAAAGGAGCACAAGGGTCGCGCCCCCGGCCACGGGCCACACCCACGCCAGATCGCCTGGGCCATAAGGGCCACTCACTGTGTGGTCCAGCTGAATACGCACCAATGGCCGGTCAGCCAGCTTCTCTCTCAGAGCCTCATCCGAGATAGTGTGGGGATTGATGCCCTCGAAGGTTTCGGCGGCAAACCCGCTGTTGATCAGTATCTGGCGCGCCATGGTCAGATACTCATCCGGATCGGTCACTTCCTCAGCGTGGCCGGCCCACCAGCCATCGGGAAGCCACACCTCGACCTCCGGGTTCGCCTGGAGATTGCGGTACCAGTCAGACGCCTTGCCGAAGCCGGCCATGCAGTACACATCGCCGTTCGCCTGGGCGTAGTTGACCGGTGTGCGCCGTTTCAGGCCCGACCGACGTCCAGTGGTGATGAGCACCATGATTCGGCCCGTCGTTTCAGGGTTCATGTTGATCCACGGGCCAAGGCCCAGGCGCCACATCAGGAGCATGAGTTTGTTGAACTGCTTGAAAGCCGATCGGGTTGCATCTGTGTAGGTCATCAGACTACTCCATTTACGTCGCTCTCTCGATTGGGTGCCGCAGGATGGTCTTGAGGTTCTCTGGCCTGGCCCGGCGCGGGTCACCCAGGTAGATCTCGTGATGTTTTCCACGCAGGCGATAGCCGCTCTCACGAGCGAACTCCATCTCCCCAAATAGCGGGAACTCGCGTGTTCATCTTGTCATCCTCAACATCCGTTGAGCCAGCAAGGTCAACCAGGCTGAGGGAGCTTTCTTCTGCCCGAAGTCCCACCCTTTCCACGCCCGCCACACCGACTCCGCCTTGAAGCGCCCCTCCTCATCGGCCTTGGCCGTCACGATTTCGACCATCTCTTGCAGCCGGGCGTCTTCCGCCAGCCATGGGAACTGCGTAAGCACATCCGTCACATGCAGGATGTCGTACCAGATGAGAGGGGCTCTGAGGTTCGCGAAATGGGTGCCCATGGCGAACAGGTATGGCCGGCGTTCCCGCCGCTGTGTCCACAGGCTCAGCAGCGTCTCGGCCCCGGTGCGGCAGGCGTCGCCATCGCGCAGTGCCGGCACCCGGGACAGGGCTTTGAGGGCGACCAGGTTGGCGTAGGGGCAGGGATCGGATTTGCGCCCCGGCCCCCGAAACTTCCCCAGGTCGGGGGTGACGGCGCAGGGCCAGCCGTTGTCGCGGATCAGGCCCACCAGGTGTTGCAGGGCAATCTGGACACGGGGCTCTGCTTCCAGGCCGAATTTGAGCAGGACGTAGAGGACCAGCGGAGCATCGCACAGCATCCAGGCCCGCTGATCCTCCCCTGTACCTCCGTAACGCGGGGCGATGTTAACCCGGACCTGGAAAGCGCCCTCTGGCGACTGGTGGGCCAGAATACGTTCGATGATTGGGTCCACACCAGGATCGCCGGCCCGCAGACCAAGGTCGGCGACGAACGTCAGTTTGTGCAAAGGGTGGGTTGCGTCGTTATGACGCTTGAGTGGGGGGCCGGGCCAGCCGGCTAACTCCCCCAGCAATCCCTGCACCTGGGGATGGGCGACCAGCGCATGCCGGGCAGCCAGCACTTCCGGATCGTCTTCTGGCTGGCCCAGCAGGTCTACCCGGGTGCGGTACTGCACCCAGGGCGGGCCTTCCAGCAACCACGCTGTCAATTCGTTCATGGGTATTCTCCCACAACATGTTCGTAGTCAGGCACGCAACGAAGTGGAGTGCCGTACCAACGCCACTCCGCGTCGCTGCGTGGCTCACTACGAACGGCTCACTACAAACAGCGTCAGGTGGTAGCCACTCTTACGCGCTTCAGGACGCGCAGCGCGCGCAGGGTGATCCACTTGCTCGGTTTCTCCTTCTCCTCGATGTCGGCCCACATCTTGCCGTTGAGCGAGTTCTCAAGCTTCCAACGGCCTCGGTCATCCTGTTTGCTCAGGATGAATTGGAGCGCATTGGCCAGTCGGGGGTCGCCGCCATAGCCCGCCTCCACCAGCACTGCTGTGGTCTCCAGCACGTCGCTCCAGTAGCTCAGCGGGAAGCCGAACTTGAACCAGGTGGAACTCACCCGCGTGGTGTAGGGGTAGTCGGCCACGGCCGGGTCGCGGCTGAACAGGAAGTCGGCGCCGGCCTGGATGGCCCGCTCAATGACCGGGGTGCGTCGATCCGGCGGCACCGCCAGCAGTGCCCGCATGGCTTTGTTGGCACCCCAGCCACACGACTGGCTCTCGTTGACGCTGCAAGCGAAAGCCGGCCCGCACGTGCCCGACTTGAGATACTTGAAGTCGCCCTCGCCGGTGATGGCCCGCGCCTGCCAGTCCAGCGCCCCTTGCACACGCTCGTCATCACCGAAGCCCAGGCGCTGCAAGGCGTACAACAGATTGCCGTTCAGGCAGTGAATGGCACCGCTATTCACCGGCTTCTGATAAGCTGAGAATGCCCCGTTGGGCGCGATGCTGTGGCTCAAGACGTACTCACAGCCCCGCTGCACTCGCTCGTCGGCCGGGTCGGCGCCCAACTCAGCCAGGAAGATGATCTGCCAGACAGTACCGCGATACTTGGGCGAGTAACCACTGCCCGGCTTGACCCAACAGCCGTCGGGTTCCTGGGCATCGAGGATGGCCAGCACCGGGCCGCTGGTCATGACAGCGTGCTTTGCCTCGCCCACCTCCGGATCATCTGCCGGCCGATCCAACAGATCCACAAGCGCGAAGTAGCGGGCGCCAGGGTTGTCGGGGTCAGGCTCCAACAGCCAGGGAAGGGGGTCACCGTTCAACGTGGGATGCCAATCGGACATCTCGTCACTCACCTCCGCGAGTGTAGCTATGCTTTGCCTTGGGAGTTGGCCTTCGGCAGATCGGAGAGGGCAGCCTCATGCCAGGAGCCGGCGAGGAAGACCTAACCGCGCCTGCTACCCACCTTGTGCAACCTCAGCCGCCGCTCGTATCTGGCCAATGTGCTCCCGCGTGTGGTCGAACATCTCCAACGCCATCTCAGCAATGCGTCGATAGCGCGCTTTGCGGGCCACAATATCGGGCCTCAGCGACCGGATGAAAGCCAGGCTCTCTGCCTGATCCTGTTGGAAGCGCTCCAGCAGCGCTGGCACGGCTGGGGCGGCCGCCAGCGTCATGGCCAGCTTCTCGGGCACCGTACTCGGGTTACCCGTCATTTCGCTGGCCCACTCGCCCAGGATGATCTGGCCGTACCAGTAGAGGATGTCCCGCTCTGTGACGGACAGATGGGCCAGGGTCTGCTTGACTGACCACTCGCCTGGGGCCGGCTCTCGCCCGGCCAGATCCTCCGTCAGCCCGGCCACAGCCTCCGCCAGTTCACCGTTGACCTTCGCCTGCTCCGCCTCGACTCGGGCCACCAGTGCATCCAGGTCCTCGGGAACCTCCGGCCTGGGCCTGGAGCCGAGTTCCACAGTGGTCGCCATGCGCTCCTGCCCACGCACGAAGGTCATTTCTACACCGTCACCGGCGCGGTAGGCGCGCAAGCCAGCCACCAGGCTGTCGAAGTCCCGCACCTCGACGTCCTCAATGGCCACGATGACATCACCCTTCTGAAGGCCGGCTGCCTGGGCACCGGCCCCTTCGATCACATTCGTCAGGTAGACGCCGGCCTCCGCCGCGATGCCTTCCCTGGCGGCTCGTTGCGCGTCCAGCGGCTCAAGACCGACGCCCAGGAATGGCTGTCGAGCCAGACGGAGATCGATCCCCGTTTCCAGGAGCGAAGCCAGGTTCTCCAGGCTCATGGACCAGCCCTTCTCGGCCTCGGCCAGGGGTTTCTCCCACTCCGGTTCCGGTCCGAAGCCGCTGTGGGTGACACGCACCAGCGTACCACCCTCGGCCGGGATCAGGTCAAACCAAACCCGGGTCTCGCCCGGCTCGTCCGTTCCCCGCCAGGAGAAGCCCACTCCATCGGGTCTCAGTTCAGTGAAGTGTCCCCGCGCCTCGTACCCGCTGCGCCAACGCGCCTCAAAGCGGCCACCAGGCCGTGGGGCGGTGCGCGCGTAATCGCACAGCCATCCCGCCAGGTCACCGGCCACGGTCAATGCCTCATAGACGTGCTCGGTCGGTGCTTTGATGAATTGCTCTTGCTGGATAGAGCGTTCGTTGCTACTCATGTTCCTCCTCCCTTCGTTCTCCTCTCGAAAAGAGCTCCCTATGTTGGGCGAGAGCCTGCCCTTAGCCCTTCGACAAGTGATGCTCTCTGCAATGTGCACAGATATCTCTCGAATGGAATGACCTAAGAGAGCCGTACGAGTATCTGCTGGATTTGCTCGAAGACGTCGTCCAGCATGGCCTGGGTCAGCCGGCCCGTCTGGGTGTTCTGCCGGCTGGGATGGTAGGAGACAACCAGCGTCGGCAAAGGCGGCTCGAACTCGTAGCACGCCCCGTGGCGGAAGGCCAGGCGCGGCACGTCCACGCCCTGATCTCGCAACAGCGCCAGATAGCCGTCAAATGCGATGCGTCCCAGGGCCAGCACCACCCGCACGGATGACAATAGCTCCAGTTCCCGCGCCAGAAAGCGCCGGCAGTTGAGCTGCTCCTGCCGGGTTGGCCGGTTCTTGGGCGGAGCACAGCGCGCCACAGCGGTGATGAAAGCGCCGTGCAGTTGCAGACCATCATCTCGATGCTCCGATGTGGTCTGGTTGGCGAAGCCGGCACGATGCAGAGCCGCCGTCAACGTGTTGCCGGAGCTATCGCCGGTGAACATGCGCCCGGTGCGGTTGGCACCATGGGCTGCCGGCGCCAGCCCCACGATCAGCAGTTGCGCGTTCCGGTCGCCGAAGCCCGGCACCGGGCGCCCCCAGTATTCCCAGTCCCGAAAGGCCCGCCGCTTCGTGCGGGCGATTTCCTGGCGGTAAGCGACCAGGCGGGAACACGCCTCACAGGTCACGACCTGGCTATTCAGCTCTTTCCACGAGTCCGTCTGCAGTGGGTTCATCAGTCTCCGTTTCGTTCGCGGTGGGCAGGAATCCTGTAGCGGAGGAGAACCGCACCTGGGGGTGCTGACTCCTCAAATTTGGATCTACTGAGCCTCGATGGCGCGATCAATCGCCTCGACCTTACCAGCGGGAGCGTGAGTATTTGCGGCCTGTGCGAAGCATAGTACAGATGTTCTGGTCAGTCAAGTCATTCTGTTTCCGGTTTCCGCCACATCTATTCAACATCTCATCGACCAGCCCAGGGCCAAAGGTGCGGCGCGTGCTGGTGCAGGCAACGCAGCAGAGGGCGCAGGTCCGGCTCTCGGAGGACGATGTCTGCGGCGGCGGCAACCTCTGGCCGGCCGGGATTGACCGCCACGCCGACAGCCGCCCGCTCGAACAGCGGGACGTCGCCGATAGCGTCGCCTACGGCCAGGCACTGGTCCGGCGCAACATTCAGTCGCGCCTGCAGACCCTCCAATGCCGCGCCTTTTCCGTGCAACGCAACGTGAGCACGCACCCGACCGCTGACGACCCAACCCGCACCATCGCTCTCGAACAGAATCTCGTTGCCGAAAACCGGCCCAATACCCAACTCATCGGCCACCATTTCGGCTTGGATCAGCGGGCCACTGCTGATAATGGCCACGTGCACATCACGTGCCTGGAGTGCAGCCACCGTCTCCCTCGCTCCGGGCAGGTAGGGGTTCTCCCGCAACAACTGCTCAATGACCGCTCGGGGGGTACCGCTAGCCAGATCGACCCGCTGAACGACGGCGTCAGCCTCAGCCGGCGTGCGGCCGCGCTCCACCAGCGTCCACTTGAGGATAGAGCCACCATCCACGATGGGCAGCGGTGCCAGGCTCCCCGTGAAGATGAAGCCGTGGCCGATGCATGACCAGCCGGCCAATTCGTGGGCCAGCGAGTCGCGCGGTGCCAGGCCACGCAACAGCAGACTGGACAGCAAGCCCAGTGCGCTGTAGATCGGCCCGCCCAGGGCGCGCATGCGGTGCGCCTGGGGTGGGACGTCATTGTCGAAATAGATGGTGCGCGGCATCTCCGGGGAAACGAGGATTTCGTCCATCGGCGCGCCGGCATAGCAAGCGCTGACAATGTGAGCCATGGCGTGGCCGATGTCGGCGACAACCAGCGTGGCTGTGGATAGTGCACCGACCATGAGGCGGGCCGGCCAGGAACGTTCCGGATGCCGCCGGCCGGCCATCCTCGACAGTACGCCCCACGATGCCAGAAGGTTGCCTAATACGGCCGGCTTCACCTTGACTGGTGTGTCCAGAACGGTGAACAGGGTCGGTGCTTCCCCGTTGGTGGCCATTTGACTGTACTCCTTGACCCGTGGTAGCCACGAATGAAACCGTGGCCCGCTACCGAAAATACGCTGGGCGCATGTTACGGCGTTGCTACCTGTTTGCCTTCTCATCGCCGGCTGCCATGTACTCAGCCCGTTCGATGAAGTGGACGAGGCGGGCGCGCAGTTGAGCTGGATCGGCGGCCGGCCTGGTCAATCGCTCCCGGTCGGGGCCATGGTATTCGCTCCACAGCCAGCGCAGAATCAGGAAGGGCCAGCGTGTCGCCAGGAGCCGATCCCACACCGCGAGTCGCTCCTCGAAAGCGTCGTCGCCGGCTGGCCGGGGATACCCCTCCCGCAGCCAGATGTGCTGTTGTTCGCTCAGTCCGACCAGCGCCGCATGCCAGCGCAGCTCCGCCAGTTCCAGAGCGGGATCGCCCCACCCGCTGTACTCCCAGTCTACCCAGCGCAGCCGGCCATCCCCGCCCCACACCGTGTTTGCCAGGTTCGGGTCCACGCGACACAAGCGCAACGACACACTCTCGCGGCCTGGATTCACCTCTGAGGTCAGGATGGCATTGGTGCAGCTATCAACCAACTGGGCCAACCGACCATACAATCCTCGCCCGTCCGAATCAGTACCTGCCAGCCACGGTCCGTACTCGTCGAAGAAGTCGCGCAGTTCAGCCAGGTACGGCACGAAGTCAAACCAGTGAAAAACCGCATCAGGGATGTCGGAGCTCTCAAAGTCGCCCGGCTGAACGGTGTGCAAACGTTGCAGACTGTCGAGCAATGCTGCCAATTGCGGTGCCGAGAGCGATGAGCCGAGCGGCTCACCGGCCAGCCAGCGGTAGGCGACGGCCGGGTAAGGAGCGATGGTGCAGCTTTCATCCAACCAGAGCGGCTGCGGAGCGATCTCCAGCCCTGCTGCGTGGAGCAAGCTGAGCGCTCCGAACTCGCGTGTCGCGCGTCGGCGCTCATCAACGACACACAGCTTGCAGGCGTATTGGTGCCCGTCAGTCTCTACCCGGTACAGCGCGTTGTTGAATCCGCCGGCCACCCGCCGCACCGTCACACTATCTTCCGTCCAGGTATCGGACCCAGCGGCGTAGGCGGCAGCGATTGCGGACAACCAGCCGCGTCTCTCGCTCACGCGTTACGCTTCTGATTCTGCGCTACCGCATTTCTCGGCGACAACGTCCGCGCACGTTCTGGCGCAGGCCCGGATTGTCTTGCTAATCCAGAAGACGGCCCACGCCCCCATGGCAATGCCGGCGAGAGCAATACGCGTCTCGTCGTTGATCGGGTGAAACGTAAGGCTGTCGGGGGCGATGCGGATGTAGCCAACGGGTCTTGCGCGACCGCCGGCCCCGCCGCCCCCACCGCCGCCTTCGCTAGTGCCGGCAGCTTCCTCGCCCGTTTCAGCGGTCTCACCGGGGCCCTGACCCCAACCGAATCCGTATCCGAAGCCGATGCCGACTTCTGCGACGGGAATGATGGTGACGTCGCCCTCCGTGGTGGGTTCTCCAAACACCGTATCTACACTCAGGCGCTCCAACATCTGTTCGATGGGTTGCGTTACCTGCATCACTTTCTCACTCATGAGTGTGCCTCCTTGCCGCGCTCGATGGTCGGCGGACCGTCTGCCCTTCATGCTGACCGCTGAGGTTGAGGGTCAGAGTTCATCACGCCCGCTTTCGGCGGAGCATAAACATGAACAACCAGCACACACTGGCGACGAGAAGCGCAGAAAAAATGATCCCTCGCATGGATTCACGCGTAGGATCGGTCATGCCGACCCGGTATTCGGGTCCGTCCTCTTCGCGCACTACGACTTCGATGGGCGTGACACGTAGCCACGCGCCAGCGGTGTCGCTGCCACCGGAACCGAACCAGCCGGCCACCTGCGCGACAGGTTGAATCGTTCGCTCCCCGACCGTGATCCGTTGGCCGACGACGCGCTTTTGTATTTGCGTGGGGCTTTGACCCCGATCCCGCATTTGTTACTCCCCTGTCCCTTCGCCCCGTGCTGGCTCGGTGGCCGGCCCGCTCTCGCGCCAGATGGTGAAGATAATCCATGCGCCGATGATAATCAGAATGGCCGGCCACCAGTTTCCGACGAACTGAAGGATGTCTAGGGCAACACCGCCGATGCCCACTGCCAGTCCGATCAGCACCATGATTCCGCCTGGGATCAGAGGCCACCAGTTGCTGACCCTCATGAACAGTACATCCAGCACCCAGATCAGGATGAAACCGAGTCCGAGCGGCACCAGGAACAGGGCAGCTTCGAAGTCCTCCGGCACATTCTGCACCGCAGTCACCATGATGATCCCCGTCCCCAGTCCGGTCAGGATGCCGCCCGGCACAAGCCATCCATAGTGACGGCTCCAGAAGAACATCGCCAGGAATCCGAGGCCCAGGAATAGCAGAGCCCACGACCCCAGGTCTGTCAATTGGGCAATCAGGAGCACGAGACCGATAACAATGAAAGCCACGGCCATTGTCATTCGCTCGCGCTGCTGCTCGGACCTTTGTGCACTCACTGTGTTTCACCTCCCACCATCTCTCTACGCACGAATTCGGCTCTGGTTGCCCAGACCGCCGGCAGATCGGTCTCGGTAGATCGAGATCTGAGGAGTCAGCACCCCCAGAGCCTGTCCTGAGGCCTGGGCCGGCCCAGGGCCGGCCCCAAGAGCCTGCCCTGAGCCCGCCGAAGGGCTGCGGCTCCGTCCGGCACGTAGGCGTGCCTCACTCCTCGAAAATTGAATCTGCCGAGTCTGGCATCTCGCGCTGGAGCCGCAGCCGCAGGCGGTTCACCAGAGCTGCGACTTCAGCCTGATCTCCTCGGGGAGCATCGGGCCACTCGTCTACGCGCACGCCCCGGTACTCCTGTGGAGCACCAGGATGACGTGGGATGAGATGGATGTGCAGGTGGGGTACACGATCCCCAACAACGAAAGCGTACACGTTCTCGGCGTGGAGTTCCGCTTTGAGGGCGCGGCTGAGGCGGGCAACCAACCGGCCTATGGCCTGGGCTTCCGCGTCCGTCAGGTCGGCTAGGCCAGGGGCGTGGCGACGAAGATCGACGAAGCAATAGCCCAGGTATGTGCGGCCCCCTGCCGGCACTGCCTGATGGCTGGCGTAGACCAAATCGTCCTCGTAGATTGGGCCACCCGGCACCGGCTCCTCGCCACGGTGCTTTCGGCAGACGAAGCAAAGGGCACGGTCCGTCACAGTCACCTCCAATACCTGGTTGACCCCGCCTACCTGAGGGCCAGGTTGTACTTGAGTGCCTCATCCACTTCGGTCATTCGCTCTGGGCTCAGCCGCCCAATACAGGAGACTTCCGACTCTCCGCGTGGCGGTCGCAGCCGCGAACCGGGATCGGTCTGCTGGATGGTGGCTATCTGAGCACAATTGACTGCGCTACGGGTTGGCAGACCACTCTCTTCGGGCTCAATGATCACAACGAAGGGGTAGGGTCGGGGAGGCAAAGTCGTCGTGATGGCTACGACCACAGTCGTGGGGCTGTAGCGATTGCCAACGTCGTTCTGGACGACGAGAGCCGGGCGCAGCCCACCTTGCTCACTGCCCTTGACGGGATCAAACTCAACCCAGTAGATTTCACCCCGCTCAACGGGCATTTTCGAATGCCTCCGCTACCGCACCCGCGCTGGCAGCCGCGAAGTCGGCCGCTTCCTGAGCATAGAAGCGATAGCCCTCGACTGCCAGGCTTTCTTCCTCCATGGCCTGGACCTGGGACAATGTGCGTGCGATGAACCGGCTGCGACTGATGTTCAGTTGAGCAGCCTGACGATCAGCGAACTCAACCAGATTCACCGGGAGCGAAATGGTGATCTTGCGGATTGATGCGATCTCAGTGGACATGATTCACCTCCAAACTTCAAGAATACAATAACATCTTACCACACATCTGGACGTCTGTCCAGTCATACCTCTCAGGAGGAACACACTTACCTGCTCTGCACAGGGTCGTGGACTTCCGGCACGCTATCCAGGTCCACCACGCTCTCCGTCGAAGTCGAAGCGGCCGAAGTGAGAGCAATAGAACTCCGTCTCACTCAGGGTGACGGGCTCCACAGTGTAACCGGTGAACAGCTCCTGGAAGTGACTGGAATGGATCATAGGCCACCTCTGTCTCGCGCTCAACTCACCTCACGGGTATGTTTCCCGCAAGTCGCCCTCACAGGACACTCGTTGTCCGATCTCCGCGCAGCAGCGCCATCAGCCGGCCATGATCGCAGTGGGACAGGCACAGAGCCGCGCGGTCCAGCCGGCCACGCCGGATGTAGGCCAGCACCTCCTCCTCCAACCACGAAACGCGTACCGGCACGCCGTCCAGATACACCACGCTCTCTGTCGCGGTTGCCGTCGGCACCCAATCGCCGGCTTCGCGCCGATGCAGATCGCCCATGACCTCCACCGTCACGCCATCGAAGTCGAAGCGGCCAAAGTGAGAGCGATAGGACTCCGTCTCACTCAGGGTGACGGGCTCCACGGCGTAGCTGGTGAACAGATCCTGGAAGCGGCAGGCACCATCGGCATCTGTCTCCAGGTCCAGATCCTTCACCGGCACCGGGACGCCGTGCAGTGCAGCCGATGTCCCACCGACGACCTTGTAGGGCACGCCGGCCTCCTCCAACTGCCGGGCGATCTGGCACAGCACCGCTCGCCAGCGAGGCTTGTGGGCGACGACCAACAGGTGCTCGACACACCCATGGATCGAGGAGTCTGCCGCCACGCGATAGTTGAGGTTCACCCAGGTATCCCAGGCTTCGCCGGAGAGGGCGTTCACCTCATCCTCGATCATGCTCACCAGGCCTTCAACGCCCAGGACGACCTGGACCTCGAAGCCCGCTTGCCGGCAGAGGGGACCGACCTCGTTGGGGTGAGCGAAGTGGGCGACGAAGACCCGACCGTCTTCTTCCCGAGGAGGCAGCACACCTGTGTCCAGAATCGACTCTAACAGCGCCGGCTGCTCCAGGGGCCAGGTTGGCTCGTGGGCAGCCGCGTAGCGCAGGCCGGCGTAGCGGGCGATGAAGGCCGCAAATAGAAGACCGCCGGGCTTCAGCACGCGGTAGGCTTCGGCCAGGGCCTGCCGGCGATCACCTTCCTCCAACAGGTGATAGAGCGGTCCCATCAGGAGAACGGCATCGAAGCTTGCATCGGGGAAGCGAGAGAGGTCGGTGGCTGTGCCCTGCTCGTGGCCGGCCAGAGTCACGCCGGCCTCGGCCGCCTTCATCTCGGCCAGTTGCAGATTCTCAGACGACAGGTCAAAGAGCGTGACGGTGTAGCCGGCACGGGCCAGCTCAATGGCGTAGCGACCGGGACCGCCGCCGCAGTCCAGCAGATGGGCCGGCGGCAGGGGCAGATGTTCGCGCAGCGCCCGCATGGTCACTGCGAACTCAGTGCGGTGGCGATCCAGCCGTTCCCATTCCCGCTCAGCCTGCCGGTCGTAGTAGAGCTCGACTGACTTGCGTGCCAGGTCTTGATGCTCTGTCGCCAATCCAGGGTTTCTCCCGGAGATAGATGGCTACTTGGCTAGATGGCTAGTTGGCTGAGTGATTAGTGCTAGCCATCCAGCCATCCAGCCACCTAGCCATCCATAATGGTGTGCCGCCGCTCACGTTGACTCCCCTCCACACCTGGAAAGGGACGTCTCGTTCAGAACCCGCGCCAACAGGGCCACGTCATCAGCGATGATGCCGTCCACACCCATGCGTGCCAGCCGTCGAATCTCGGCCGGGTTGGCCGCCGGCTCTCGCTCCAGGCTGGTGACAATACCCAGGCCGCTGCTGATCTTCATCAGGAAAAACAAAGCCCGGCCTGCAATAGCCGGGCTCATGTCAATTCGGAATTCGCCGCTCCTGACCACGTGTGGTGCTATAGCTAGTGCCCCCAAGGGGATTCGAACCCCTGTCTCCACCTTGAAAGGGTGATGTCCTGGGCCAGGCTAGACGATGGGGGCCAACTGACCAGCAAAACCAATTGTAGCATCGATCCCTTCTATGGTCAAATCCCAACCGTAAAACTTGATATAAACTCTTGACTTCTGACCTTCACTTCAGTATAATCACGCCAGGTGAGCATGGGAGAGATGTCTGGCCAGCAGCCACGCGTCAGACTACTGTGCGAGAGAAAGGGTACATGACCGCCGAAATCTATGCTGCAAACGATGACTGGGTCGAAGTTGCCTCCTGGCGAGGTGACGGTAACAAGAAGACGGAGTCCTTCCCCATCTCCAGCCAGGAGTGGCGCATCCGCTGGATGAAACATTCCACCAGCCACCGCCCGGGGTATATCACCGTCTTCGTACATCACTCGGATGACCGCCTGGTGGGCCTCGCCGTGAATGAACGCGTCATGGAGAGCGGAGAATCCTATCTGGACGAGCAAGGGGAATTCTATCTGGACATCGTTTCTCGCCGTTGCGAGTGGGAAATCATTGTGGAGGAGAAACGGTCCTGATCCGGTTATCGGGCTGATCTCAACATGCAAAAGGGCAGCATCGGGCCGACGCTGCCCTTTTGCATGTTTCCGCCCCAAATACTTATGTTAAGTATCCCAGCATTGGTGTTTCTCGGCGACTCAGGCATAAGCAGGTTCGGGCCTCGACTGCTGCTGTGCGACAAGCGTGCCGTTGGCCATGGCGGTGAACCCTCTACCGAGAGGACCGCCGGATCAACGGCATGTAGTTGCGGTGGCCGGGGGTTGGTGTCGTAGTCAGATTGGCCGGCGGTGTTAGTGTCAGTGTGGCTGTGGTCGTGGCAACACTCGTCGCGGTACTCGTTGGCATCAGGGTGGCTGTGCTGGTGGGGGTCTGCGTCAGCTCGTAGGGCTGCGAGTACGCTGTCCAGTCAAGCGCGTCGTAGGGCAGGGGAATGAAAGGAAGCGCCAGCAACAACCCCAGGAGCAGGCCGGCCATCACAATGGATCCACGTCGGTAGCTCATCGAAACCCTCCTTACACTGATATTCTCACTCCTCGATTGCCCGTCGCCGCCATCGCTCCGTCTGGGAGGCAAACTCGACCACGGCCTTTGGCCCGTCGCGTTCCAACCCCCGCCTAAACGCTTGCGGATCGTTGGGCCTTTACTCCAGCCGATGGACGACGAAGGGTGAAACGACCTGCCGGAGGGTGGCTGCGTAGCAACGATCCGCACATCATTATACCTGGCAGGTTCCGGTATGCAAGTGTGGGATATCACATTAGCCCGAAATCACCCAGCATGCAGATACGCAGTGCGCCACGTCTAATTCCTCGTCACCAGCGGAAGCAAGACCGCCGGCGCAGACAACGCCCAGTCCAGATCAAACATACGTGCCAGATAGTCGTACGCCGCATCTGACTGAACCTGGAGAGCGACTTCCCGATTGATCTTGTTAGCCGCCTCACTCCCGTTGATGGAGCCCACATGCACGTAGCCGGCCCCGTCGATCTGGGCCAGCACCATTTTGTTGTGAATGCCCAGCCCGGTCAGGTTGCTCCGCTGCGCCTGCAGGTCCAGCCCTTCCTCCGCAGCCACCTGGTTCACGTAACGAACGGCCGCCGCATTGCTGCGGGGCGAGGCCGGATCGTCGAAGTAGCGATCCAGCATGATCCGCACCCGAGCCCCACGGCGCGCAGCCGCGATGTAGGCCTCCAGGCGGATATTCGGGTCCGTACCAGGCGAGCCGCTAATCGGGCCCCAGTACGGCGGCTCCTGCAACTGCTGGACGTACAGCGTGTCCCCGTCACCGGCCCGGCCCACCAACCCCAGCAGCCCGCCATGCGCGTTGAGACTGTTCTCCGGTGAGCTGATGATCTGAAACTGGAACGCGCCATGAACGGTCAGCGGATCCGGCCAGTAAACCCGATAAATGTCGCCGCCGGACATGTCTTCCGGCACAAACCAGTCGGGCGGGGCGTAGTTCGGATCGTCCAGCGGCCACCGACGGATGTCGCGATGCCGTGCGGGGTCCAGATCGGCGTCGAACAGCTCTTGCAGGCCGGCCACGGCCCCTGGCGCATCGGTGATCAGATACACGCCGCGATGGCCGGCTGTCCCATCCGAGAGGTCATCACTCGGCATACCGCCCGGCCCCGGATTCTCCGAACCGACCATCGCCAGTCGGTGGTCGATAATGAACACCTTGGGGTGATGGCTGCGATAGCGGTCGTGGATGCCCTCGGTTGGCCGATTCACCATCAGATAGACCTTGCCGCCGGCCTCTCCAATCTCGCGGGCGGCCCATTTCCCTTCCCACGTGATGCCGCCGGCCGGCCCATCCTCCAGCAGGAGCGTGACGTCCACGCCGGCCCGTGCCCGGTCGGCCAGCACCCGGGCAATGAGCGGGTGCTCCAGGGTGTAGCCGTGAAACTGGATGCTCTCCTGTGCCTGCTGAATCTGTTGGGTCACTGTTCGGAAGAGGTGGTCGGGGCCAATGACCACGGTCAGGGTGGCCGTCGCAGTCACCTGGGTCGGGCGGAAGAAGCTCTCGATGTCCCAACCCGGATAGCGAACACGCCGGCCATGGATCGGATCGCCTGGGTCCTGAGCCCAGTCGGCGGCGCTGTCTGTGTCGGGTATCGGCAGCCCTGTTTCTTCATCCATTTTCCGATAGAGAACCTGCCCACTCTCAGCGAAGGTGGAGCTGGGCGCGTATGGCTTCACCGACCTCCCAACCCAGCCGTCGATGTGGGTATTGCCTCCCTTGTACACCATGGCATCGATGAGGTGGCCGGCGCTGTCCCAAAGCGTGAGCTGATCGCCCGAGTTGCCCAAACGGAGCGGCCCGCCGCCCAGCGATGGCACCAGAGGATCGGTTGGATCCATCACCCAGTCGGGCTGAAAGCCAAAGGAGTCTGCGAAGGCGACACGCGATCGGGTGATCCAAATGCTTTCGCCGGGGTCCAACTCGCTGGCCGGAAACACCACAGCGTCGCTGTTGTCCTGAACGATCCAACCCTGCAAGTCGATGGCTACTGTGGAAACATTCGTCAACTCAAAAGCCTCGTCGGCATCGTTGCTGGCGTAGCCGTCGTAGTACATGGCTGAGATGAGGACGGGCGCCGTGGCCGTCGCGACATCGTTCACCCATCCTGATGCGCTGTGGACCGTGTTGGTGTGTGCTACGTGGACAGGGGCAGGGCCGGCAGCCGCCAAGGCTATCAGCCCGGCTGCCAGCATCAGGCCGGCAACCACCCGTATCCGCCGACGCCAGTCACGCTTCATGTACCGCGAATCACCCATCACGCCTCCCCCAAAAGCTGTACCACTTTGCCCACCAGATCTCCGATGCTAAAGGGCCGCACCAGGATCGCAGCCCAGTCATCGGGATTGAAGTGCGACATCTCTCGGTCAAACGGCCCCGTACACAGGATCATGGGGATACCCTCAGCCGCAGCCCTCAGTTGAGGGAGCAGTCCACTCACGTGCGGCTGCCCGATCGTGTCCACGATAACCAGGCGAGGGCGGGCCCGATGCAGGGCCGTCAGCAGTTTGACGCCGGCCTCCAGGGTTGGCAACCGCAATACCTCGAAACCCAGCTCCATCAGTTGTGCCTTGATGGCCGCCCGGAAGCGCCAGGCATCCTCGATGAGGAGCACATCCGGCACCGACACAGGGTCCCTGTGGCCGAAAGCAGTGACACGGGCAGGCATATCCGTCATTTCTGATCTACGGTGATAATGCGTGCCAGGCGGGACAGTGGATGCCCCCTGGCCTTGATTTCAAGCTCGTTGAACCAGCCAAAGGGGGTGCGAATGGCCGTTAGCCCGTGGGCACGCAGCCCTTCGGCGGTCGCGTCCAGAACTTTGACGGCGGTGCGAGGCCGGCTGAGGTCGCCGAACAGGTGGGCAAAGGGATGGACGACGACGGTGTCCACCTTGAGCTGCGTTGCATGGGCGGCAATCTCGTCCGCGGCTTTCTGGGCGACGCCGGCCGGATCCGCTTCGTCCGCTTTCTCCACACTCACCAGCAAGAGCAGCGCGTCTTCGACGGCCGTGACCGGCTCCTCAGACTCCTCGACAATAGGCGAACGACCTCGCTCGGTGATTTTGCAAACAAACTTCTCGACATGCCAGATCAATACTCGCATAGACTACCCCCGTATGTGGTGATCCGCTGCCGTCACGAAGTGATGGGCTACTTTCCGATGGTACTCATCG